>JAFEDF010000181.1 GCA_018241785.1 Pseudomonadota bacterium | reverse complement strand
TAGCCGTAGCCATGGCTGTCGGTATTGCGGTCGGTGAAGTGAAAATCCTCACCGCGCTCGCCGGCCTTCGGATCCTTGAACTGCTCAGTCGAGCTCGTCTCGTAGAACGCGATGCCGTCGCGATCGAAGCGGTAGTCGGGATTGCTCAGATGCCACCGAATCGCGACCCCCTTGCTGTCGACGCCGTGATTGCCCTTGGCGATCTCGGCGTCCGGCGCAACGATCGACGTCTGCACGACGCCGCCGCCGATCTCGGTGACGACATCGACGGGAATCGTGCATGCGCCGCCGGCCTTGCATTCGATCGGCGGCGGCTGCCGCGACGGCGCACCGCCGCCGTAGCGGCCATCGCCCTGGCCAGGTCCATGAGGCGGAAGACACGCGCATCCGGCCGACACCAGCCCGGACATGATCGCGATGAACAACGTGCGTGTGCTCATGGATATCGCCCTCCCTCGATGTCCTTCGGCTGCTCGCAGCACCGCCGCAGGTGCGGGTGCGGGCACTGCGCAGCAGCGCCCATTGTCCGCACGACCCGCTGCTTCGCAAGGTGAATAATACGCAACTCACAGGTCGGCGATCCGCCACGGCGATCGCGAAGCATCGACGCTCGCGAAGGCGCCGTCTTGGGGCGTCGCGATCGCGCGGCGGACCGCGCATTTCTTTGATACGCTGGGATATGGCACGACGCACTCCGCGAACACTTCGCAGCGCGCGCTGGTTCGAAGGCGACACGCTGCGCTCGTTCGGGCATCGCTCGCGCATGATGCAGATGGGCTACGCCGAGAAGGACTGGGCCGGACGCCCGGTCATCGCGATCGTCAACACCTGGTCCGACTTGAACCCCTGCCATGCGCATTTCAGGCAGCGCGCGGAAGATGTCAAGCGCGGTGTGCTGCAGGCGGGCGGGTTCCCGGTCGAGCTCCCCGCGCTGTCGCTGTCGGAGACCTTCGTCAAGCCGACGACGATGCTCTACCGCAACCTGCTCGCCCTCGAGACCGAGGAGCTCCTGCGCAGCCATCCGGTCGACGGCGCCGTGCTGATGGGCGGCTGCGACAAGACGACTCCGGGGCTCATCATGGGAGCGATCAGCGCCGGCTATCCGGCGATCTACCTGCCTGCCGGGCCGATGCTTCGCGGCAACTGGAAGGGCAAGGTGCTGGGCTCGGGCTCCGACGCGTGGAAGTACTGGGACGAGCGCCGTGCGGGCGCGATCTCCGATCGCGACTGGAACGACATCGAATGCGGCATCGCGCGAAGCTACGGCACCTGCATGACGATGGGCACGGCGAGCGCGATGACCGCGATCGCCGAGGCGATCGGCATGACGTTGCCCGGAGCGTCGTCGATTCCCGCCGCCGATTCGAACCACATCCGCATGAGCGCGGAGTGTGGACGCCGCGCGGTCGAGATGGTGTGGGCAGACCTGACGCCCAGCGCGATCCTGACGCGCGAATCGTTCGAGAACGCGATCGTCGTCGCAATGGCGATGGGCTGCTCGACCAACGCGGTCGTCCACCTGATCGCCATGGCGCGCCGTGCCGGCGCCGACATCTCGCTCGACGATTTCGACCGGGCGAGCCGGAACACTCCCGTCCTCGCCAACATCCGGCCGAGCGGCGAGCGCTACCTGATGGAGGATTTCTTCTACGCCGGCGGCCTGCCCGCGCTGATGGAGCGCATCCGCGGCCGCCTGCACACCGCGGCGCTGACCGTCAACGGCCGCACGCTCGGCGAGAACATCGCAGGGGCCGAGGTCTGGAACGACGATGTGATCCGCGATCTCGACGACCCGGTCTATCGCGAAGGCGCGCTGGCGGTCCTTCGCGGCAATCTCGCACCCGACGGCTGCGTCATCAAGCCGAGCACATGCGCAGCAAGGCTCCTGCACCACACCGGGCCCGCGCTGGTGTTCGACGACTATCCGTCGATGAAGGCGGCGACCGACGACGAGGGTCTCGACGTCACCGCCGACCACGTGCTGGTGCTGAGGAACGCAGGACCGCTGGGAGGCCCCGGCATGCCCGAATGGGGCATGCTGCCGTTGCCGAAGAAGCTCGTGAAGCAAGGGGTGCGCGACATGCTGCGGATCTCCGACGCGAGAATGAGCGGCACGAGCTACGGCGGCTGCATCCTGCACGTCGCTCCGGAATCGTACGTCGGCGGGCCGCTCGCGCTGCTGCGAAGCGGCGACCTCGTCACCGTCGACGTTCCCGCGCGCACCATCCGCATGGAAGTCTCCGACGACGAACTTGCGCGGCGCAAGGCAGCGTGGGTGCAGCCGCCGCCGCGGTACGAGCGCGGTTACGGCTGGATGTTCACCCGCCACGTCGCGCAAGCCGACCGGGGCTGCGACTTCGACTTTCTCGAATCCCCGTTCGGCGCCGCGGTGCGCGAGCCGGACATCTACTGATACTGATCGTGCGCTGACTTCCGTATTCGACAAGCGGGCCGTCGTCAGCTCCAGCCGTCGACCGACGGCACGCGCAGCGTCTCGACCTCGGGCAGATCGAAGCCGAAGTGCACGGCTAACAGCACCCGAAGAGCCCTGCGGTCGGCGAGCTGGAAGCTTCGCGTCGCGTCGCCACTCGTCACCGTCACGTCGCGGTTCATCACGCTGACGCGGCCCGCAGCGGTGAATGCGCGAAGCATCAAACGGTTGACGAACGGCGATTGCGGGTGGGTCGACGTGTAGTAGTTGCCAACCTCGAAATCGACGAGGTTGTCCGCGCCGGCTTCTGACACCCAGCAGTCGACCGTCTTCCCGGGCGACCGATTGCGCAGGATCCAGAGATCGCCTTCGCGCGCCATCCAGTGCGTCGTGTCGCCGGCGCTCTCCTGGGGCCCATCGTCGAGACGAACCGGAATGCGGGGAGCGAGCGACCCGAAGCCGGGGTCGACGACGAAGCGCCCTTCGGGGAGGGAGACGGTGAGAAACATGTGGGTGCGCGGCGATTGGGTGCGCGGGGCAACGAGCACCACGCGCGCCGTATGCCGCTGCAGCGCGAAGCCGGTCCGCTCGAGTACCGCTGCGAACAGCGTCGCATGCTCGAAGCAGTAGCCTCCACGCCGGCCGGCGACGAGCTTTCGCTGCAGCGAATCGACGTCGAGCCGCACTCCCCGCCCGAGCAGCACGTCGAGATTCTCGAACGGAATCTGCCGCATGTGTGCGTCGAGGAGGCCGGCGAGCGTCGCGTAATCGACGTGCAGCTCGCCGTGCCAGCCGACGCGGTCGAGATAACCATCGAGGTCGAGCGTCACTTGGGTCTCTCCATCGCGCCAACCCGTTAAGATGCGCCGATCATAGCCCGTTCCACAGCGGCCGATGCCCCCGTCTCGACGCCGTCCGCCGCAAAGGGCGAAGCGCTCCGGTGATCGCCGCAAAGTGCCCGCGGACACCGGAGCGGTGGCGCCCGGCGCGCCAGCCGCGTTCGCCTCCGCTGACCGTGCCTCCCGCAGCGGCTCGCCGGCACGGGCCGGCCCTCAGGCCGCGCGCGCGCGGCTGCCGAGACGGGCGGCGAAGCCCCACGCGAGGGTCGGCAGCGCGACAGCCGCACCAGCGAACACCGCGCGCGCCGACACGTGATCGACGACCCACGAAGCTGCGACGACGCCGACCGACTGCCCGAAGAAGAGCGCGCATGAGAAGAGCGAGACTGCCGTGCCCCTCACCGCAGGCGCCATCTGCGTCGCATGCGTCTGCAGCGTGTTGTGGAGCATGTAGAAGCCGAGACCGCCGGCGAAGCAGGCGGGAAGCGCCCAGCCCCAATGCGGCATGCCGGCGAGCACCGCGAAGATCGCTCCGAGCACGATGCCCCCGCGCCGTGCGAGGCCGGCTTCGCCCCAGCGCGACAGCAGGTGCGGGGCGATCCGGCTGTAGCAGAAGCCCCCGACACCGTAGAGTGCCAGCACCGCCCCCGCCCAGGCCATCGACAGACCGAAGCGCTGGTGCAGGTACGACGGCACGAACGCGAACGCGCTGTACGCAACGGCGCCCTCGACGACGCTGATTGCCAGCACCACGCGTGCCCACGGCACCTCGACGACCTCGCGCAGCCGGCGCACGTACCCTGCCTGCGCGGGTGCGCCCGCGCGTTCAGGCGCCTTGGCCGATTCGCTTTCCGGCAACGCCGGAGGTGACGCACTGCCGGGCTCGAGGGCATGCGTTCGCCTCATCTCGACGCGCATGACGACTCCGGCAGCGGCGAACAGCAGCGCAAGCGCAATGAACACGCTGCGCCAGCCGAGCGTGTCGGCGAAGATGCCGCCCGCCCACTGGCCGACGATCATGCCGACGACGGTCGCCGAGAGCAGTCGCGCGAGCACCTCCTGCCTGCGCGCGTAGCCGACCGAGTCGCCGATCCACGCCATCGTGAGCGGAATGATCGCAGCGGCCGTGCCGCCGGTTGCCGCGCGGAACACGACGAGCCACGCGAGCGTCGGGGCGAGGCCGGCCGCGAGGTTGCTCGCAGCGCATCCGAGCACCGCGACCGAGACGACGCGGAACTTGCCGTAGCGGTCGGCGACCGGGCCGTAGACGAGCTGCAGAAGCCCATAGGCGATCGCGAACGCCGAGATCACCTGCGCGGCGACCCCGGTCGTCACGCTGAACTCGCGCGCGAGCGCAGGCAGCAGCGGATCGCAGACGCGCATCGTCGTCATGCTCGCGAAGGCCGCGAGCGAGAGGAGCGCGAGTTGACGGTCGGACGCGGCGACCGGTGCGCGGAGGTACGCCACAGTCACGTTACGGTCACGTCGCCGTCACGTCGCCGTCACGTCGCCGTCACGTCGCCGTCACGTCGCCGGAAGCAGCGTTCCGCGCACTTCGCCGAAGCCTATGCGCACGGCGCCCGGCCGCTCGCACGCGCCGCGCATGATCACCGTGTCGCCATCCTCGAGGAACGTGCGCGACTCCCCGTCCGCAAGCGTGACCGGCTGCGTGCCTCCGACCGTCAGCTCGAGCAATGCGCCGGCCTCGCCGGGTTCCGGTCCCGACAGCGTGCCGGTTCCGAGCAGATCGCCAGGCCTCAGGTTGCAGCCGTTGACCGTGTGGTGGGTGACCATCTGCGCGAGCGTCCACCACGCGTGGCGGTACGACGTCGCGGCGAGGCGCACCGCGGGCTCGTGAGCGGCGCGCATCCGCGCAGTCTCGAGCAGCACTTCGAGGCGGATGTCGAACGCACCTTCGGCGATGTCGGCGGGCGACTCGAGGTAGGCAAGCGGCTTCGGCTCGCCTTCAGGCCGACTCAGCGGGACGCGGTACGGTGCGAGCGCTTCGAGCGTGACGATCCACGGCGAGATCGTCGTCGCGAAGTTCTTGGCGAGGAACGGCCCCAGCGGCTGGTATTCCCAGGCCTGGACGTCGCGCGCCGACCAATCGTTGAGGAGGCACAGGCCGAACACGTGCGACGGCGCGTCGTCGATCGCGATCGGCGCACCGAGCGCGTTGCCGGTGCCGATGTAGACGCCGAGTTCGAGCTCGTAGTCGATCCGTGCGCTCGGCGCGAAGACCGGTGCCGTCGCACCCTTGGGAAGCACCTGGCCGCGCGGGCGTGCGAACTCCTGGCCCGAGACGCCGATCGACGACACGCGGCCGTGGTAGCCGATCGGCACCCACTTGTAGTTCGGCATCAGCGGATGGTCGGGACGAAACAGCCTGCCGACGTTGGCCGCGTGGTGGATCGACGTGTAGAAGTCGGTGTAGTCACCGATCTCGGCCGGTACCGCGTACTCCGCGCGCGCCTGGGGAACGACGCAGCCGCGCAGGCGGCCCTCGAGCGGCGATTCGCGGCGCAGCCCGCGCGACAGCGCGAGCCTCAGCGCCGACGATGCGGCGGGGCCCATCGCCATCAGCGCGTTGAGCTGCGGTCCGGTTGCCGCCTGGGCCGCGCGCGCCGCCTGCCCGTCGAAGACCCCGGCCGCCTGCGCCGCAGCGAGATCGACGATCTCCGCGCCGATCGCAACCCCGCCGCGAAATGCCTCGCCCGATCCCGCGCGCCTGAACACGCCGAACGGGAGGTTCTGCAGCGGAAAGTCGGTCCCGGGCGAGTGCGCCGATTCGACCCAGCAGTCGAGCGCCGGGTCGTGCGTCTCGTTCAGTGCAGTCATCGCCTCGCCGGGTCGAAGTGTCGCCGCAGATCCTGCCAGCAGCGATAGTACCCGGCCTGCAGCTGCGGCGCCTCGAGCGCGAAGCGCGTCGGCCGGATCACGCAGCGCGTCTCGAACATGATCGCCATCGTGTCGCGGATGTAGTCGGGGCGGCTCACGTCGGCGCGGCTCGCCTTCTCGAACGTCGGCGCATCGGGGCCGTGCGCGGTCATGCAGTTGTGCAGGCTCGCACCTCCCGGCACGAACCCTTCCGCCTTGGCGTCGTAGACCCCGCGGACGAGCCCCATGAATTCGCTCGCCACGTTGCGATGGAACCACGGCGGGCGGAACGTGTGTTCCATCGCGAGGATCCGCGGCGGAAAGATCGCGAAGTCGATCGTGTCGACGCCAGGCGTGTCGGATTGCGACTGCAGGACGAGGAAGATCGACGGATCGGGGTGATCGTAGCTGACCGAGCCGATCGCGTTGAAGCGGCGCAGGTCGTACTTGTAAGGGGCGTCGTTGCCGTGCCACGCGACGACGTCGAGCGGCGAGTGGTCCATCTCGGCGACCCAGAGGTTGCCCATGAAGCGCGCGACGAGCTCGGACTTCGCGTCGCGGTCTTCGTACCGCGCCGCCGGCGTCAGGAAGTCGCGCGGATGCGCGAGGCCGTTGGAGCCGATCGGCCCCATCTCGGGCAGGCGAAACGGCGCACCGAAGTTCTCGCAGATGTAGCCGCGCGCGGTCGCATCGACGAGCTCGACGCGAAAGCGCACGCCTCGCGGGATGACGACGATCTCCTGCGGTTCGGCCTCGACGATGCCGAGCTCGGTGACGAAACGCTGCCGTCCTTCGTGGGGGACGATCAGCATTTCGCCGTCGGCGCTGTAGAAATAGCGATCGGTCATCGACCGGTTCGCGGCATAGACGTGGATGCCGCAGCCCGTCTGCATGTGCGGGTCGCCGTTGCCGGCGATCGTCACGATGCCGTCGACGAAATCGGCCGGTGCAGCGGGCAGCGGCAGCGGATCCCAGCGGAGCTGGTTCGGCGGCGTTGCGACCGCGCCGAAGTCGCCGTCGTAGCGTCCGTTGTCGATGCGCCGGAACGGCAGATGCACCGCCGCCGGACGGATCCGGTAGAGCCACGTTCGCCGATTGGCGCCGCGCGGCGCGGTGAATGCGGTTCCCGAGAGCTGCTCGGCGTAGAGGCCGTACGGGCACCGCTGCGGCGAGTTCTGCCCGACCGGCAGCGCACCCGGCAGCGCCTCGGTGGCGACTTCGTTGCCGAATCCCGAGTGATAGCGCAGTTCCGCCGAGGGGGGTGCCGCATGCGCGCCGGGTGTTGCGTCGGTCGAGATGGCCATGTTCCGCTCCGTTCGATGAATTCCGGGTGCCGCGACCTGCGATCTTCGTTCAGCGAGGCGTCGCTGCCGCCCGCCCCGCGCCGACGCCATCGCGCGCACGCGCCATCGCGTCGCGAAGCACGGCGCGATCGCCGATGTGATTGGCGAGGAGCAGGATCAGCTTCGCGTTGACGAGCCGGCTCTCGTCCGCAGTCAGGTCGCGGTGCATGTCGATCAGCGCCTCGTAGAAGTCGTCGGCGTCGGCGATGTTGGGATCGGTGTTGAGCATCGCGGACATGGCTCGTTCCTCAGGTGTTGCAGGTCGCCCGCGCGAGCGCCGCGCGGATCGATGCAGGGTCGAAGCGCCGCCAGCGGGCGCAGACGTGCTGGTCGGGCCGGATCAGGTAGGTCGTGCCGTCCCGCGCGTCGAAGCGCTGGGCGAGGAGCGCCTCGGCGTCCTCGAGCACGGCGGCGCGATCGAGCTCCGCGACTGCGGCTGCGGCTGCAGACGCCCCGGGCTGCGCGGCGCGCGAAACGGTGCCCTTGCCCACGACGACGACCGCGGCGACCGGAATCGCCGCATCGGCGAGCGCGGAAAGGCCGGCAAGAACCTCCGGGGCAGGCTCACCGCCCGCGCTGAAATGTACGACGGTAAACCGATTGCCGGTGTGCCCGAGAAACCAGCCGTCGCGCCCGCCTGTGCGCACCGGCGCATCCGCGATCGTGGCGCCGGGGACCATCGTTCCGGAGAAGGCGTCACCGTCGGGCGTGTTGAGGGGCGAGGCAGCGAGCGTCGCCGGCAGCGAGAGCCTGCCGCTGTTGACGAGCCTGCGGGCGAACGGGTGCTCCTTCGCGAGCTTCAGCACCGCGTCGCGAAAGCTGCGGCTCACCTCGGTCTTCGGAGTGATGAAATCGGTCGAGCGCGTCGAGTGGCGGATGTTCTCGTCGGCGGCGTATTCGCGTTCGGCGGCATAGCTGTCGAGAAGCGCCGCCGGCGCCTTGCCTTCGAGCACGAGCGCGAGCTTCCACGCGAGATTGTCGGCGTCCTGCACGCCCGAATTGGCGCCGCGCGCGCCGAACGGCGACACACCGTGCGCGGAGTCGCCGGCGAAGATCACGCGCCCGTGTACGAAGCGCTCCATCCGCTGGCACGCGAACGTGTAGACGCTGATCCACTCGAATTCGAACTGCGCGTCTTCGCCGAGCAGCGCCTTCACGCGCGGAACGACGCGCTCGGGCTTGCGCTCCTCGTCGGGATCGACATCCCAGCCGAGCTGGAAGTCGATCCTCCAGACGTTGTCGGGCTGCATGTGCAGGAGGACTGACTGGTTGCGATGGAAAGGCGGGTCGAACCAGAACCAGCGCTCGGCGGGGAAATCGGCATTCATCTTCACGTCGGCGATCAGGAAGCGGTCGTGGAACACGCGTCCTTTCGCCTCCTGCCCCAGCATCGTGCGCAGCGGCGATTTCGAGCCGTCGCAGGCGACGGCGTAGTCGGCCTCGACCCGATACGTCCCTTCGGGAGTCTCGACGGCGAGCACGACCCGGTCGCCGTGCGGCTCGACAGCGACGACGCGGTTTTTCCAGCGCACCTCGAGTCCCTGCATCGCCCGTGCACGCTCGTACAGGTAGCCTTCGAAGTAATACTGCTGCAGGTTGATGAACGCGGGACGGCGGTGGCCTGTTTCGGGAAGCAGGTCGAATGCGTAGGCGAGCTCGTCCTGGAAATGCACCTTGCCGACGTTCCACGAAACGCCCTTCGCGACGAGCCGGTCGCCGACGCCCAGCCGGTCGCAGATCTCCAGCGTGCGCTTCGCAAAGCAGATCGCGCGCGATCCTGCCGACAGCTTGTCGTCGTCGTCGAGCACCAGCGCACGCACGCCGTGCTGGGCGAGGTCGATCGCCAGCGCGAGGCCGACCGGGCCCGCTCCGACGATGACCACCGGGTGATGCACCGGCATCGCCGCGTCCTGGTCCGCCGAGCGCGCATAGGCGAGCCTCAGCGTCTGGAAGTCGGTGCCCGACACGGCGGCGTCAGGCCCGCGACGAAGGCGGCGCGGGCGCGTCGGCGCCTTCCAGCGCCCGCCACATCTCCTGGTCGCGCTGCGCGGTCCAGATGCGCGGATCAGGATACTTCGTCGCGAGGTCGTAGGCGCGTGACACGTCGAAGGGCATGCAGTGATCGAAGATCACCCACCGGCCGTACTTCGGCTGCAGCGCGTCGTAGGTCTCGCGATAGACGCTTCGCAGGTCCTTGCCCGCCCGCGCGCCGCGCTTCACCAGCGCGTAGAGCTCGCTCGTGAATGCGCGCGTCTGCGCGAGCCCGGCCTGCACCTCCTGCGGGGTCTTCAGCGCCGCACCACGGCCGGGAACGAGCTTTTCGGGGCCGAGCGCGGCAATCGCGTCGAGCGTCGCCGGCCAGTCGTCGAAATAGGCGTCGCCCGCATAAGGCGTCGTCTCGTACTCGACGAGATCGCCCGAAAACAGCACCTTCTCCTGCGGGAGCCAGACGACGGTATCGCCTTTCGTGTGCCCGCGGCCGAGCTGCACGATCTTCACTTCGAGCGCACCCAGCCAGAGCGTCATCTCGCCCCTGAACACGAGGTTCGGCCAGGTGAGGCCGGGGACCGATTCGACGGCGCGGAAGAGCCGCGGGAAGCGCTCGATCTCGCTCTTCATGTCCTGCGCGCCGCGCTCGACGATGAGGTCGCGCGTGTCCTGGCTCGCGATGACGTGGGTCGCGCCGTATGCCGAGGCGCCGAGCACGCGCACCGCGTGGTAGTGCGAGAGGACGACGTAGCGGATCGGCTTGTCGGTGACTTCGCGGATGCGGCGGATGACGTCCTGAGCCATCACCGGGGTCGCCTGGGTGTCGATCACCATCACCGCGTCGTCGCCGACGACGATGCCGGTATTCGGATCGCCTTCGGCCGTGTAGGCGAATGCGTGCGGCGAGAGCCGGTCGAAGCTGACCTTCTTCTCGGCCAGGTCGGCGTGCGACGCGAATTGCTTCTCCATGAGCTCTCCTCCGGTTGCGGTCGATACCGGCGACGATCGTAGGACTGATTTAGTCCAGCGTCAACCGATTAGCGCTGCACTAATCTCACGGCTTTTGACAGATTGATTCGCACCGGTACAATTAAGGGCGCGCCAACCCCTGCGAACGCGCACTCCGGCGCGGCGTGCGCGGCCGCGCGAGCGCTGCGCGTGGAAACCCACGACCGATGCGTCCGACATGACCCTCGATCACCGCGATTCGCCGCGGAGCGCACCCGTTCGCCGCCGCACGGGGGGCCGGACCGGGGCGCCGAAGGCACGCGAGCGCCGCGGCATCCAGTCGGTCGAGACCGGCGGCGAGCTCCTGCGCTCGCTCGCGCGGCACGCATCGTCGATGATGCTGAAAGACCTCGCGCGCGATGCCGGCATGGCGCCTGCGAAGGCGCATCCGTACCTCGTGAGCTTCGTCAAGCTCGGCCTCGTCGCGCAGGATCCGTCGACCGGGCGCTACGAGCTCGGGCCTTTCGCGCTCGAGCTCGGGCTCGTCGGCATGCGGCGGCTCGAGCCGGTGCGCGTTGCGTCGCCCGAGGTAGCCGCGCTCGCCGACCGCACCGGCCAGTCGGTCGCGCTGGCCGTCTGGGGGACGCACGGTCCGACGGTCATCCGGCTCGACGAATCGACTCACCCCATCCACGTCAACCTGCGGCCCGGCACGGTGATGTCGCTCGTCCACACGGCGACCGGCCGCGTGTTCGCCGCGTACCTGCCGCCGAAGGTGACCGAGCGCCTCGTCGACGCCGAGCTCGCGCGCGCTGCCCCGTCGTTGCCCGAGCGGCGCACGTCGGCGAAGGAGTTCGCCGCAACGCTCGCCGCTCTCCGCGAGCGCGGCATCGCACGAGCGACCGGGCATCCGATCCCGGGCATCAACGCGTTCTGCGCGCCCGTCTTCGATCATACGCGCAGTATGGTGCTCGCGATCACCCTTCTCGGCCCCGCCGGGACCTTCGACGCAAGCTGGCAGAGTCCGCTTGCGCGGGAGCTCGCCGCAGCCGCCGGGTCGGTGTCGCTGCGCCTCGGCTATCGGCCGTGATCGTGCCGCGATGACGATCCGCAACTTCCTCTTCGTGATGTGCGACCAGCTTCGCGCCGATCACCTCGGCTGCTATGGCCATCCGCATCTCGCGACCCCCAGCGTCGATGCCCTCGCAGCGCGCGGCGTTCGCTTCGAGCGGGCGTTCGTGACCTCGGGAGTGTGCGGCCCGTCGCGGATGTCGTTCTACACCGGCCGCACGATGACCTCGCACGGAGCAAACTGGAACCGCGTGCCGCTCGCGATCGGCGAAGTGACGCTGGGCGAGTACCTGCGCCGGAACGGCCGCAGCCTGGCGCTCGTCGGCAAGAGCCACATGACGCCCGATCGCGGCGGCATGTCACGCCTCGGCATCGACCCCGCGAGCGACCTCGGCAGGAGCCTCGCGGCGGGGTCGTTCGTCGAGATCGATCGCTACGACGGCCACCAGGAGCCAGGCAGCGAATCGGGCTACCCAGCCTTCCTCCGCGAGCACGGCTACACGGGCGAGCGGCCGTGGAGCGACTACGTCGTCAGCGTGACCGACGATGCCGGCAACGCGCACTCGGGCTGGAGCATGCGCAACGTCCGCTGGCCGTCGCGCGTCGCCGAGCCGCACTCCGAGACCGCGTGGACGACCGACGTCGCGATCCGCTGGATCGAGGCGCAGGGCGATGGCCCATGGGCGCTGCATCTTTCCTACGTGAAGCCGCACTGGCCCTACGTGGCGCCGCGCCCCTACCACGCGATGTTCGGGCTCGAGCAGTGCCTGCCGCCGGTTCGCAGCGACGCCGAGCTCGTCGACCCGCACCCGGTGCTCGCCGCCTACCGCACGCAGGACGAGTGCGTGAGCTTCATGCGCCGCGAGGTGTCCGACACCGTGCGCCCGGTCTACCAGGGGCTGATCAGGCAGCTCGACGACCACCTCGGCCGCGTGTGGGAGACCCTCGACCGCCTCGGGCGCTGGAACGACACGCTCGTCGTGTTCACGTCGGACCACGGCGACTACCTCGGTGATCACTGGCTGGGCGAGAAGGAGCAGTTCCACGACGCCGTGCAGCGCATTCCGCTGATCGTCCACGACCCGTCGGCCGAGGCCGATGCGACGCGCGGGACGACCGATACACACTTTGTCTCGGCGATCGACATCGTGCCCACTGTGCTCGAAGCGCTCGGCCTGCCGCCGTATGCGCATCGCGTCGAAGGCTCGTCGCTGCTGCCGCTGATCCGTGGTGCTTCGGTGCCGGCGTGGCGCGACTTCGTCGTATCCGAGCTCGACTACGGCTATCGCGCTGCGAGGCGGGTGCTCGGCCGCAAGCCTGGTGAATGCCGCGCTTGGATGCTGCGCGACGGGCGGTGGAAGTACGTCCACTGGCAGGACTTCCGGCCGCAGCTCTTCGACCTCGAAGCCGATCCCGCCGAGCTCGTCGACCTCGGCCTCGACCCCGCGCTCGCGGCCGTGCGCGACGCGCTGCACGGAAGGCTCGGCGACTGGCTGGGGTCGCTCAAGCAGCGCGTCACCGCGTCGGACGACGACGTCGAGCACGGAACGGACCGCCATCGCGAAGCGGGCATTCCGTTCGGGGTCTGGTGATGATCATCGGTCGTGGATCGCGCCGATGAAGATCGGCATCGTCGGCGCAGGGGCGATCGGCGGCCTCGTCGGCTTCAGGCTCGCCGGCGCCGGCCACGACGTGTCGCTCCTCGCCCGCGGCGCGACGCTCGCCGCGCTCACCCGTCACGGACTGCGGCTTCGCGAAGGGGAGACGCTGCATGCACTGCCGGTACGCGCATCGGGCTCGCCCGCGGCGCTCGGCGCGCAGGATCTCGTGATCATCGCGATGAAGGCGCCCGCGCTGCCGTCGCTCGCGCCGTCGCTCGCCCCGATGATCGGCGCGGACACGCTGGTTCTCTCCGCGATGAACGGTATTCCGTGGTGGTTCTTCGACGGGCTCGGCTGGCCGCCGCGGAACGACGCACCTTCGATCGCCTCGATCGATCCGGACGGCGTCCTCCGCGCGAGCTTTCCGCGCGAACGGACGCTGGGCTGCGTCGTGCACCTGAGCGCGGCGGCACCGGAGCCCGGGGTCGTCACGCCGCGGATGGGCAACGCGCTCATCGTCGGCGAGCCCGACGGCGCGCACTCGGAGCGGCTCGCGAGGGTTGCGGGCCTCCTGCGTGATGCGGGCTTCGACGTCGAGGCGAGCGCGCGGATCCAGCGCGACGTCTGGTACAAGCTGTGGGGCAACATGACGATGAATCCGCTCTCGGCGATCACCGGCGCGACCGCCGACCGGATCCTCGACGACGAGCTCGTGCGCGCGTTCGCGAGCCGCTGCATGCGCGAAGCCGCAAGGGTCGGCGCGGCGATCGGGCTTCCGATCGACGCCGACCCCGAGGAGCGCCACGCGGTGACGCGAAAGCTCGGGCGGCTGCGAACATCGATGCAGAACGACGTCGAGGCGCGTCGCCCGGTCGAGCTCGACGTGCTGGTCGGCGCCGTGCGCGACATCGCGCAACTCGCCGGGGTCACCACTCCGGAGATCGACACCCTCTTCGGCCTCGCGAGGCTGCACGCGCAGGTACTCGGCCTCTACCCCGAGGACGTTTGCACAAGCAAGGAACCCGATCATGGCTGATCTCTTCGACAACCCGATGGGGCTGATGGGCTTCGAATTCGTCGAGTTCGCGTCGCCGACTGCGGGGCTTCTCGAGTCGGTGTTCGGGAAGATGGGCTTCACGCACGTCGCCAACCACCGTTCGAAGGACGTGTCGCTCTTCCGGCAGGGTGCCATCAACTTCATCGTCAACCGCGAGCCCAAGAGCGCCGCGTCCTACTTTGCCGCCGAGCACGGGCCGTCGCCGTGTGGAATCGCCTTCCGCGTCCGCGATTCGCACCGCGCCTACGCGCGCGCGCTCGACCTCGGCGCGCAGCCCGCCGATTCGCCTCCCGGCCCGATGGAGCTGCGGCTCCCGGCGATTCGCGGCATCGG
Source organism: Pseudomonadota bacterium (assembly GCA_018241785.1). GTDB lineage: Bacteria > Pseudomonadota > Gammaproteobacteria > Burkholderiales > Casimicrobiaceae > VBCG01. The sequence continues at coordinate 1,295 of JAFEDF010000181.1, read as the reverse complement.
GGGCGCGCCGCTCTATCTGATCGACCGCTTCGACGAGGGCCGCGCGATCTACGACATCGACTTCGAGTTCCTGCCCGGAGTCGACCGGCATCCGGCGGGCCACGGCCTCGAAGTGATCGACCACATGACGCACAACGTCTACCGCGGCCGGATGGGTTACTGGGCCGAGTTCTACCGGCGGATCTTCAATTTCCGCGACATCCGCTACTTCGACATCAAGGGTGAGTACACGGGGCTCACGTCGCGTGCGATGACCGCTCCCGACGGCATGATCCGCATTCCGCTGAACGAGGAGGCGTCGAAGGAGACCGGGCAGATCGAGGAATTCCTGATGAAGTTCAACGGCGAGGGAATCCAGCACATCGCGCTCCTCGCGCACGACCTCCCGGCGACCCTCGACAGGCTGCGTGCCGCGGGCGTGCCGATGATGACGCCGCCTCCGGCGACCTATTACGAGATGCTGGACGAGCGCCTTCCCGGCCACGGCCTCGACGTCGCCGCACTCGAAACGCGCGGCATCCTGCTCGACGGCAGCACCGAAGGCGGCTCGAAGCGGCTCCTGCTGCAGATCTTCTCCGACACGATGATCGGCCCGGTGTTCTTCGAGTTCATCGAGCGCCGCGGCGACGACGGCTTCGGCGAGGGCAACTTCAAGGCGCTGTTCGAGTCGATCGAGCGCGACCAGCTTCGCCGCGGGGTGATCGGCGCGCGCTAGGGAATCTCTGCGAAACGGGAACAGACCCTGTTTCAGCGATCGGAAGCGGCGGGGATGCTCCGGCGCGCTCTACACCGACCGTGGAGGCCGAGGGAACGGGGTACCGTGACGCGCGAGTTCGGCTGCGGAACGCAGCCGGTGTTTGAGCCCGTCACGGTACCCCGTTCCCTCGGCCTTCGCGGTCGAACTCGCGCGCCGGAGCATCCCCGCCGCTTCCGATCGCTGAAACAGGGTCCGTTCCCGTTTCGCAGAGATTCCCTAGGGCCCGCGCTCGAGCGCCAGCGATTCACCGAGATAGCGCGCGGCCTCCTCGAGCGCGCCGCGCGCGCGCGCAGCTTCGGCGGCACGCTCGAAACATTCGGCCGCCCGCAACGGCTCTTCGGCGGCGCGCCAGTGGGCGGCGAGCGTCGCGTGGTGGGACGACAGATCGGCGCATTCGCGCTCGTACCACTCGGCGATCGCCCGGTGGAGCTGGCGGCGCTGCGCAAACGGCATCCGCGCATAGGCGGCTTCGCGAAGCGCCGGCTGCGCAAAGCGGTAGTGCCCCGATACGGACGCGGCGCCGCCGCAGGCGCTCGTT
>JAFEDF010000180.1 GCA_018241785.1 Pseudomonadota bacterium | reverse complement strand
TCGTCCGACGCCTTCGCGTAGACCACGCCACGATGCCCGTGCACGAGCGGGGGCCCGGAATCGAACGAGAACGCCTTCAGCCCGGCGTCGACGACCGCTCGTTCGCGCGCCGGGACGCTCATCACCGAGGCAAGCACGAAGAGGCTCTGCTCGAAGCAGAGGTCAGCCGGTTCACCGGCGTTCCTCGCGTAATCGGCGTCCATGAACACGTACGACCCCGGTTGCAGCTCGTTGTAGACCCCCGAGTCGCGTTCGTGCCGCCAGGTGCCGGTCCCGGCGCCGGTGACGATCTCACAGGCGATCCCCACCGCACCGACCAGCGCGCGCGTCGCACGCGCCGCCTCCGCCGCAGAAGCGATGGCCGCGCGGCGCGCCGCTGGATCGCGCAGGTGCTGCGCAGCGCCGTGGTAGGCGTGCAGGCCGCGAAAGCACAGTGCCGGAGCATCGGCGATCGCCCGCGCAAGTTCGCGTGCAGCCTCGCCGGGTGCAACGCCGCAGCGATGGGCGCCGACGTCGATCTCGACGTACACGTCGATGGTGGTCGCGGCCCGCTCGGCTGCGCACGACAGCGCAGCGACGCCCGGCAGCGCGTCGACGAGCACACCGACGCACGCGACGCGCGCGAGCTCGGCGAGCCGCGCGAGCTTCGGCGCATCGACGACCTCGTTGGTGACGAGCACGTCGCGCACGCCGGCCTCGACGAACGCAGCGGCCTCGTCGGTCTTCTGGCAGCAGATTCCGATCGCGCCGCGGTCGAGTTGTGCCCTGGCGATCGCCGAGCACTTGTGCGCTTTCGCATGCGGGCGCAGGCGGATACCGGCCGTCGCGCCCGCCATCCGGTCGAGGTTGCGCTCGAACGCGTCGAGGTCGACGACGAGCGCCGGCGTCGCGATCGCATCGACGGGATCACCGGTGCGGGCGGGAACTCGCTGCATGGGTCAATCTAGCGTAACCCGACGGACTTCGATAGAGTAGCCGCCGTCCGGCATCGAGCGGCGGGCGTCCGGCGTTGAGCGACGGGCGTCCGGCGGGAATCTGTCCAGGGAAGCAGATCCGGCACGCCATGACCAGGGATGTGGCGAAATGGCTCGAAGCGTGCGGTCTTGCGCAGTATGCACGCGCGTTCGAGGACAACGACGTCGATTTCGAGATCCTCGCGGATCTCAGCGATGCCGATCTTGAGCGCCTCGGCGTCTCGCTCGGGCACCGGCGGAAGCTCATGCGCGCGCTCGCCGAGCATCGCAAGGCCGATCCGGCGAAGCATCCGCCCGGTACTGCGACTGGAGCGCAGGATATCGGCCTGTCCGGAGAAGCGGAGCGCCGCCAGGTTACCGTCATGTTCTGCGACCTCGTGGGGTCGACGGAGCTTGCGAGCGCGCTCGATCCTGAGGACATGGCGGCGCTGATCCGCCGCTTTCAGGATGGCTGCACTCACGCGATCACACGTTTCGACGGCTTCGTCGCCAAATTCATGGGTGACGGCATCCTCGCCTATTTCGGCTATCCGCAGGCGAGTGAGGACGATCCCGAGCACGCAGCACTCGCGGCGATCGACGCGGTCAGGGCGATTGCAGACACGTTGCGACCCGACGGGCGCCCCTTGCAGGCGCGAATCGGTATCGCCACCGGGACGGTTCTGGTAGGCGACATCATCGGAGAGGGTGCTGCGCGCGAGTATTCGATCGTCGGCGAAACACCCAACCTCGCGGCACGTCTCCAAGCAATCGCCGAGCCGAACGCGATCCTGATCGCCGACCCCACCTATCGGTTGCTCGCCCGGCGGTTCGTCTACGAGCGCCTCGGCGAGCATACGCTCAAGGGATTCGCGGCACCCATTCGCGTCTGGCGCATCCTCCGGGAAGCATCTGCGGAGACGCGCTTTGCCGCGACGCGCACCGCCGAGCACGCCGGCTTCGTCGGGCGCGAGGAGGAGCTCGAGCGCCTGCTTGCTGCGTGGCGCGCGGCCGAGGACGGGCGCGGCCAGGCGCCGCTCGTCAGCGGCGAGCCGGGGATCGGCAAGTCGCGGCTCGTCGATGTGGCGTTCGAACGCCTCGACGCGCGCGAACTGGCTGGTCGCGACTGGCGGCAGGTGACCTGCCAGTGCTCGCCGTATCACACGAACAGCGCGCTGTATCCCGTCATTCGTCATCTCGAACGCGCCGCAGGCTTTTCCCTCGGAGACGACGACCGCACCAGGCTGGACAAGCTCGACCGGATGCTCGCCGAGACGAACGAGGACCAACGGACGTCGGCACTCCTTGCGGAGCTGCTTTCGCTGCCGAGTGACCGGTATCCTCACATCGACCTTGCTCCCGTTCAGCGCAAGGCGGCGACGATCGCGGCGCTGATCGGGACGATCAGGCATCTTTCTGCGCGCTCGCCGGTATTGCTGCTGCTGGAAGACGCCCACTGGGTCGACCCGACGACCGTCGAACTGTGGACGCGCGTGATCGATGCGACCTGCGCCTCCCCGGTCCTCATCATCGTCACCGCGCGGCCGGAATTCGAACCTCCGTGGCCCGCAGACAAGGTCGGGCGGATCGAGCTTGCACGCCTGTCGCACGCGCAATCGGTCGCGCTCGCCGAATCCGTCGCGGCGCAGAACGTGCTCGAACCTGCGCTGATCCGCGAAGTCGCGAGCAAGGCCGACGGCGTGCCGCTCTTCGTCGAGGAACTCACAAGGAGCGTGCTCGAGTCGATCGAGCGCCCGGCGGTGCCGGCGACGCTGCGCGATTCACTTATGGCGCGGCTCGACCGTCTTGGAGCGGCGAAGGAGATCGCCCAAATCGCGGCAGTGATCGGCACACAGTTCTCGCGCGCGCTCCTCGCCGATGTCCTTTCCGACGCGCCGGTCGATCTCGATGCCGGAATCGACCGGCTTCTGGACGCGGGACTCGTGTTCCCGCAGAGCCGTGCCGCCGAGCCGGCGTACGTGTTCAAGCACGCGCTCGTCCGCGACGTCGCCTACGAGAACCTGCTGCGCGCACGCCGCCAGCAGCTCCACGACCGGGTCGCGCACGCGCTAGTCGATAATTTTCCGGGAATCGTCGAGTCCGAACCTGAAGTCGTCGGTCACCATTTCGCGGAGGCCGGCCAGTCGGCGCTGGCGAGTGAATATCGCGAGCGCGCCGGGGACCGCGCCGCAGCGCGGTCGTCGTTCGTCGAGGCGGTGGCGCACTTCAACGCTGCGCTGGCAGAAGCGACCAAGCTGCACCAGGACGGCGACCGCATGCGTCGTGAGCTTGCTCTGTACCTGAAGTCAGGACCACCGCTGACGATCATCAAGGGCGGGCACAGCGCCGACGCGGGTGACGTTTACCAGCGCGCCCACGCGCACGCAACTGCGCTCGACAGCGAAACCGATCTCTTCAAGGCAACGTGGGGGCTCTGGTATCACACATTGACCGGAAGGCGACTGGACCTCGCGCGCGATCACGCGGAGGAGCTGGTATCGCTCGCAACCCAGGCAACCAACGAGGACCTGACGCTCGAAGGTATCCATTGCCGATGGTCGACCGCGTGGTTTCGTGGCGACATCCCGACCGCGCTGTCGAACAGCAGGGAAGGCGTTTCGCGTTACGATCGCAACCGGCACGCGTGGATGGGCCCGGTGTTCGGCGGCCACGATCCTGGCGTGTGCGCGCACGTCATCCGCTGCATGGCCTCCTCGGCGTGCGCGCGCCATGTTGAGGCGAGATCCAGCGCTGAGGCGAGCGTCGCTCTCGCGCTTGAGCTCCGGCATCCGAACAGCCACGTACACGCACTGATCAGCAGAATCGTGGGCGCGCAACTGCGCCACGATTGCGTGGGGGTCGAAAGCGACATCCGGTCCCTGCTCGAACTCGCGGATCGCTACGACCTGCCGCCGCCGCGCGCGCATGCGCTATTCATGGCTGGATGGCTGCAGGCGCAGACTGGCGACTTCGACGCCGGCCTCGCGCAGATGGAAGCCGAGTATCCGCGCGCCTCCGCGATGGGTCCGTTCTTCCGCTACTACGCTGCGCTGCTCGCCGAGGCGCGCGAGCGCTGCGGCCGTTTCGACGACGCGCTCGCACTCGTCCAGTCGTCGATCGCGACGACCACCGAAGCCGGCGTCGGCGTGCACGTGTCCGAGCTCTACCGGCTGCAGGGTGTCTGCCTGCTCGCGATCGACCGGTCGCATCGCGACGAAGGGTTACAGTCGCTGCAAGCTGGCGTCGACATCGCGAAGCGTAACGGTGCGACCACGCTCGAGCTATCGGCGACGCTCGCCCTCGCCCGCGCGACCGCCGGAACCGCCGACGCCGGACACGCCCGTGCGTCCCTGCAGTCGCTGTGCGCGACGCTACCTGAGGACTTCGCGACACCGGCGCTTCGTGAAGCGAGGGTGCTGCTGGCTAACTGATTCGCCGCGCTATTCGACGCGCTTCGCGGCAAGCAGCGGAAACCGCCTGCGCTCGACGAAGCCGAGGCTTTCGTATAGCGCGATCGCGCGTGCGTTGCCGGATTCGGTGTGCAGGAACGGCGTCTCACCGGCGCGCAGCATCCGGTTGACGACGCGCGCGATCAGCTTCCGCGCATGGCCGCGTCCTTGCGCGTCGGGATGCGTGCAGACCCCGCTCACTTCGCGGCAGTCGCCAATCCACGACCGCTCGCCCGCCATCGCGACAAGGCGCCCTTCCTCGCGGATCCCGATGAAGCGTCCGAGTTCGATCGTGCGCCTTCGAAACGGCCCCGGTTGCGTCAACTCGACGAGCGAGAGCATTTCCGCGACATCGTTCGGTCCAAGACCGGCCGCCTCGGCCGGCCCCTCCGAGAGCGGCGTGCGCTCGGCGCGCAGCATCTGCGTCACCTCGGCCTCGTGCACGATCTCCCAGTTGCGGCCGAGCTTCGGTATCCAGGGGCCAAGCGTGCCCATGTCGTCGCCGGCCTCGACGAGCGTTTCGAGCGCGGCGACGTGCGCCGGTGAGTCACCGGACAGGGCGGCGATCGGCGAGATGTCAGGCGGATAGCGGCGCGCAAGCGTCCCGCCGCGCGCGACGTGCGCGTGCCGCGTCGCGAGGCAGGCCCAGAACGGATTGTCGAGCGCGTCGAACGAAGCACTCAATAGACGAAGATCCAGTACGCGAGTGCGGCGATCAGCGCGTACTTGACGGTCCGGAACACCGTGCGGTTGCGCCGCTTGAGCCGCGTCAGGAAGTCGCTTCCCTTGCCGAACAGCGCATAGACCTGGTTCAGGGCACCCACCGGCTCGGCCGGGGTGTTCTGCGTCGACGCCGCGCGGATCACCGTACGGGCCATCCAGCGGTTCAGCGCGCGCATCACCGGCGTGCGAAGCGGCCGCTCGACGTCGCAGAAGAGGATGATCCGCGTCATGTCGGTCTTGTTCTCGACCGAATGGATGTAGGTCTCGTCGAAGAGCAGGTCCTGCCCGTCGCGCCACGCATACGGCTCGCCATCGACGAAGATGCGGCACTCATCGGAGTTCGGTGTCGCGAGCCCGAGGTGATAGCGCAGCGATCCGGCGAACGGGTCGCGGTGCCGGTTGAGCTTGCCGCCCGGCGGCAGCAGCGCGAACATCGCCGCGTTGACGCTCGGCAGGGACTGGACGAGCGCGACCGTCCTCGGGCACGCGGCCTGCGCCGACGGCAGCGGCTCGGCGTACCACTTCACGTAGAAGCGCTTCCAGCCATTCTTGAAGAACGAGTTGAAGCCGAGGTCGTTGTGGCCGGTGGCCGCGCGGATGCTTCCGTCGTCGACGAGCGCGAGCGCTTCGTCGCGGATCACCTGCCAGTTGGCGCGCAGCACGGCGAGCTCGGGAAGGATGCGCGGGTCGAGGATGGGCTTCGCCGGCACCGCCGAGAAGAGGTACATCAGCGAGTTGTAGGGCGCCATGATCGTCGAGTGATCGGCGAGCTGCTTCGTCAGCTTGTGGCGCACGCGGCCACGGTAATGGACGAAAAGCGCCGACGCCACGAAGACGTAGAGCACGATGAACTTGGGCGCGAGGAGCGTGCCGATCACGATGGCGGAGCCGAAACGGAGCCGTGGCGGGGCGCGAGCGGGAATTCTACGCCCGCCGCAGCGCCAGGGAAGCTCTGCGAAACGGGAACGGACCCTGTGTGAGCGATCGGCCGCGCCGGGAAGCGGCGGGGATGCTCCGGCGCGCGAGTTCGACCGCGAAGGCCGAGGGAGCGGGGTACCGTGACGGGCTCAAACACCGGCTGCGTTCCGCAGCCGAACTCGCGCG
>JAFEDF010000017.1 GCA_018241785.1 Pseudomonadota bacterium | reverse complement strand
GTCGCCGAAGCCCCAGAAGAAGTCGACTCGCAGCGGACCGCTGATCGCTCCACCGGTGTCCTGCGCGAGCACGAGCCTCTTTAGCGGCTCCCCCGAGAGCGGATCGGTGGTCGCGAGCCAGACCGGCGCCCCGAGCGGGATCGAGCGCCGGTCGACGGCGATCGTGCGTCCGGCGAGGAGCGGTACGCCGAGGCTGCCGATCGGGCCGTCGATCAGCGCGTCGAGCGATCCCGGCGGTGGTGCCGGGACGATGCGGAAGAACACGTAGCTCGGATTGGCTTCGAGGAGCGCCGGGAGCTCTTCGGCGTGCGCCTTTCCCCACGCGCGGATCGATTCCATCGACGCCTGGTCGGCGGTCATCTCGCCGCGATCGATCAGCACGCGCGCGATCGAACGGTACGGTTGTCCGTTCTGGTCGGCGTAGCCGATGCGAAGCATCGTGCCGTCGGCGAGTCGGATGCGTCCCGAGCCCTGGATCTGCAGGAAGAACGCGTCGACCGGGTCGGCGATCCACGCGAGCGCCTTGCCTCGCGTATCGGCCCGCCCGGCGTCGATGTCGGCGCGCGTCCAGTACGGAACGACGCGCCGGCCGTCGAGCCTGCCGCGCACGCGCTTGCCGGCGAGCTCGGGGTAGAGGCTCGCGAGGTCGACCGTCAAGAGATCGTCCGGCGGCGCGTAGATGGGAGTCGTGTACGGGCCGGTCGGCTTCAGCGAGCCCGCGATCAGCGGCTCGTAGTACCCGGTGACGCGTCCGGTGTCGCTGCCGTCCGACGACGTGACCCGCCACGGGGCGAGGCTCGCTTCGACGAACGCGCGGATCGCGGGCATGTCGCTCGAATCGATCGCAGCCGCGCGTGCGCAAACGTCACGCCACGCGTCGATCGTCGCCGCGCGCGCCGAAAGCGCCTTGCACGATTCGAGCAACGCCGGCCACGCGGCGGATACGTCGTCGTGGCGCCAGCCGGGAAGCGAGTCGAAACCGGCGGGGGTGAAGATCGCATGCGGGGCAACCGGTGGTGCCACCGGAGGCTTCACCGGAGCGACCTGGCATCCGGCGAGCGCCACGGCGGCGGCGACTGCCGGCAGGCGCAGGCCGCGCAGCAGGCGCAGGCCGCGCAGCACGCGCAGGCCGCGCAGCACGCGCAGGCCACGCAGCACGCGCAGGCCACGCAGCAGGCACAGGCCGCGGACGCCGCGCCGGCAACGCGAACTCCGCGCGCAACTCGGCGCACGTGCGCTCGCAGGCGACAGGGAAAGCTCGCTCAATGCAGCGTACGGGGAATCGACAGCGCGAAGAGCGGGATCGGCGCGTCGAACTCGGTGCCGTCTTCGGCGACCATCTGGTAGCTGCCGTGCATCGTCCCGACCGCCGTCGCAAGGCTCGTTCCGCTCGTGTACTCGAAGCTCTCGCCGGGCTTCAGCACCGGCTGCCGGCCGACGACCCCCGCGCCCCGCACTTCCTGCACGCGCCGGTCGGCGTCGGTGATGATCCAGTGCCGGCTGACGAGCTGGGCGGCGACGGTCCCGGTGTTGGTGACGGTGATCGTGTAGGCGAAGACGTACTGCCCTTTGCCGGGGTCCGACCGGGCCTCGAGATAGATCGATTTCGGCGACACCGAGATCATGTACCGCTTGTCGTCGACCATGGCTCGCTTCCGTGCGCAATCCGCCCCGTTTTCTGCGATTATAGTGGGCGATGAAACGCGACTTCCGGATTGCTCCTTCGCTCCTGTCGGCCGACTTTGCGCGCCTCGGGGACGAGGTGCGCGCGGTGATCGGCGCCGGCGCCGATCTCCTGCATTTCGACGTGATGGACAACCACTACGTCCCGAACCTGACGATCGGGCCGCTGGTGTGCGAAGCGATCCGGCCGCACAGCACGATCCCGATCGACGTCCACCTGATGGTGAAGCCGGTCGACCGCATCGTTCCCGATTTCGCCGCAGCCGGCGCGTCGATCATCAGCTTCCACCCGGAGGCCTCCGAGCACGTCGATCGCACGATCGGGCTGATCCACGACAGCGGCTGCCGTGCCGGCCTCGTCTTCAACCCGGCCACCCCGCTCGACTGGCTGATGCACGTCATCGACTCGCTCGACCTCGTTCTCGTCATGTCGGTCAATCCCGGCTTCGGCGGGCAATCGTTCATTCCACACGCACTCGAGAAGCTGAAAGCTGCGCGCAGGCTCGTCGACGCGGCGCGCGAGCGCACCGGACGCGAGATCCTGCTCGAAGTCGACGGCGGCGTGAAGATCGACAACATCGCGGCGATCGCCGCGGCGGGGGCCGACACCTTCGTCGCCGGAAGCGCGATCTTCGGCAGCGCCGACTACCGCGCGACGATCGCCGCGATGCGCGCGAGGATCGCCGCCGCGCAGCCTGCCGCGTGAGCGCCGGCGGCGCCGCGCATGCCCGAGGATCGACCGGATGATGACCGAAGCGGAGTTTCGTGCCCTCGCGGCGCAGCACTACAACCGCATTCCGCTGGTGCTCGAGTCGTTCGCCGACCTCGATACGCCGCTCTCGCTCTATCTCAAGCTTGCGCAGCAGCGCTACACGTTCCTGCTGGAATCGGTCGTAGGCGGCGAGCGCTTCGGCAGGTATTCGTTCATCGGCCTTCCGGCTCGCGTGCGCATCCGCGTCACCGGGTCGCTCGTCGAGGTCGAGGACCGCGGCGCAGTCGTCGAGCGCTACGAGGGCGATCCGCTCGCGTTCCTGCGCGGCTTCCTCGAGCGCTTCCGCGCGGCTCCGCAGCCGGGGCTGCCGCGTTTCTGCGGCGGGCTCGCAGGCTACTTCGGCTACGACACCGTGCGGTGCATCGAGCACCGCCTGCAGGAGCGCAAGCGTGCGCCAGGCGATGCGCTCGCCGACCTTCCCGACATGCTCCTGCTTCTCACCGACGAGCTCGCGGTGATCGACAACCTGTCGGGCAAGATCTACCTGATCGTCTACGCCGATCCGGGCGAGCCGAACGCGTACTGGGACGCGCAGGACCGGCTGCAGCAGCTGCGGCGCAAGCTCCGCACGCCGGCGGCGATCCCCTACCAGACGGCAACCGCCGTCACCCGCGCCGAGAGCGAGACCGGCGCCGAGGCGTTCCAGGCGGCCGTGCGCCGCGCGCGCGACTACATCGCCGCCGGCGACATCATGCAGGTCGTGCTGTCGCAGCGGCTGAAGATGCCGTTCGCCGCGTCGCCGCTGTCGCTCTACCGTGCGCTGCGCTCGCTCAACCCGTCGCCGTACATGTTCTACTACGACCTCGGCGACTTCCACATCGTCGGTGCGTCGCCCGAGATCCTCGTGCGCAAGGAGGGCACGACGGTGACGCTGCGTCCGATCGCCGGCACGCGCCCGCGGGGCGCGACGCGCGAAGCCGACGAGCGGCTCGCCGCGGAGCTTCTCGCCGATCCGAAGGAACGCGCCGAGCACGTGATGCTGCTCGACCTCGGGCGCAACGACGTCGGCCACGTCGCGGCGATCGGCAGCGTGCGTGTGACCGAGCAGTTCGAGATCGAGCGCTACTCGCACGTGATGCACATGGTGTCGAACGTCGAGGGCGACCTGCCGCCCGGCGTCTCCGCGATCGACGTGCTCGCTGCCGCCTTCCCCGCCGGGACCGTGAGCGGCGCGCCGAAGGTGCGCGCGATGGAGATCATCGACGAGCTCGAGCCGAGCGCGCGCGGCATCTATGCCGGCGCGGTCGGCTACATCAGCTTCCACGACGACATGGACCTCGCGATCGCGATCCGCACGGCGGTCGTCCGTGACGGCATGCTCTTCGTCCAGGCCGGTGCCGGCATCGTCCACGACTCGGTTCCCGAGACCGAGTGGCAGGAGACGCAGAACAAGGCGCGCGCGGTGCTGCGCGCAGCGGAGATGGTCCAGCTCGGGCTCGATTCGGAGCCTTGAGCCGGCGGGCGCGATGCTGAGCGGGACCGAGCTCGTCGTCCTCGCAGTCGTCGCGTGCGCTGCGGCATTCGTCTGGGACAGCCTGCGCGTGCGTGAGGCCGCCAACGACGCGATGCGCGCGGCGTGCGAGGCGCGGCGTCTCTTCTTTCTCGACGACACCGTGGCGCTCGAGTCGATCGTCCCGGCGCGCGACGACGAGGGGCGCGTGACGCTGCGGCGCCGCTACCGCTTCGCCTACAGCGACACCGGGCACAACCGCCGCCGTGGCGCGATCACGCTGATGGGGCGGCGCGTCGTCGCGCTCGAGCTCGAGGACGGGCCGCTCGACCCCCGGCCGGCCGACGCCGCGCCACGCCACATCGAGTCAGTCCCCGCGGGGTCACCGGGCACGGCCGGCAGTCTCCCCGAACGCGATTCGGTAAACTGACCCGCTTGGGTGACCCATGCTGCTGATGCTCGACAACTACGACAGCTTCACCTGGAACCTGGTCCAGTACCTGGGCGAGCTCGGCGCGAGCGTCAAGGTGGTGCGCAACGACCAGGTGTCGCTCGACGACATCGAGGCGCTCGCCCCCGAAGGCATCGTGATTTCGCCGGGGCCTTGCACGCCGAGCGAGGCCGGGATCTCGGTGCCGGTCGTGCGCCGCTTCGCCGGGAAGATCCCGCTCCTCGGCGTCTGCCTTGGCCACCAGGCGATCGGACAGGCGTTCGGGGCGAGGATCGTGCGCGCGCAGCGTGTGATGCACGGCAAGCTCTCGTCGGTCGTGCACGACGGCCGCGGCGTGTTCGCCGGGGTGCCGACGCCGTTCGCGGCCACACGCTATCACTCGCTCGCGATCGAGCGCGCGAGCCTGCCGCCCGAGCTCGACGTCACGGCGACCTCCGAGGACGGCGAGATCATGGCGGTGCGCCACCGCGGGCTCGCCATCGAGGGCGTGCAGTTCCACCCCGAGGCGATCCTGACCGAGCACGGCAGGAAGGTGCTCGCGAACTTCCTCGCGTCGACGGTTTAAACTGCGCGCCGCCATGACGATCACGCTCCAGGATGCGCTGCAGCGGGCCATCGAGCACCGCGAGATCTTCCACGACGAGATGCTGTCGCTGATGCGCAGGATCATGAGCGGTGAAGTCTCGCCGGTGATGATCGCCGCGCTGACGATCGCGCTCCGCGTGAAGAAGGAGACGGTCGGCGAGATCGCCGCGGCCGCGCAGGTGATGCGCGAGTTCGCGACCAAGGTCGACGTTCCCGATCCCGACAGCCTGATCGACGTCGTCGGCACCGGCGGCGACGCCTCGCACACGTTCAACATATCGACGGCGTCGATGTTCGTCGTCGCCGGGGCAGGCGGCCGCATCGCCAAGCACGGCAACCGCTCGGTCTCGTCGAAATCGGGCAGCGCCGACGTGCTGGAGGCGCTCGGTGCCAACATCATGCTGGGTCCCGCGCAGGTCGCGGCGTGCATCGAGAAGTGCGGGGTTGGCTTCATGTTCGCCCCGACCCACCACGGCGCGATGAAGCACGCGGGGCCGGTCAGGCGCGAGCTCGGCGTGCGCACGATCTTCAACATCCTCGGGCCGCTCACCAACCCGGCGGGCGCCGCGAACCAGCTCGTCGGCGTGTTCCACCCCGACCTCGTCGGCATTCACGTCCGCGTGCTGCAGCGCCTCGGCAGCAAGCGTGCGCTGGTGGTCTGGGGAAAGGACGGCATGGACGAGGTGTCCCTCGGTGCGGCGACGATGGTCGGCGAGCTCAAGGACGGCGTGATCCGCGAGTACGAGATCCATCCGGAGGATTTCGGACTGCACATGAAGTCGCACCGCGGGCTCAAGGTCACCGGCGCCGCCGAATCGAAGGAGATGGTGCTCGAAGCGCTGTCGGGGCGCGAGGGGACCCCGCGCGAGATCGTCGTGCTGAATGCGGGCACCGCGCTCTACGCCGCCGGCCTCGCCGATTCGATCGCCTCGGGCATCGATCGCGCGCGCACGGTGATCGCGAGCGGAAAGGCGATGGAGAAGCTCGAGGAGTTCGTCGCGGCCACGCAGTCCGTCGCCGCGTGAGCGCATCCGGCCTCCCGCGCGCGACCGCATGAACGCCGGAGACATCCTCGCGCGGATCGTCGCGGCAAAGCGCGACGAGGTCGAGGCGGCACGCGCGGCGCGCCCGGCTGTCGAGGTCGAGCGCGCGGCGGCCGGTGCGCCGCCGCCGCGGGGCTTCAAGGCCGCACTTGCGGCGAAGATCGCCGCAGGACGGCCCGCGGTGATCGCCGAGATCAAGCGCGCGAGCCCGAGCCGCGGCATCCTGCGCGAAAGCTTCGATCCCGCGGCGATCGCGGCCTCCTACGAGCGCGCCGGCGCGGCGTGCCTGTCGGTGTTGACCGACCGCAGCTTCTTCCAGGGCGCGCCCGAGCACCTCGCCCTGGCGCGTGCAGCGTGCCGGCTGCCGGCACTGCGCAAGGAATTCATCATCGACGACTACCAGGTTGCCGAGTCGCGCGCGCTCGGCGCCGACGCGATCCTCCTCATCGTCGCTGCGCTCGACGACGCGAAGCTCGCCGCGCTCGACGCGAAGGCGCGCGCCTGCGGCATGGACGTGCTCGTCGAGGTCCACGACCGCGCCGAGCTCGAACGCGCGCTCGTACTCGACCAGGCGCTGATCGGGATCAACAACCGCAACCTGCGCAGCTTCGCCGTGTCGCTCCACACGACCCTCGAGCTCCTGCCGCAGGTTCCGCCCGGACGCCTCGTCGTCACCGAGAGCGGCATCGTCGCGCAGCGCGACGTCGCGCAGATGCGCCGCCACGGCGTCGACGCGTTCCTCGTCGGCGAGGCATTCATGCGCGCTCCCGATCCCGGCGCAGCGCTCACCGCACTGTTCGGGTAAGCCAGTGTCCGCGATCGGCGCCGAGCACGTCAGCAAGCATTGGTCGACGGCCGAGGGAGTCGTTCGCGCTGTCGACGACGCGTCGTTCGCGTTCAAGGCCGGAACGCTCAACGTGCTCCTCGGCCCGTCGGGCTGCGGCAAATCGACGACGCTGCGCCTCATCGCCGGCCTCGAGGGCGCCGATTCGGGCCGCATCACGATCGGCGGGCGCGACGTGACCGGGTTGCCGCCGGCGAAACGCTCGATCGCGATGGTGTTTCAGAGCTACGCGCTCTTCCCGCACCTCACGGTGGCCGAGAACATCGTGTTCGGCCTGCGCGTGCGCAAGCTCGCCCGCGCCGAGCTCGAGCAGCGCCTCACCCGCGTCGCCGACCTTCTCGGGCTCGGCGCGCTCCTGCAGCGCAAGCCGTCGCAGCTCTCGGGCGGGCAGCAGCAGCGCGTGGCGCTCGGGCGCGCGATCATCGCCGAAGCGCCGGTGTGCCTGATGGACGAGCCGCTCTCCAACCTCGACGCGCAGCTTCGCGCCGAGATGCGCGTCGAGATCCGCGCACTGCAGAGGAAGCTCGGCATCACGATGGTCTACGTGACGCACGACCAGGTCGAGGCGATGTCGATGGCCGACCACGTCGTGTTGATGCGCGCGGGGACGATCGAGCAGGACGGCACCCCCGTCGACCTCTACGAGCGCCCGGCGAGCACGTTCGTCGCGCGCTTCATCGGAACGCCGCCGATGAATCTCCTGAAGCTCGCCGCGGGCAGCGACGGCGCCGTCATCGAGGGCTCCGACGGACCCGCGGTCCTCGACGCCGGCTGCATCGGCGGTACGCTCGGCCTGCGGCCCGAGCACATCGCGCTCGCGTTCGAGCAGGGCCTTCGCGCGGCGGTCGAGTCGGTCGAGTATCTCGGCGGCGATTCCCTCGTTGCCTGCAGGGTCGGCGCGCAGGCGCTGTCGGTTCGCGCGCCTGGAAGCGTCGGGCTCGCGCGCGGCGACACCGCGTGGCTCACCTGGGCGGCGGGGGCGGAGCATTATTTCGGTCCGGACGGGCGCCACGCGCAACCTGCGTCGCGGCGGCAGGGGGTCACGCAGCTCGCGTGAGGCCGCCGGCCGGAGCGGAATCGCCACATTGGGTAAGGCCGCCGTATCGAACGAGTCTGTCGCATCGACCTGGAGGAGGAGAAGATGAATCGGACGATGAAGTTCCTCGGCGCGCTCGCGGGCGCCGTTGCCGTGCTCGTCGCAGCGCTTTTCGCGGTGCCGGCCCTCGCCCAGGGCCCCGTCGAGGTGCCGTTCTACTACCCGGTGGCGGTCGGCGGACCGATCACCAAGATCATCGACGGGTACGCCGCCGACTTCGAGAAGGATCACCCGAACATCAAGCTGAAGCCGATCTACTCAGGGAGCTACCAGGAGTCGATCGCCAAGGCGCTGACTGCGGTGAAGGGCGGCGATCCACCGGTCACGTCGATCCTGCTCTCGACCGACATGTACACGCTGATCGACGAGGATGCGATCGTCCCGTTCGACGAGCTCATCAAGACCGACGCCGACCGCAAGTGGCTCTCGAGCTTCTACCCGGCGTTCATGGAGAACAGCCAGACCGGCGGCAAGACCTGGGGCATCCCGTTCCAGCGCTCGACCGTGGTCATGTTCTACAACAAGGACGCGTTCAAGGCCGCGGGGCTCGACCCGAACCATCCTCCGGGGACGTGGAAGGAAATGACCGCGGACGCGGAGAAGCTCACCAGGCGCGACGCGTCGGGCAAGGTCACGCAGTGGGGTGTGCAGATTCCATCCTCGGGCTTTCCGTACTGGCTCTTCCAGGGCCTCGTGATCCCGAACGGCGTCAACCTGATGAACGCGGCGGGAACCGAGGTCTACTACGACAAGCCCGAAGTCGTCGGTGCGCTGCAGTACTGGGTCGATCTCGTCAACAAGTACAAGGTCCATCCGCCCGGCATCGTCGACTGGGGCACGACGCCGAAGGACTTCCTCGAAGGCCGTGTCGCGATGATGTGGACGACGACGGGCAACCTCACCAACATCCGCAAGAACGCGAAGTTCGACTTCGGTGTCGCGATGCTTCCTGCGAGCAAGCGCCGCGGCAGTCCGACCGGCGGGGGCAACTTCTACATCTTCAAGAAGTCGACTCCGGCGCAGCGCGAGGCCGCGTTCGAGTTCATCAAGTGGGTGACGCAGCCCGAGCGCGCGGCGCAGTGGGGGATCGAGACCGGCTACGTCGCGGTGCGCTCCGACGCGTGGGAGACTCCCGAGATGAAGAAGTACGTCGAAGGCTTCCCGGCGGCCGCAGTCGCGCGCGACCAGCTCCAGTTCGCCAAGGCCGAGCTCTCGACGCACGACAACCAGCGCGTCACCAAGGCGCTGAACGACGGCCTGCAGGCGGCGCTGACCGGAAGCAAGTCGCCGGCCGCGGCGATGAAGGACGCCCAGCGCGAGGCCGACCGCCTGCTGCGGCCGTATCGGTGAAGCATTCGTTCCGCTGATCCGAACGTACCGGCAATGCGCCAATCGGGGTCCGTCCGACGTTTCCGCGGGGCGGACCCCGTCATCGCCTGGCTCCTGCTGCTGCCGGCGATGTCGCTGCTCGCGCTCTTCACCCACTATCCGGCGATCGCGAACCTCGTTCACAGCTTCTACTCGACTCCGCGCGCGAGTCATCCGTCGAAGTTCATCGGCCTCGACAACTACCGGAATCTCGTCGAGGACCCGGTGTTCTGGCAGGCGCTCGTCAACAACCTGTGGTACGCCCTCGGCACGATTCCGGCGTCGATTGCGCTGGCGCTCCTGATGGCCATATGGGTGAACGGCCGCGTCAAGGGGCGCGGCATCCTGCGCCTCGCCTATTTCACGCCGACGATCCTGCCGATGATCGCCGTTGCCAACATCTGGCTTTTCTTCTACACGCCCGAGTACGGATTGCTCGAGCAGTTCCTTGGCTGGTTCGGCCTCGCCGGACACAACTGGCTCGGAAGCCGCGACACTGCGCTTCCGGCGGTGATGGTGGTGGCGATCTGGAAGGAAGCCGGATTCTTCATGATCTTCTACCTCGCCGCGCTGCAGTCGATGTCGCCGCAGCTCGCCGAGGCGGCGGCGATCGAGGGCGCGTCGCGCTGGTACTTCTTCAGGCGCGTGACCTTCCCGCTGCTGATGCCGACGACGCTCTTCGTGCTGGTGAATGCGGTGATCAACGCGTTCCGCATGGTCGACCACATCGTCGTGATGACTCGCGGCGGCCCCGACAACGCGACCGAGCTCCTGCTCTACTACATCTACGAGATCGGCTTTCGCTTCTTCGATTCCGGCTACGCGGCGGCGCTGACGATGGTGCTGCTCGCGATCCTCGCCGCCGCGGCGCTCCTGCAGTTCGGCTTCCTCGAGCGCAGGACGCACTATCAGTGAGCACGCTGCGAGCCTCGGCAGGCGTTGCGCCGGCGGCCGGTCGGGCCATCGTCCTCTACGGACGCGGGCGTACCGGTCGCGCGCTCGAGACGCTGGGCGCATGGCTCCTCGGCATCCTCTGGATCCTGCCGCTCGTCTACGCATTCTGGGCGGCCTTTCATTCGTCGGCGGACTCGACGCACTTCACGCTGTCGGCGCCGTGGACGCTCGCGAACTTCGTTCGCGCATGGCACGCGGCGCCGTTCGCGCGCTACTTCCTGAACACCGTCCTGCTCGTCACGATGGTGCTCGGCGCCCAGCTCGTGCTGGTGACGCTCGCCGCGTACGCGTTCGCCCGCTTCGAGTTCCGCGGGCGCGGAGTCGTCTTCGCGCTCGTGCTCGTGCAGCTCATGGTGATGCCCGACGTGCTGATCGTCGAGAACTACCGGACGATGACGGCGCTCGGCATCAAGGACACGATCCTGTCGATCGGGCTGCCGTACATGGCGAGCGCGTTCGGCATCTTTCTCCTGCGTCAGACGTTCAAGACGGTGCCGCGCGAGCTCGACGAGGCGGCGCGCGTCGAGGGCTGCGGGCCGCTCGCCACACTCTGGAAGGTCTACGTGCCGCTCGCCCGGCCGACCTATCTCGCCTACGCGCTGGTGTCGGTGTCGTACCACTGGAACAACTTCCTGTGGCCGCTCATCATCACCAACTCGGTCGAGTCGCGGCCGGTCACCGTCGGCCTGCAGGTGTTCTCGGCGACCGACCAGGGCCTCGACTGGTCGATCATCAGCGCGGCGACGCTGCTGTCGACCGGTCCGTTGCTGATCGCCTTCCTCCTGTTCCAGAAGCAGTTCGTGCAGTCGTTCATGCGCGCGGGCATCCGCTGAGCCGACCGCTGCACCGACCGCCGAGCCATCACCGAGCCGCCGCCGAGCCTGCCGCGCGATGATCCTGATCACCTGGAACATCCAGTGGTGCCGCGGAGCCGACGGGCGGGTCGATCCCGAGCGGATCGTCCGCGAGGCCAGGGCGCTCGCCGACTTCGATGTTCTCTGCGTGCAGGAGGTCGCCGACAACTTCCCGCACCCGCGGCTCGCCGGCGCCGACGACAGCGATCAGTTCGCAGGCCTTGCCGCGCTGCTGCCCGGGTACACGGCGATCGCCGGCATCGCCGTCGATCGTGCGGGTGACGACGGGCGCCGGCG
>JAFEDF010000179.1 GCA_018241785.1 Pseudomonadota bacterium | reverse complement strand
TGATCGCCATCGAGAACGTGCGGCTCTTCAACGAGTCGCGCGAAGCTCGCGCCGCCGCCGAGTCGGCCAACGAGGCGAAGAGCGCCTTCCTCGCCACGATGAGCCACGAGATCAGGACGCCGATGAACGCGGTGATCGGCATGAGCGGGCTTCTGCTCGACACGCCGCTCTCTGCCGAGCAGCACGACTATGCGTCGACGATCCGCGACTCGGGCGATGCGCTCCTCACCATCATCAACGACATCCTCGACTTCTCGAAGATCGAAGCGGGACGGATGGACATCGAGGCGCACCCGTTCGACCTGCGCGAGTGCGTCGAGTCGGCGCTCGACCTCGTCAGCGCGCGCGCGGTCGACAAGCGTCTCGATACCGCCTACCTCTTCGAAGGCGACGTACCCGCCGCGATCGTCGGCGACCTCACCCGCCTTCGCCAGGTGCTCCTCAACCTGCTCTCCAACGCCGTCAAGTTCACCGAAGACGGCGAGGTCGTGGTGACGGTCACTTCGCAGCCGGTCGAAGGCGGCAAGGTCGAGCTCGGCTTCGCCGTGCGCGATACCGGCATCGGTCTTGGCCCCGAAGCGATGGGCCGGCTCTTCCAGTCGTTCTCGCAGGCCGATTCGTCGACGACGCGCAAGTACGGCGGCACCGGGCTCGGGCTCGCGATCAGCCGGCGCCTCGCCGAGCTGATGGGCGGCCGGATGTGGGCCGAGAGCGGCGGGCCCGGCAAAGGCTCGACGTTCCGCTTCACGATCGCCGCCGACGTCGCCGAATCGCCGCAGGCGAAGCGTGGCGACATCGTCGGCGCGCAGCCGGCGCTCGCCGGCAGGCACGTACTCATCGTCGACGACAACGCGACCAATCGACGCGTGCTCACGCTGCAGACCGCGAAGTGGGGGATGGTGCCGGCAGACAGCCCTTCGGGCGCCGACGCGCTGCGCCGGCTTCGCGAAGGCGAGCGCTTCGATCTCGCGATCGTCGACATGCACATGCCCGGCATGGACGGCGTCGCGCTCGCGAAGGCGATCCGCGGCGATCGTCCCGACCTGCCGCTCGTGCTGTTCAGCTCGCTTGGCCGCCGCGAAGCAGGTGCCGACGAGGGCCTCTTCGCCGCCTACCTCGCGAAGCCGGTGCGCCAGTCGCAGCTCTTCGACCTGCTCGTCGGGCTGCTCGCCCACGCCGAGGTGGCGGAGCCGGCCGCGCACGCCGCGATCTCAGGCGCCAAGGGGGCAGCGCCGCACGCGAGGTCCGCGCTCGATGCGGGCATGGCGACCCGGCATCCGCTGCGCATCCTGCTCGCCGAGGACAACGTGGTGAACCAGAAGCTCGCGCTGCGCCTCTTGCAGCAGATGGGCTATCGCGCCGACGTCGCGTCGAACGGTATCGAGGCGGTCGAGTCGATCGCGCGGCAGCCCTACGACGTCGTGCTGATGGACGTGCAGATGCCGGAAATGGACGGGCTCGAAGCCTCGCGTGAGATCAATCGGCGCTGGCCCGATGGCGAACGCCCGCGGATCGTCGCGATGACCGCCAACGCGATGCAGGGCGATCGCGAGATGTGCCTCGCCGCCGGCATGGACGATTACCTCACCAAGCCGATTCGCGTCGACGCGCTGGTCGGCGCCCTCCAGCACGTGCGTGCCCGCGGAGGAGCCTGACCATGATCGTTCGGAGAGGGGTGTGAGATGACACCATCGGCGATCGACCACGCGACTTTCGACGAGCTCAGGGAGACGGTCGGCGGCGAGTTCGCGAACGAGCTTGCCGACACGTTTCTCGCCGACGCCCCGACGATGCTCGCGGCGCTGCGCAAAGCCTTCGAGGCGCGTGATGCCGAGACGTTTCGCCGCACCGCCCACTCGCTGAAGTCGAACGGCGCGACCTTCGGCGCGCGCACCCTGGCGGCGATGGCGAAGGCGCTCGAGCAGGGCGGCATGGCGCCGGTCGAGGCCGCCGCCGGCGCGCCGCTCGCCGACCTCGATGCCGAATACGCCCGCGTCGCGGCCGAGCTCGAGGCCCTGAAGCGTGCTTGACCGCGGACGAAGCGGCGCGCGGCTCCTCGTCGTCGACGACAACAAGGTCAACCGGCTGCTGTTGACGCGCAGCCTCGAGCTCCTCGGCCACGAGGTCGTCGCCGCCGCGAACGGCAAGCTCGCGCTCGAGCTCCTGCATCGCGAGCCCTTCGACCTGCTGCTGCTCGACATCGAGATGCCGGAGATGGACGGCTTCGAGGTCCTCGAAGAGCTCGTCGCGGACCTGAAGCTTCGCGACCTTCCGGTACTCGTCACCTCCGCGCTCGAAGGGCTCGACAACGTCGTGCGCTCGATCGAGCTCGGCGCCGAGGATTACCTGCCGAAGCCGGTGAATCCGGTGCTCCTGAAGGCTCGCGTCGGCGCGAGTCTCGAGAAGAAGCGGCTGCGCGACCGGCAGAAGGAGCTCGTGCGCCGCTTCGCGACCCCCGAAGTCGCCGACGAGCTTCAGGAATCGGGCTTCGCGCTCGGCGGCGCGCGCGTGGAAGCGAGCGTACTCTTCGCCGACATCCGCGGCTTCACCCCGCTCGCCGAATCGCAGCCACCCGAGGAAACGATCGAGCTTCTCAACACCTGGTACACGCTGATGTTCGACGCGATCGGCGGCCACGGCGGCATCGTGAGCCAGATCGCCGGTGACGGCCTGATGGCGATCTTCGGGGCACCAGCGGCACTCCCCGATCACCCGGCGGCCGCGGTGCGTGCCGCGCTCGAGATGCACGAGCTGGTCGGGCTCTTCAACGCCGAGCGCAGTGCGGCCGGTAAGGCTCCGATTCGCATCGGCGTCGGCATCGCGTCGGGGCCGATGGTCGCAGGCTATACGGGCACCGAGAAGCGCGCGACCTACACCTGCATCGGCGACACGGTGAACGTCGCCGCCCGCCTCGAAGCGCACACGAAGGAGGCGAAGCGCGCGATCCTGATCGACGCCACGACGCGCGATGCGCTCGGCCCCGCGATCACCGTCGAAGCGCTGGGGCCGGTTTCGATCCGCGGCAAGGCGCAGCCGGTTGACGTATTTGCCGTCGTCGTCCAGTCCACCTGAGTTCGCCTCGCCCGCATGAGCGATGGAGAAGCATGTGGCATTTTTATGGTACGGTCCACGCCATGAGAACCTCTATTGATGCGGCGGGTCGGATCGTCGTGCCGAAGGCGCTGCGGCAGGCGGCCGGACTCATCCCCGGCCAGCCGCTCGAAATCCGGGCCATCGACGGACGCCTCGAAATCGACATTGCGCCAACCCCGCTCAAGCTGGAGAAGCGCGGCGCCGG
>JAFEDF010000178.1 GCA_018241785.1 Pseudomonadota bacterium | reverse complement strand
TAGCCGGCGTGCTGACGTTCGTTACCTGTTGCATTTGACTTCCATCCATCTGCGATCTCCCGATCGATGATGGGTGGGGAAGATTCAATTCCTACCACTGGGGATTATTGCGTTCCCGCTGACAGCGTGGATGCGCTCAAGCCGCCACTCCGTGTTCTCGATCCGCTCTGCTACTCCGCGAGCTCACGCTTCAACTGCTCGTACTGCTCGCGCGTGATCTCGCCTTTCGCATAACGCCGCTTCACCACGTCGATCAGATGCTCATCCGGTGCCTGCGGCGCAGATGCCAGCCATTTCACGAGCACGGCGATACCGAGAATGACCAGTACCCAGAAGAGCACCATGTGCAAGATGCCGAGTCCGATCCACCCCCAGCCCATCCCTCCAAATCCATCCCACATACTGTCACCTCGTTGGACAATTCCAAGTGGACCCGACGTGTCCCGGCAGACCGGCCAGGGGCTACGGCGGCAACCCCGTGATCAATGGGCAGATGCCGGAGTCTTTCGATGACGCGGCAGGCATGCGTCGCCAAACGCGCACCGCCTCGCACAACCGGCCGTGCAGCGCCCTCAATTCGCGAAGCTCGACGGCCGTTTCGATTCTGCGCTGCTCTCCGATTCGCCGCACCTGCCGCGAGACGTCGTCACCCGCGTCGTGGCGCACCAGCAAGCCACCGATCTCGTCGAGCGTGAAGCCGAGTCGTTGGGCTTTGCGGATGAACATTAGGCGCGTCAAATGCACTTCGCCGAAGTCTGCATAACCATTCGGAGCCCGCCCTGGCCGCAGCAGGCCGACCCGCACGTAGTAGCGCACGACGTGACGCGCAACGCCGGCACGCGTCGCAAGTTCCGCCACCCGCATGATTCACTTCTCCTGTTGCTTCCGGCAACTCGCGCGCGCATGACACGGGCACGCCTCGGAGTCACCGCAGCGATTGCGATCGTTCCGCTCCTCGAGCGGCACCGAAGAACCGTAGGACGCAGTCGGCCTAGAGCGTCAGGCGGACGAATCGCGTGTTCAGGAGCGCGCCGGTGGACGCGGGCTGGGTTTCCCGACGAGTGCTGCCTGCAACGAGTACGGCGGTCGGCCGCGGGGCTACCAACCCGACGTAAGTGGCCGTCGGCGGACGGCCGCGCTGCTCGAGCAGGGCAACTCTCGACGCACCACTCGCGGGAGCCATGGCGAGAAGCGGTTCGATGCATCCGCCGTCATCGGTATCGTGGCGCGGCGCGTGGGCATCAACGGTTGCGCCGTGCCCAGCCGACAGGTCGGCCGCCAGACCGCACCCCGCGTGGCCCGCGCCCGCGATCAGGGCAAACAGCGACATCCAGAGCCAAGCCTTGACCAGGCGTTGCAACGAGACGGGTCGCAGGACGGGCATGGACGCGTACGTAGATCAGCTAAGCACAACCCTAGCTGTCTTCTGCGCCGCCGACCTTGATTAAGCGCAACCTACGACCGCGCGGGTCTCGCCCTTGCAACCCCCGCCGATCCATTTTTCACCGCAGCTGGTCGACCATGTACTCGACGGCACGCCGGATGTCGTCGTCCGAGAGGTTTGGATTGCCGCCCCGAGGTGGCATGGCGCCCTTGCCTTTGATGACGGCGGCGACCATGGCGTCCAGGCCCTGCTTCATTCGCGGCTCCCATGCAGCCCTGTCCCCCAGCTTCGGGGGCAACGAGGCGTGGCAGAGCGCGCATGCCTTAGTATAGGTTTCCTTGCCGTCCGCCGCCGCATCGGACGCCGCGAGGATCAGCGCCGCAGCGACGATGACGCGAAATATCGCGATGTGCATATTTCATCCCCGTCAGTCGGCACCGTGCCAGGCCATCAATGGCGATGCTCGAAGACCGCCTCGACCTGTCCCGTCGCGTCGGGTCTTCGAACGCGGATTGCGATGCGAAATGGCCCCTTACCCGACATCGTGAAGTAGTTGCCAAAGCTCAGCGCCTCACCGATCGGCATTGATTCCAGGACTTTTTCCTCACCTGCCATGCCGAGTGGTGTAACGCGCGCGTGTACCTCGGCGTCTGTGATGCGCCGTCCGCTCGCCTGGTCGAACAGCGCAACGACAATATGGTACCGGCTCGACCGGACCCGCGCGCCGCCGTGCATTGAACTCTCCGGGTGCTCCTTCGGGTGGCCAACCACCATCTCCGAGGGCAGGATCCCCATGTAGAACGTGATGCCGCCAACCGTCTTGCTGTCGTCGCCGACCTCAGCTGCCGCGGGCGAAATCCAAGAGGCGAGCACCATAGACAGCACAACGGCAGACAGGTATTGAACCATTCGTTCGGGCATCGATTCTCCTCTCAGGCCGCGACGAGATGTCGAAGTGGCTCATCCGGCTGCTGGTGCGCCGCGCTCCACGTCGCCAGGTCGGTCGATGCGTTGCGCCCCCAACCACATCTCCCACAAGGAAATGAGGATCTGGACTGCGAGCGCGAGGCCCATGAAGGCGCCGCCAACGACGACGACGGTGGCAAAGACCGGCTCGTACCTGGTAATCCACCACGAACCGATATCCGCCCAGATGGCAACGAAGGGTGTTGCCACCAATGTTCCTTTCAGCAGCGAGGAAATGCTGGTCAGCGAAAATATCGCGCCGGTCAGTAGGAAGATGAGGCTGATACCGAACAGATGCACATGCGACACGCGCGCAAGCTGGCCAATGCTCGGTCCAGTATCCGCCGCGGCGACCTTCCTGACATCTTCCAGCGTCGCGAGACTCGGGATCGGCAACCCCGAGGCAGCGCTGTGACAAGGCACGCAGCTGCGATCGAAGATGGGCTTGACTCGACCGAAGCCTGCCGACATTGCTCCATCGCGGATCCACTGCACGATCGCCCGCTTGTCCTCCGCTCCGATGCGATCGGACATCGAGCCACCCAACGCCGCTTCCAGTCTGGTCGATCCCGTCGAACCATGGTATTTCATCGCGATACCGGATACGAGGCCCATACCCATCTTGCGGTGTGGATCGACATCGCTAATGAACAGGTACACCAGCGCGCTCAGGTAACCGACGCCGATGGTCAGCAGAAAGCAGGTAAATAGCACGCGTAATGCAGTCGGCAACGTATGCAGCCGCATGTTCATCTTGGCATCAGCGCCGCCATTCATCGTTACACTCGCGTCGTGTCAGAGCAGGAGCCACGCCAGCAGGTACACGCTGTTGTTGTCCCTGGCGTTGCGCCCGAAGCCATCGTAATTCGTGCGGGCACCATTGAATTGTTGATAGGCCGTATAGCGCAAAGCGAGCTTCAGGCTCTGGATCGGAAGCCAGTTGAACTCAACGAGCCACCCCTCGGTGTTCGGACTCCCAGTCGCGCTGCCCATCGCCGGCTCACCGGTGTTGTAGCGCAGATCGTTCGCATCACCGCGAATCTGGAAATACTGCACCCCGCCGCCAAGGGTCCGGCGAAAGTAATAATGCCCATCGACCCGGAAAGTACGTAACGTCGTGGACGGACTGGATGAAAGGCCCTGGTCGAAGCCAGCCCTCCAATCCTGCCTCTCGTGTATCCACGTCGCATGTGTCGACCATTGATGTGCGTCGGCAATGTACTGGTACTGTGCATCGACAGCCACATCGCGGAAACGATCGGATCCGAGTGAGGTGATTTCGCTGTCGGAGAAAACGCGCGCGCTCATGCCGTAGGTACCGACTTCGAAGCTATGCGGGCCCTCCTCCTTCTGCCAGGCCACGCGCCAGTACGGCGCGCCGCCGCTTAGCAACGTCGCGACCGGACGCTTTCCGAGCGACATGAAACGGAAGAAGCCGTACTCGGCATTGCGATACACGCCCGCTTCGCCGTACCATGCGTTGTCCAGTAGACCGTAGGCGGTGACGCCTCCGATCTGACTCGCCAACGTCATGTCGACGAGCGCGGAGGCGGCAGGCATGAGCGCAGCGGTCTGCGTATGCGGGAAGGCCCACATCGGGGTGCTGTTGTAGATGTCGGAAAGAGTCGGCGAATTGTTCGCCGATAGGCCCCACGCGAGGGCCTTGCCCGCGACGACCGCGGTCTTCCCGTAGCGCGCATCGAACATTTCTGAGCCCCACTTGCGCTCGATGCCGTCGTAATTGTATTGAATGAGGGCGCCAAGGTTGTCGACGATCCTCCCGCCCCAGTAGACGCCGGCGGCCTGCACGATCACGTCGCGGTCGCGAGGGAACATGTCGCCGTTGTTACCGGCTCCCGAAGTATTCCGCGTGGATGTCTGCGAAATCTGCAGCAGAGCGGAAACCGGAACCTTCTCGAGCACCGACGCAGCCGGTCCTTTCGACATCGAGAGGCTGAAACCGCCGAGCTTGAACTGCCGGCCGAACGGTGTGAGCTCGGGAAATACTATGTGACATGCGGCGCAAGGCATGCCCGTCTGACGCGCCATGCTGGGCACTGCGTGCGAAGGTGTCCCTGCCATTGCTGCAAGCGACGCCGCAAATGTGATGAGCAGCCTCGTCAACCGATCGGACCAGTCGGTGCCTGCCATCATTCGCCCCCTCGAATATCGTCGAGATACCGGACCGCAGCAATTGATGAGCCACGGTACCTGCTGACGCTCCTCCCTAACTTGAAGGACGCAAGGACAGAAGGACGATAAACCTATGCGCAGCGCACAGGTCAAGCGGTGGGGCCGGCCGCGGGTACCCGTTCGCATTCGCGACCGTCATCGGACGCCTTCACGCGCACTGAGGGGATCCACTGACAGCTGGGCGGGAGCCAATCGCCCTGACCGGCGCCGCGAGTACAGCCACGAATCGCGACGAGAACTCATTCCCCCAACGGCCGTGGCGCAGCGCGTCGAGGACCATCGTCATCCACTACTCGACCCCGCGCACAGCGACCGGCGGCGATCCAGCGGGCGGTGCGATTCCGGCCATTACCAGCCCGCCGGCCGGATCCGTGACCGTCATGCGGGATGTACATCGCCGCCGATACCACCAGCGGCAGCCACGAGAGGTATGCGCGCCCCTGCCCCTACGCCCGGAAATCAGCAGGACGTCCGCAATCGCGGCAAAGACGCAGAAGACTGCTCTTCCCCGCGCGATCCCCGTGCCGCATCCCGGTGCGGGGTCGTTGCGCGAAGCGTCTCGCTGCGTCGAGTGCACGGGATCTCGTTACATCGTTCGCGGCCGCACGCTTGCCGCGTGCTTCCCGCCGTGATTGAACGTGTTGTAGAGGGCGGCGAGCACGAGCCCGGCCGGGAACGCGACGACCACCACACCGATCGCCCCCGTGACCAGTTGAGCGAGCGTCAGCGGGCGACCACCGGGCGGGCGCAGCAGGTTGAGGTCCAGGCCGTGGAACCACGAATTGAAGAAGTTCACTGTTCCGTCCGGAAACAGCACGACGGCTGCGGCGCACGCGAGATACAACACGAGAAACGTCAATACATTCGCAAAGGCAAACGGCACCGGCTCGATTCGGTTCATGATCGCCTCCATCCATTTGGCGAGGACGCTCACTTCGGGCGGCCGCCCCCACGCATCCCCTTTGCCGCCATTCCCTGCTCGTCCACCATCATCTGCATCATCATCTGCATCATGTCCATGCGCTGCTCGAGGTTCCCGAGCCGCGCCGCATCACCCCGTTCTCCGGGTGCCGGCGACATCGGCGCCGCAGCCGGAGCACCCATCATCGGACCCATCATCGGACCCATCATCGTCATCCCAGCCTCCATCTCCTTGTGCATCTCGACGGCAAGCTTCTGACGCTCCTCGGGTGTCGAAGTACGCATCATCCGATCGTGGAGCGCCCGCATCCGCGCAACGTGTTCGTCGACGCTGCCCGCGCCGCCGATCGCTGATGATTGTCCACGTGCAGGCAGCGTTGCCGGCACGGTCGCGGCCGGATTCGCGTCATGTCCGTGCGGGTCTGCGGGTGGCTGCTGCGCACCGGCCGCAACGGCAGACAACATCGAGACCGCCATCACTGCAACCGCAAAAC
>JAFEDF010000177.1 GCA_018241785.1 Pseudomonadota bacterium | reverse complement strand
GCGTCTTCGTCGGACTTCCCGGCGGCATCGACGGCCTCGTCCACCTCTCCGACCTGTCGTGGGCGATCCCCGGCGAGCAGGCGGTGCGCGACTACAAGAAGGGGCAGGAAGTCGAGGCGATGGTGCTCGCGATCGACGTCGAACGCGAGCGCATCTCGCTCGGCATCAAGCAGCTCGAGGGCGATCCGTTCACCAGCTTCGTCACTACCCACGACAAGGGCAGCATCGTCACCGGCAGCGTGAAGAGCCTCGACGCCAAGGGCGCGGTGATCACGCTGGCCGGCGACATCGAGGGGTACCTGCGCGCGTCCGAGGTCTCGCGCGACCGCGTCGAGGACATCCGCACGCGGCTGAAGGAAGGCGATGCGGTGACGGCGATGATCATCAACATCGACCGCAAGAACCGTGCGATCAACCTGTCGATCAAGGCGAAGGACAACGCCGACGAGACCGAGGCGATGCAGCGGATGAGCGCCGAGAGCTCGAGCGCGAACACCGGAACCACCAACCTCGGCGCGCTCCTCAAGGCGAAGCTCGACAACAAGAACAACGGTTGACCAGGGAAGGCAGACGATGACCAAATCGGAGCTGATCGACCGCCTGGCCGCGCAGTTTCCGCAACTGGTCGCGAAGGACGCCGAGCTCGCGGTGAAGATGGTGCTCGACGCGATGGCCGAGAGCCTCGCGAAGGGCGCGCGCATCGAGATCCGCGGGTTCGGCAGCTTCGGGCTCAACCACCGGCCTCCGCGCACCGGGCGCAATCCGAAGTCGGGCGAGAAGGTGCAGGTGCCGGAGAAGTTCGTCCCGCATTTCAAGGCGGGGAAGGAACTGCGCGAGCGCGTCGATTTCGACGCAGGCCGGAGCTGAGCGGCGTACAACATGGGCGTGCTGCGCTGGATCGTCACCGCGATCGTCTTCCTCGCGCTCCTGTTCGTCTCGCTGCAGAACTCGCAGCCGGTGACGGTGACGCTGCTCTCGTTCTACAGCTGGCAGGCGCCGCTCGTGTTCGTGATCCTGATCGCATTCGCTGCCGGCGTCGCACTCGGGCTCCTCTCGGCCGCGATCAAGGTCGCGCGCCTCAAGCGCCAGCTCGCGCGCCTGCGGCGCGAGCACGCCGGGGCCGTGCGCGGCACCGTCCCAGCGCCGGCGACGGGGACGGTATCGGCGTCCGATTTCGCGTCCAGGCTCCCGGGCGAGTAGGCGACGCCGAGGCGCGTCGCGGCCTTCCGGACGATGGATTTCCAGCTCTGGTGGCTGCTGCCGGTCCCGGCGCTCTTCTTCGCGCTCGGCTGGATCGCCGCGCGCATCGACATCAAGCACCTGCTGCACGAGTCGCGCGCGCTGCCGCTGTCGTACTTCCGCGGGCTCAACTTTCTCCTGAACGAGCAGCCCGACAAGGCGATCGAGTCGTTCATCGAGGTCGTCAAGGTCGACCCGCAGACGATCGACCTGCACTTCGCGCTGGGATCGCTGTTCCGCCGGCAGGGCGAAACCGATCGCGCAATCCGCATGCACCAGAACCTGCTCGATCGGCCGTCGCTCCCTGCAGACAAGCGCACGATGGCGACCTACGAGCTCGCGCAGGACTTCCACCGCGCAGGGCTCCTCGACCGTGCCGAGGCGCTGTTCACGAAGCTCGACGGCACGCCGTTCGAGCACCCGGCGCTCGGGCACCTGATCTCGATCTACGAGACCGAGAAGGATTGGCCCAAGGCGATCGCTGCGACGCAGCGGATGGAGGCGCTGGCGAAGCAGCCCTATTATCGCGAGATCGCGCAGTATCACTGCGAGCTCGCGCAGGCCGCCCTCGTCAAGCCCGACCGTGCGACCGTGCAGGCCGAGATCGAGCGGGCGCTCGTCGCGCACCGCGGCTGCACGCGCGCGAACCTGATCGAGGGCGACCTCGCGCGCCAGGAAGGCGACCTTTCCGGCGCCATTGCAGCGTGGCAGCGCATCGAATCGCAGAATCCGGCCTTCCTCGCGCTCGCGGCCGACCGTTTCGCCGAGGCGTTCCGGGCGTCGCACGATCTTCCGTCGGGCATCAGGCTGCTCAAGAGCTACCAGCAGCAGTATCCGTCGCTCGACGTCCTCAATGCGCTGTTCGCGCTGACGCTCGAGCACGACGGCGCCGCGGCGGCTGCGGCCCTCGTCACCGGCGAGCTCGCGAAGAATCCGACGCTGATCGGGCTCGATCACCTGCTCGAAGCCCAGCTCCTTTCGGCGCCCGCCGACCGGCGCCGCGACCTCGAGCTCGTCAAGGGTCTCGTCGCGCAGCACATCAAGCGGCTCGGCTTCTACAAGTGCGAGCAATGCGGCTTTCGCGCACGCCAGTACTATTGGCGCTGCCCCGGCTGCCAGAAGTGGGAAAGCTATTCGCCGCGCCGCACGGAGATGCCCGATGGCTACGCCTGATTCTCCCGCGCCGCGGCTGATCGTCGCGCTCGACAGCGCCGACGCCGCAGCGGCGCTGGCCCTCGCCGCGCGGCTCGATCCCCGCCGCTGCGCGGTCAAGGTCGGCAAGGAGCTCTTCGTCGCGGCAGGACCGCAGGTGGTGCGCGAGATCGTCGCCCGCGGCTTCAACGTGTTCCTCGACCTCAAGTTCCACGACATCCCGAACACCGTCGCCGGTGCCTGCGCGGCCGCGGCGCGGCTCGGTGCATGGATGATCGACGTCCACGCCGCGGGCGGCCGGGCGATGCTCGCCGCCGCGCGCAACGCCATCGACGACGACGCCCGGACGACAGGGCGCAGCCCGCCGCTCCTCGTCGCGGTGACGGTGCTGACGAGTCTCGACGCGGCGGCGCTCGCCGAGACGGGCGTCGCCGAGCCGCCGGTGCGGCAGGCGTTGCGGCTTGCGCGCCTCGCGCGCGAATGCGGCCTCGACGGCGCTGTCTGCTCGGCGCAGGAGGCGCCCGAGCTTCGTGCAGCGTTCGGAGCGTCGTTCACCCTCGTCACCCCGGGCATCCGGCCCGCGGGCGCGCCGTCGGCCGACCAGGCGCGCGTGGTGACGCCGGCCGATGCGGTCGCGCGCGGCGCCGACTACCTCGTGATCGGGCGCCCGATCACCGCGGCACCCGACCCACTGGCTGCGCTCGCCGCGATCGACGCCTCGCTCGGAGACTCACGATGAAGATCACGATGATCGGCACCGGCTACGTCGGCCTCGTCACGGGGACCTGCCTCGCCGAGGTCGGCAACGACGTCGTCTGTCTCGACGTCGATGCGCGCAAGATCGACGTGCTGCGAAGCGGCGGCGTGCCGATCCACGAGCCGGGGCTCGAGCCGATGATCCGCCGCAACGTCGCCGCGGGGCGCCTCGTGTTCACGACCGACGTCGACGCAGCGGTCGGGCACGGCGCCGTCCAGTTCATCGCGGTGGGCA
This sequence comes from Pseudomonadota bacterium, assembly GCA_018241785.1. Lineage (GTDB taxonomy): Bacteria > Pseudomonadota > Gammaproteobacteria > Burkholderiales > Casimicrobiaceae > VBCG01. The sequence goes on along the minus strand of JAFEDF010000177.1, from coordinate 3,745 downwards.
CGCCGCCCGGCGAGGACGGCAGCGCCGACATGCAGTACGTCCTGCAGGCCGCGCGCAACATCGGGCGGCGCATGGTCGAATGGACGCTCGTCGTCGACAAGTCGACGGTGCCGGTCGGCACCGCCGATCGCGTGCGCGAGGCGATCGCGGCGGAGCTTGCGGCGCGCGGCGTCGACGTGCCGTTCGCCGTCGCGTCGAATCCGGAATTCCTGAAGGAGGGCGCGGCGATCGACGATTTCATGCGTCCCGACCGCGTCGTCGTCGGCGCCGACGACGAGCGCGCCATCGCGACGCTGCGCGCGATCTACGCGCCGTTCCAGCGCAGCCACGAGCGGCTCCTCGTGATGGACCTGCGCTCGGCCGAGCTCACCAAGTACGCCGCGAATGCGATGCTCGCCACGCGCATCTCGTTCATGAACGAGCTCGCCAACCTCGCCGACCGCCTCGGCGCCGACATCGAGGCAGTGCGCCGCGGTATCGGCTCGGACCCAAGGATCGGCTGGCACTTCCTCTATCCCGGCGCCGGCTACGGCGGGAGCTGCTTCCCGAAGGACGTCAAGGCATTGCGCCACACCGCCGGGCGCCACGGCATGCCGCTGCGCATCCTCGCCGCGGTCGAGGACGTGAACGAGGCGCAGAAGGAAGTGCTGGTCGACAAGATCGTTGCTGAATTCGGCGCGGACCTCACCGGCCGCCGCTTCGCGCTGTGGGGACTCGCGTTCAAGCCCGACACCGACGACATGCGCGAGGCGCCTTCGCGGACGGTCATCGCGTCGCTGCTGCGGCGCGGGGCCTCGGTCTGCGCGTGGGATCCGGTCGCCATCGGCGAAGCGCGCCGCGCGTTCGGCGAGCTTCCCGGCCTCGACTACGCCTCCAACCCGCTCGACGCCTGCGCCGGCGCCGATGCGCTCGTCGTCGTCACCGAGTGGAAGGAGTTCAGGAGTCCCGATTTCGCGTCGCTGCGCCGCCTCCTGAAGGAGCCGGTGATCTTCGACGGACGCAACCTCTACGAGCCTGCCGCGGTACGCGAGGCCGGGTTGCGCTACCACGCGATCGGGCGCCGCTGACGTGAAAACCGGCTTCACGCGCTGGCGGGCCCGCGTCGCGAAGGCACGCGTGCTGGTGGTCGGCGACGTGATGCTCGACCGCTACTGGTTCGGCGAAGTCGAACGCATCTCACCCGAGGCGCCGGTGCCGGTCGTCAGGATCGGGCGCACCGAGGAGCGCCCCGGCGGCGCCGCCAACGTCGCGCGCAATATCACGGCACTCGGCGCACATGCCGACCTCATCAGCGCGACCGGCGACGACGAGCCCGCCGACGCGCTCACGCGCATGCTCGCCGCCGAGGGTGTGACGGCATCGTTCCTGCGCGATGCGGCGCTGACGACCACCGTCAAGCTGCGGGTCGTCGGCCGCCAGCAGCAGTTGCTGCGAATCGACTTCGAGCGTCCGCCGCCGCGTGAGCTCCTCGCTGCCAAGCTCGCCGATTTCGACGCGCTGCTCGAGCCGGCCGGCGCGGTCGTGCTGTCCGACTACGGCAAGGGCGGCCTCGCGCACATCGCGACGATGATCGGACGGGCACGCGCCGCAGGCAGGCCGGTGCTCGTCGATCCGAAGGGTGACGACTGGGGCGAATACCGCGGCGCGACCCTGGTGACGCCCAACCGCGCGGAGCTCGCGCAGGTCGTCGGACGCTGGCGCGACGAAGCCGACCTCGCGCGCCGCGCGCAAAGCCTGCGGCACGATCTCGGCATCGATGCGCTGCTCGTCACCCGCTCGGAGGAGGGCATGACGCTCTTCTCCGACACCGGCGCCGCCAGCATCCCGGCGCAGGCGCGCGAGGTGTTCGATGTCTCCGGCGCCGGCGACACGGTCATCGCGACCCTCGGTGCGCTCCTCGCCGCCGGAGCTCCGCTCGCCGACGCGATGCGCATCGCCAACGCTGCGGCGGGCGTCGTCGTCGGCAAGCTCGGCACCGCGGTCGCGCACCCGTCCGAGCTCGACTGACGCGAACGGCGCGGCAAGGTCAGCTGCCTTCGCCGGGCGCTGACTTCGCCGGGGACGGTCACCACAGCTCGGCGTTGCCGCCGGCGTCGCGGACGCGCTCGCGGCGCTCCCTGATGTAGCGCTGGAACGACGGCTCGCCGCGATAGGCGCCGCTCGCCACGTATTCGAGCGCCGACGCAAGATGGAACGCGCGCAGGTACGCGCTGATGCGCAGCACCTCCTTCCCATGCGCGTCGAAGAGGATCAGCGAAGGCGTGTACGCGACGTCGAGCTCGCGCGCCCACGCGCCGGCCGTCGTCGCTCGCCCATCCGGCGCGACGAGCGGGGTCGGCATGCCGAGCCCGAAGCGCACGACGTCGAAGCGCCCGAGCTGCGCCTCGACCGCGGGCCGCCGCAAGGTGTCGCGATGAAGCTCGTCGCAAGGCGAGCAATCGGGAGTTTCGAACAGCACCGCAAGCGGCTTCCCGTCGCCGCGTGCGTGCAGGTCGTACGGCGCGGGCAGGTAGAACGGCTCGTCGGCGAGCCGGTCGCTCGCCCGGTCCTTCACGTGTGTGCGCAGGTAGTCGCCGAGGGACTGCGTACGCTCGAGGTGCTGCGCGACGTAGTCGAGCACGCTCTCGAAGCGCTGCGGCGGGTAGTAGCCGTCCAGCCTCGCGACGATCGCGCCACGCTCGTCGAGGAACAGAAGCGTCGGCGTGAACTGGACGTCGAGTGCGCGGGCGAGCGCCTTCTCGCTCATCGTCCGGCCGTCGGTCCACGTCGTCTCGCGGTCGCCCCAGACGTTGAGCGCGATGGCGACGAAGTCGCGCCGTGTCTTCTCGACGATCGGCGCCTGCGAGAAGTTGACCACCATCAGCTGCCTGCAGTACGGGCACCCGTCCTGGCCGAAGTAGACGAGCAGCCGCTTGTGCTCGCGCGTGGCGTCGGCGACCTCGTCGCGAAAGTCGAGGAACGAGTCGGCGAACCAGCGCGGGATGTCGAAGGCGTAGGAGGACGGCTGCTGCGCCCGCGCGCCGCAGGCGAGTACCAGCAGGAACGCGAAGGCGACGAGGCGACGTCCCATGGTGCGATCATACGCGGCGCGGCATCCGGCGGCGCGGCATCCGGCGGCGAGTACCGGACTGCGACGGGGCCACCGACGATGGCGAAAGCGAAAACGCTCTACACCTGCACCGAATGCGGCGGGCAGGCGCCGAAGTGGCAGGGCCAGTGCCCGCACTGCGGCGCGTGGAACACGCTGGTCGAGACCATTGCAGCGCCGCCACCGACCCGCTTCGAGGGTGTCGCGGGGGCGCCTTCGACGGTCATCCCCCTCGCGAAGGTCACGCCGCGCGCCACCTCGCGCATCGCGACCGGCATCGGGGAATTCGACCGCGTACTCGGCGACGGCCTCGTTCCGGGAGGGGTGATCCTGCTCGGCGGCGACCCGGGCATCGGCAAGTCGACGCTCCTGCTGCAGGCGGGCAGTGCGCTCGGCGCTGCCCATCGCACGCTGTACGTGACCGGCGAGGAGTCAGCCGAGCAGGTCGCGCTTCGTGCGGCGCGGCTCGGACTCGTCAACGCGCCGATCGAGCTTCTCGCAGAGGTGCAGCTCGAAGCGATCGTCGCGGCGATCGGCGCTGCGGCGCCCGAGATCGTCGTCATCGATTCGATCCAGACCCTCTACACGGAAGCGCTCACCTCGGCACCGGGGAGCGTCGCACAGGTCCGCGAATGCGCGGCGCAGCTGACGCGGCTC
>JAFEDF010000176.1 GCA_018241785.1 Pseudomonadota bacterium | reverse complement strand
CGAAGAGCCTCGCGCTCGGAGCCGATTACTTTCTCGACAAGGCGCGCGAGTACCACCGCGTGCGCGAGATCCTCGAGGCGCTTGCGCAGGAGCGAACGGCCGGCGTGCACTGAGCGGCGGTCAGCAGGCGTCAGTCCCCCGGAGCATCGATCGCGGCGGGCCACGACGTCACCGTTTCGGCGATCAGCCCGGCCGCCTCCGCGGAGAAGTCGGCCTCGAGCGGAATGAACGCCTCGATCGTCGTGCCCGCACCGGGACGCGTCCTGATCGTGAACCGGCCTTCGAAGGCGCGCACGCGCTGGCGCATTCCGGCGATGCCGTGCGACAGGCGGTTCGATGCGGTCCGTGCCGGCATGCCGCCGCCATCGTCCTGCACGGCGAGCGTCACGCCCATCGCGTCGCGCCGCACCTCGAGGTGCACGTTGCGCGCGTTCGCATACTTGACGACGTTGGTGAGCGCTTCCTGGGCGATCCGGTAGAGCGCGATCGCGACGTCGGGCGGAAGCACGAATTCGCCGAGGTCGAGCTCGCACGCGATGCCGGCGCGCTCGCAGGTCTGGCGCGCCTGCCACTCGAGTGCCGCGGCGAGACCGAGGTTGTCGAGCAGCGTTGGGCGCAGCTCCTCGATGATCCGCCGCTTGAGCTCGACGCCCTCGTCGAGCATCGTGACCGCCCGGTCGAGCTTCTCCGCCGCGGCGGGCAAACCGTCGCGGCAGCGTGCGGCCGCCCAGGCGACATCCATCTTCGCGCCGACGAGGATGCCGCCGAGCTCGTCGTGGATGTCGCGCGCAAGACGCGACTTCTCCTCCTCGCGGACCGTCTGCAGGTACGACGACAGCTCCGACAGCTCCTCGGTGCGCACGGCGACCTCGCGCTCGAGCCGGTGCTGCTCCTCGATCATCATCCGCCGCTTGGCTTCGCGCGAGCGCAACTCGCGCCGCGCGAGCACCCACACGACGAGGAGCAGCGCAAGCGTGAAGGCCGACATCGTCAGCATGCCTACGCGGCCGAACTCGATGTCGCTCGTCCAGCGCATCGCGCCACGGCGTGCCGACAGCGAGAGCTCGTCGAGGATGCTCTGCGCCTCGCCGCGGATCTCGTCGGT
>JAFEDF010000175.1 GCA_018241785.1 Pseudomonadota bacterium | reverse complement strand
TCACGCCCTCCTGAAGCGGTAGATCGCGAGCTCGCCGGCGAGGTTGGGTGCTACGCCGACGCGCCTGCCGTGCGCGAGGACGACGCGGTCGATCACCTGACAGCCGTGGTCGCGCAGGAACGCGTCGAAATCGGCGACCGTGCAGAGGTGGACGTTCGGCGTGTCGTACCACTGGTAGGGAAGCGACGGCGACACCGGCATCCGCCCGCGCATGACCTGCAGCCGGTGGCGCCAGTAGCCGAAGTTCGGGAACGTCACCACCGCCTCGCGTCCGACGCGAAACATCTCGGCGACGATCGTCTCGATCCTGCGCATCGCCTGCAGGGTCTGCGACAGGATCACGACGTCGAAGGCACCGTCGTCGAAGCCGGCGAGCCCGCGCTCGAGGTCGCTCTGCACGACGCTGGTGCCGTTGCGCACGGCGGCGAGGACACCGGCGTCGTCGATCTCGACGCCGTAGCCGCCCGTTCCGCGCGTCGCTGCAAGATAGGCGAGGAGGCCGCCGTCGCCGCAGCCGAGGTCGAGCACCTGCGCGCCGCGGGGCACCCAGCCGCCGATCGTCGCCCAGTCGGCACGGACCGCGGACGGGACGGTACCGGCGATCGCAGCGCTTGGAGCGCGAGGCGCTCGAGCCGTCCGCACCGGGCCGGCCGTGGGGCCGCCCTCCAGCGTCGCGGCAATGCGCTCGAACCACGCGCGCACGACCGCGTGGTACTGCGGATCGTCGAGCAGGAAGGCGTCGTGCCCATGCGGCGCGTCGATCTCGACGCTCGCGACGTCGCGGCGGCTCTTCACCAGCGCTTTTACGATCTCGCGCGATCGAGCGACCGGAAAGCGCCAGTCGGTGGTGAACGAGACGACGAGGAAGCGGCAGGTCGCCGGCGCGAACGCAGCAGCGAGATCGCCGCCGTGGCGAGCCGCCGGGTCGAAGTAATCGAGCGCCTTGGTGATGCGAAGGTAGGTGTTGGCGTCGAAATACTCGGCGAACTTCTCGCCCTGGTGCCGCAGGTACGACTCGATCTGGAACTCGGGGGCGAACGAGTAATTGAGGCCGTCGCGGAGGTGGCGGCCGAACTTGACCTCCATCTGCGCGTCGGAGAGATAGGTGATGTGGCCGATCATCCGCGCGACGCGCAGGCCGCGCCGCGGCTTCACGCCGTGCGCCTCGAAGTCTCCCTCGAAGAACTCGGGATCGGTGAGGATCGCCTGGCGCGCGACTTCGTTGAACGCGATGTTCTCGGCCGACAGGTTCGGTGCGGCGGCGATGACGAGCGCGCTGGCAATGCGGTCGGGGTAACGGATGCCCCAGTCGAGCGCCTGCATGCCGCCGAGGCTTCCTCCCATCACCGCCGCCCAGCGCGCAATGCCGAGGCGATCGGCGAGCTGCGCCTGTGCGTCGACCCAGTCCTCGACGGTGACGAGCGGGAAGCCGGCGCCGTAGGGCTTCCCGGTCGCCGGGTCGATCGACAGCGGCCCGGTCGAACCGAAGCAGCTCCCGAGGTTGTTGACGCCGACGACGAAGAAGCGGCCGGTGTCGAGGGGCTTCCCCGGCCCGATCATGTTGTCCCACCAGCCGACGTTGTCGGGATCGCCCGCGTAGTAGCCGGCGACGTGGTGCGACGCGTTCAGCGCGTGGCAGACGAGGACGGCGTTCGTCCGCTCGTCGTTCAGCCGTCCATAGGTTTCGTAGACGAGCTCGAAGCGATCGAGCGTGCGCCCGCAGGCAAGCGGCAGCGGCACGTCGAACGCCATCCGCTCTTCGACGACGGCGCCGACGGAACGGTCGGTGTCAGCGAGGCTCGCGGTTTCGGCGCCGCCGGTGGTTTCGGCGAAGGAAGGCATGCGGTGACGGCCCTCTGGACCAGCTTCGTCGGGCCTGGTCGGCGTGCCGCCGGGGAGGAGGCGCTCCGCTTTAGCCGTATTTGTTCGCCGCGATCCGGCGCGCGCCCGCAAGCTGGTTCAAATCGGCGCAGCGCCATTGTAACCGACGGCAATCGCCGCTTCGCCCCGGCGCCTCAGCGCACGTCGACCTCGCCCTTCATGCCGGCTTCGAAGTGCCCGGGGATGAGGCAGGCGAAGGGAACTCGCCCCGCTTGGTCGAAGGTCCACGTCAGTTCCGCCTTTCCGCCCGGCTTCACGCGCAGCATGTTCGGTTCCGCGTGCGCCATTTCGGACGACTTGCGCATGGCCTCGGCGTGCTCGCGAAGATCCTCGTCGGTTCCGAGCACGAGCTCGTGCTCGAGGCGGCCCTCGTTGCGAGCGACGATGCGCACCGTCTCGCCTCTCTTCACGACGAGCACCGCCGGCGAGAAGCGCATCGCATCGGTCATCGTGACGTCGATCGTCCGCGCGGCCTTCGCCGGATCGCCGGGGTGGCCGATCGCTGGCGCAGAGCCCTCGTGGGCAGCGCCTTGGTGGCCAGCGCCGTGTGCAGCATCCTGGGCAGCGCCGTTGGCCGCATCGTGGCCGTACGCAGCACCCGCGGCGAGGGCGACGGCCAGGGCAAGGATCGGGAGCCGACGTTTCATGGAGGCGTCCAGGCTAAGCATTCAATTGGGCGACGAGCTCGGCGATGCGCGCCGGATCGTCGGCGCGACGGATGCGCTCGACGAGCGGGGCGATTGCGGCGACGTCGGTCTTCAGCACGGACTGCTTGACCTGAAGAAGGTGTGACGGATGCATCGAGAAGTCGCGCAGGCCGAGTCCGAGCAGGAGCCGCGTGAGCTGCACGTCACCCGCCATCTCGCCGCACACTGCGAGCGGAACCCGCGCCCGCGCCGCGGCGCCGATCGCCGCCGCGACGAGCTTGACCACCGCCGGATGCAGCGGATCGTAGAGGTGCGACACCGACTGGTCGGAGCGGTCGACGGCGAGCGTGTACTGGATGAGGTCGTTGGTGCCGATCGAGAGGAAGTCGAGCCTGCGCAGGAACGCCCCGATCGCGATCACCGCGGCGGGGATCTCGATCATGCCGCCGACCTGGACGTTCGGGTCGAAGGGAATGCCCTGCTCGCCAAGGCTCTGCTTCGCGCGCGCGACCATCGCAAGCGTCTGCTCGATCTCGGCCGCCGATGCGAGCATCGGAATCAGGATGCGCACGCTGCCGTAGTGCGACGCGCGCAGGATCGCGCGAAGCTGCGTCTGGAAGAGCTTCGGCTCGGCGAGACAGAAGCGCACGGCGCGCAGCCCGAGCGCCGGATTGGGTGCAACGCGCGTCAGCCCCTCGAGGCCGGCGAGCTCCTTGTCGGCGCCGAGGTCGAGCGTGCGAATGGTCACCGGACGCCCCTGCATCCCGTGGGCAACCTTGCGAAACGCCTCGAACTGCTCCTCCTCCCCGGGAAGTCCGGGACGGTTGAGGAACAGGAACTCGGAGCGAAAGAGCCCGACACCTTCGGCGCCGTTGGCGAGCGCAGGCTCGATGTCCTCGGGCAGCTCGATGTTCGCGTAGAGGTGCACGCGGATGCCGTCGATCGTCTGCGCGGGCTTGCTCTTGAGGCGCCTCAGCTTCTGCCGCGCGAGTCCGAACTCCTCCTGGCGCAGCCGGTACTCGGCGAGCACGGCGCGATCGGGGTTGACGATGACGACGTGATGACCCCCGTCGATGATCAGCATCTCGCCTTCGCGGATCAGCTGGCGCGCGTGGTGCGTCGCGACGACCGCAGGAACGTTGAGGCTCCTCGCGACGATCGCCGTGTGCGACGTGATGCCGCCGAGATCGGTGATGAAACCGGCGTAGCGATGCTGCTTGAACTGGATCACGTCGGCAGGCGAGAGATCGTGGGCGACGAGAATCGTCTGCTCTTCGGCGCGCGGCGCGGGCAGCGCGCCCGGCCGGCCCATCAGCCGCTTCAGCACGCGCTCGCCGACCTGCACGACGTCGGCCTTGCGCTCGCGCAGGTACGCGTCGTCGATCTGCTCGAACTGGCTGGTCAGCGCGCCAATTTGCAGTGTAAGCGCCCACTCCGCATTGCAGCGCTTGTCGGCGATGATCTGCTTGGGCACCTCGGCGAGCGTCGGATCGCCGAGGATCATCGAGTGCACGTCGAGGAAGGCGGCGAACTCGCCCGGGTTCTCGCCTCCGGTGAGCGAGGCGCGCAGTCCCTCGAGCTCGCTGTGGACATCGGCGACGGCCGCCGCGAAGCGCTCGATCTCCGCCGCGACCTGGTGTGCGGCGAGCGTGTAGTGCGCGACCTCGAGCGTCGCGTGCGAGACGAGCTGCGCGCGGCCGATGGCGATGCCCCCCGACACGCCGATTCCGTGCAGTGCGAAGCTCACCATGCGCGTGCCAGTCCCTCCGTCACTGGCCTTCGCCGAAGCAGTCGGCGATCAGCGCGCACACCGCGTCCATCGCCTCGGCCTCGTCCGGGCCGTCGATCTCGAGCGTCACCCTGGAGCCCTTGCCCGCCGCCAGCATCATCACGCCCATGATGCTCTTGGCATTCACGCTGCGGCCGTTGCGCGCGATGCTGACGTCGCTCGCGAAGCGCGCCGCGAGCTGGGTGAGCCGCGCCGAGGCGCGCGCGTGCAGTCCCAGCTTGTTGACGATCTCAACCTCGCGCCGCTGCATGATGCGCCGGATTCGGAATGTGCATGACGCCGTCGCAGCCTCCCGACACCGCCTTGCGCACGAGGACGTCCATTTTCTCGCTGCGGTAGGTGAAGCTGCGCACGAGCATCGGAAGGTTGACTCCGGCGACGACCTCGACGCGCCCCGGCGCGGCGAGCTTCATCGCGAGATTGCAGGGCGACGCGCCGTAGAGGTCGCACAGCACGAGCACGCCGTCGCCGCTGTCGACGCCCGCGAGCGCGGCGCGAGCCTTCGGCAGTGCGTCGGCCGGATCGTCGCCTGGGGCGAACTCGATCACGGCGAACTGCGCCGGAGGGGCGCCGAGCACGTGCGCGAGCGCATCGGCGAGGCTCGCGCCGAGCGGTCCGTGCGCGATGACGAGAACGCCGATCATCGACGGGCGCCCGCTTCGCGCCCGCGCGCGCCGCAGGCGCCGACCAGCGCGTCCGCAAAGAGCGCGCCGACGTCGAAGCCCGACTGCTCGGTGATCTCGACGAAGCACGTGGGGCTGGTGACGTTGATCTCGGTGAGGAAGGGGCCGATGACGTCGATGCCGGCGACGAGCATACCGTCCGCCCACAGCGGCCCGGCGAGCGCCTCGCCGATCTCGCGGTCGCGCGGCGACAGCGGTCGCGCAACACCGCGCCCGCCCGCGGCGAGGTTCCCCCGCGTTTCGCCCGGCCGCGGGATGCGGGCGAGCGAGTACGGCACCACCTGGCCGGCGACGAGCAGGATGCGCTTGTCGCCGTCGGCGATCTCGGGGATGAAGCGCTGCGCCATCACCGAGCGTGCGCCGAGCTCGGACACCGTCTCGACGATCACGTGGCGGTTCGGATCGTCGTGCCGCACGCGGAACACCGACGTGCCGCCCATGCCGTCGAGGGGTTTCACGATGACGTCGCGGTGCTCGTCGATGAAGGCGTTGATGAGCCGTGCGTCGCGCGCGACGAGCGACGGCGCGGTGAACTGGCGAAAGCGCGCGATCGACATCTTTTCGTTGTAGTCGCGCAGCGCCTGCGGCCGGTTGTACACGAGCGTGCCGGCGGCCTCGGCCGCTTCGAGGAGGTAGGTCGAGTAGACGTACTCCATGTCGAAAGGCGGGTCCTTGCGCATCAGCACGGCGTCGAAGCCGGCGAGCGGGCGATCGCCGGGCTCGCCTGCCGCGTACCAGTCGTGGTCGTCGGCGGCGAGCGTCAACGGGCGCACCGACGCGCGCGTCTCGCCGTCGCGCCAGTAGAGGTCGTGCTGCAGGAGCGCGTGCACGCGGTGCCCGCGTGCGGCGAGCGCACGCATCATCGCAACCGTGCTGTCCTTGTAGGCCTTGATCTGCGGCAGCGGATCGAGAATGAAGGCGAAATCCATCGCGCAATCGACGAAACGGCGGGCCGGTCATCCTACCGCATTCGCACCACCGCCACGGCGGATTCAGGCGAGAAGCCGGGTGATGGCCTCGAGATCGGCTGCAGCGGCAGCCGCCGCCTTCGCCTGCATCGCCCTGTAGCGCCGGGCGACCTCGCGCCCGGTCGGCGTGAGCCCGGCGCCGCCGCCGCGGCGGCCTCCTGAGCCCGCGACGACGAGCGGTCTCGCGAAGCAGCGGTTCATCGTGTCGACGAGAAGCCACGCGCGGCGGTACGACATGCCGAGCTTCTTCGCCGCCGCGGTGATCGACCCCGCCGCGTCGATCGCCTCGAGCAGATCGAGCTTGCCCGGACCGATCGCAATGTCGCCGCCGCGCAGGATGCGCACGCGATGGCGGATCTCCGCGGGAACGGCTGGCATCGCCCGGCTCGCGGCGCCCGCGCTCACCCGGCCGGAGGCGCCGGCTCGCCCGCCTTGCGCTCGACGAGCTTCATCAGCGGCGTGAGGACGTCGATCGGCAGGGGGAAGATGATCGTCGAGTTCTTGTCGGCGGCGATCACCGTCAGCGTCTCGAGGTAGCGAAGCTGCAGCGCCTGCGGCTGCTGCGCGAGCACCTGCGCCGCCTCGTAGAGCTTCTGCGCCGCCTGCAGCTCGCCCTCGGCGTGGATCACCTTGGCGCGGCGTTCGCGCTCGGCCTCGGCCTGACGCGCGATCGCGCGGATCATCGACTCGTTCAGGTCGACGTGCTTGATCTCGACGTTCGAGACCTTGATGCCCCACGACAGCGTCTGCGCGTCGAGCGTCTGCTGGATGTCGACGTTCAGCTTCTCGCGCTGCGACAGCATCTCGTCCAAGTCGTGCTTGCCGAGCACCGAGCGCAGCGTCGTCTGCGCGAGCTGCGAGGTGGCCATCAGGAAGTTCTCGACCTCGATGATCGCTTTCTGCGGATCGACGACGCGGAAGTAGACGACGGCGTTCACCTTGACCGAGACGTTGTCGCGCGAAATCACGTCCTGGCTCGGCACGTCGAGCACGACGGTGCGGAGCTCGACGCGCACCATCTGCTGCAAGACCGGCACCAGGATCACGAGTCCCGGCCCCTTGACCTTCCAGAAGCGTCCGAGCTGGAACACGACGCCGCGCTGGTACTCGCGCAGCACGCGCAAGGACGACGCGAGGAACGCCACGACCAGCACCACCACGACCAGCGGACTCAAGAATCCCATGTCAGTCTCCCTCGATCGGCGCAACGCGCGGGCGCATGCCGTCCATCGCGACGACTCTCACCTTGCGGCCCGGCGCGAGCGGGGCCTCCGACGCCACCTGCCACGTCTCGCCGCGCAGCGTCGCCCAGGTGCCGGCGCCGGCGGTGCCCGCGTCGACGATCTCGCCCTGCGCGCCGACGAGCGAGCCGACGCCGCTCACGATCGGGGCGCGCCGCGCACGCACCGCCATGCGCACGACGGTGATGATGAACGCCGCACTCGCGACCGCCAGCACGACGATGAGCGAGAGCGGCACGCCGAAGCCGGGGACGCGCGGATTGAACAGCATCATCGCGCCGACGATGAACGCTACGACGCCGCCGGCGCCGAGCGACCCGTACGCCGGAAAGAACACCTCGGCCGCCATGAAGGCGAGGCCGAGCGCCATCAGCGCGAGCCCCGCGTAGTTGACTGGCAGCATGTGCAGCGCGTAGAGACCGACGAGCAGGCACACCGCGCCGGTGACGCCCGGGAACACCCATCCCGGGTGCGCGAATTCGAGGATCAGCCCCCAGACGCCGACCAGCATCAGGATCGTCGCGAGGCTGGGATCGGTGATCGTCGCGAGGACGCGCTCGCGCCAGTCGGGATCGAAGGCGACGATCGGCGCGCCTGCCGTGCGCAGCGTGCGCGAGCCGTCGCGCAGCGCGAGTGTTTTCCCGTCGAGCGCGCGCAAGAGCTCGGCGTCGCTCGCGGCGACGAGGCCGACGACGTTCATCTTCAGCGCCTCGTCGGCGGAGAGGCTCGCCGCGTCGAACACCGCGCGCTCGGCCCAGTCGGCGTTGCGGTGGCGAAGCTGCGCGAGGCTGCGGATGTAGGCGGCCGCGTCCTGCATCGCCTTGCGCTCGTGCACGTCGGTGCCCGCCGGAGGTGCCGGCGATGCCGACGGCGCAGGCGACAGCGGCGGCGCCGGCGCTGCCGGCGGCGCGGGGGCGGGCGCCCCGCCGCCGATGCCGATCGACACCGGCGAGGCTGCGCCGAGATTGGTGCCCGGGGCCATCGCGGCGACGTGACACGCGTAGAGGATGAACGTGCCGGCGCTCGCCGCGCGCGCGCCCGAAGGGGCGACGTAGCCCGCCACCGGAACCGGCGAGGCGAGGATCGCCTGGACGATCTCGCGCATCGAGAGGTCGAGCCCGCCGGGAGTATCGAGCGTGAGGATGACGAGCTGCGCGTGGTCGGCCGCGGCACGCGCGAGGCCGCGCTTCACGTACTCGGCGGTCGCCGGCCCGATCGCTCCATCGATCGACAGCCTGAGCACCTCGGCGCCGGCACCCGCGGCCTTCGCCTGCGCCGCCCCGGAGCCGGCCGGATGCCCGGCGTCGGCCGCGAGTGCGGTCGACGCGACGAGCGCGGACGACACGACGAGCGCGGCCCCCGCGAGCACGGCCAGCACCGATCGGTTCGTTCGAGGCTTCCCCATGGCGAGCGCCCGCGGCCGGCGCCGAGCGCTCTACCGCCGCGGACGTCTTCGATTATCCGCCACCGCGCGGCGGCAGCGGTGCGGCAGCAACGTTCGGACGTGGACCGAAGACGGGTCGCCGCGAGCCCGGCGCGCCGGCGCGTGCGAGCACGGTGTCGAGCGCGACTTCGAGCTGGCGGTCGCGTCCGGCGCGAGCGTCCTGCGGCGCGTTGTCGACGACGACCTCGGGGTCGGTACCGTAGTTCTCGACGCCGAAGCCGACGTCGGCGAACCAGAACGAGAATTCGGGCTGCGTCGTCTCGCTGCCGTCGACGAGTGGATGGCGCGGGTAGATGCCGATGACTCCGCCCCAGGTGCGTGTTCCGACCAGCGTGCCGAGCTTCATCAGCTTGAAGCAGTGCGAGAAGATGTCGCCGTCGGATCCGGCGTGCTCGTTGGTCAGCGCGACGATCGGACCCGCCGGCGATTCGCTCGGATAGGGCTCGGGCCGCCCCCAGCGCGACAGGTCGTAGCCGACGCGCCGGCGCGCGACTTTCTCGAGCAGCAATTGCGACACATGGCCGCCGCGGTTGTAGCGCAGGTCGACGATCAGCGCGTCGCGGTCGCACTCGCCGGCGAAGTAGCGATGGAACTCGGCGAATCCCGCCGACATCATGTCGGGCAGGTGCAGGTAGCCCACGCGTCCGCCCGAACGCTCGTGGACGAAGCGGCGGTTGCTCTCGACCCACTCGCGGTAGCGCGCCGGGACCTCGTCGGTGAGCGCGGTGACCACGACGGTGCGCGTCACCGGCGCATTCGCCGCGCCCGCAGCGCCACCCGGGCCCGGCGCGGCGGCGAGCGTCAGCTCGACGCGGGCGCCGGCCTGGTTGACGAGGAGCGCCTGCGGCGGCCGGTCGGGGCCGACCGCCTGCCCGTTGACGGCGACGATGCGCTCGCCGATGCGAACCTGCACGCCGATCGCGTTCAACGGCGAATCGGCGGCAGCATCCCATGAATCGCCGTCGACGATCCGCGTGATCTCCCACGCGCGACCGCCGTCGACGGCGCGCAGGTCGGCAGCGAGGTGACCGAGGGCGACCTGCGGCGGGCGGCGGTGATCGCCCCCCATCTCGTAGGCGTGCGACGTGCCGAGCTCACCCTGCAGCTCCCAGATGAGATCGGAGAGCTCGCTTCGCGTCGCCACGCGAGGCAGGAGCGGTGCATAGCGCCGATAGACGGCGTCCCAGTCGATGCCCGACATGTCGGGGACCCAGAACTGGTCGCGCTGCAGCCGCCACACTTCGCGCAGCATCTGCGCCCACTCGCGCGGCGGTTCGACCGAGACGCGAACGCGCGCGAGGTCGATCCAGCCCGTCCGGCGCGACGGCTCGTCGCCCGCTGCGGCTGTGCCGCGCTCACGCGGATCGGTGGCGCGGTCGGCGCGGATCGCGCGCAGCCGCTTGTCGTCGCGGACGACGATCGTCTTGTGATCGGCGGAGAGCACGAAGTCATCGGCGCGATCGTGCAGCGTTTCGGTCTTGCGCGTGTCGAAGTCGAACACTTCGAGGGTTCCGGGCGACTCCTTGTGCCCACCGCGGCCGAGGGCTCCGGCAATCGGCAGGAGCGTCCACACGACCTTCTGCCCGGCGACGCCGCCGATGCGACCGTAGCGCCCTTCGCGCACCGGAAAGGCCGCGATGCGCTGCGCGATGCCGTCGAGGTCGACGCGCACGTCGGGAGGCGTCGCCGGCACGCCCGCACGCGGCGCCGATCCCTCCGAACGCGCTGCGCCGCCGTCTGACGCGTCAGCGTCCTGCGTGCGCGCGCTGCGGTCATCCTGCGCGAGCCCTCGCGGCGGAGGATCGAACGGCGGGGCCGCGTCGGCGGCGAGGGCGACGAGATACGGACGTGCTGCGCGCGGGAACGACAGCTCGAACTGGACGGCGTCGTAAACCGGGTCGAACGTGCGCACCGAGAGGAAGTAGAGGTACTTCCCGGCAGGGTCGAACGCCGGCGAGTAGTCGCGGAAGTCGGGCTGGGTGACGAGCGTGCTGCCGCCATGCGCGACGTCGTGGAGCTTGATCGCGCAATGGCGCGGGTTGATCCACGACGTGTAGGCAAGCCACTTGCCGTCGGGCGACCACGCGAGATCCTCGCTGCGCCCGGCGTCGCTGCGATCGACCGCGACGAGCGCGTCGGCTTCGAGATCGGCGATCAGCACCTCGTTGCGATGGTTGGCGAGCGCGATGCGCCTGCCGTGCGGCGCGGCCGCCATCGCGATGACGCGGCCGACGTCCCAGTCGCGCGCCTGGCGTCTGCCTTCGCGGAACACGACGAGCCTCTCCTCGCCGCTCTCGTCGCTCACCGCGACGAGCGTCTCGCCGTCGGCGAGCCACTGCCCGTGACGATAGCGCACGCCGTCGGCGACGCCGTGCTGGTGCACCGCGCCTTCCCACAACCCGAACGTGTACAGCTTGCCCCGCGTGTCGACTGCGAGGCTGTGCCCGGCCGGGTGGACGTTGAAGCTCTGCAGATGATCGGCGGCGGCGACGAACCTGCGCGCCGCCTGCGTGCGGTGCGCCGGCACCTCGACGGGGACCTCGCTCGCGCGCCCGGTCGCCGGATCGTAGATCCACAGTGCGGCAGCGCACTGGTAGACAATGCGCGCGCCGTCGGTCTGCGCATTACGGGCGAAATACTCGTCGTGATCGGTATGGCGCCTGACGTCGCTGCCGTCCGGCCGGCACGAATAGAGGTTCCCGATCCCCTCGCCGTCGGAGAGGTAGTAGATGCGCTCGCCGAGCCACATCGGGCAGGTGAGGTTGCCGGCAAGGGAGGCGAGGCGCGTGAACGTGCCGCTCCCCTCGGCGTCGCACCACAGGTGGCCCGCGGTGCCGCCCCGATAACGCTTCCAGCGCGCGGGATCGGCGGTGTTGCGCCCGATCACCATCGCGTGGCCGGGCCCGAACGCGAGGTGGTTGACCTGGCCGAGCGGAAGCATCTCGGGCATGCCGCCCGCCACGTCGAGCGTGAATGCGCGGTAGTTGCGGAAGAAAGGCTGCCCCCACGTGGTGACGAAGAGAATCTTTCCGTCGGGCGTGAACCCGCGCGTCATCACGTCGGGCCCGAGCCAGGTCATTCGCTTCGCCGGCCCGCCTTCGGCCGGCATCAGGTAGACCTCGGGATGCTGCTCGTCGCGGCTCACGTAGGCGAGCCAGCGCCCGTCGCGCGAGAGCACCGGCGTCGATGGCTCGCCCAGACCGGCGGTAAGCCTTCGCGCGATGCCGCCGCCCGCGCCGACGCACCACACGTCGTCGTCGCAGACGAACGCGAGCGTGTTGCCCGCGACCGTCGGTTGCCGCAGATAACCGGCGCAGCTCATGCGCGCTCCCGCTGGATCCGAAGCCGGCATTCTGACCTATCGGAAGGGCGCCTTGGAGCCAGGCGCGAATATTCACATGCGCTCAGCGCGCGCCGGATTCGACGTCGACGTACAGCCAGGGGGCGAGCAGCACCGGATGCGCCTTGTAGCCGACGACGCGGCGCTGCACGAGCATGTTGCGCCAGGTCGCAACGCCGAGGCGCCACGGGGAGTCGATCTCCTCCTGCTTCGCCATCTGGTCGAAGAGCCTCGTGCGATCGGGTGAGTCGGGGAGCTGGCGCGAGCGCAGGTAGAGCGCATCGTAGGTCGGCGAGCGATAGCAGGCGACGTTGCTCTGGTGGATGTTGCCGCCATAGAGGAGCTGCATGAAGTTGTCGCCGTCCGGATAGTCGGCGATCCACCCGTAGCTCCACATCTGGTAGCGGCACGCGAGCGCCGCCTTGATCTGGTCGGCAAAGCGCCCCTTGTCGACGGCGAAGCGGATGCCGATCGAGTCCATCGTCTTCTTCCACAGCGCCTCGAACTCGCGCGCCGTCGTGTCGGTCTGGCTGGCGAGCGTGAGGGTCAGCGGCTTGCCGTCGGGCAGCCGCCTGAACCCGTCGGCCCCGCGCGCGTAGCCGAAGCGGTCGAGGAGCTCGTTGGCGCCTGCGGGATCATAGTGGATGCCGCGCCGGAAGTCGGGGTCGAAGCCCGCCACACCGGGCGGAATCGGCGTCTGCAGCGGCACCGCCTGGCCTTGCCGGATCACGCGGATCTCGGCGCTGGTGTCGTAGGCCATGACGATCGCCCGGCGCAGCGCGAGCTTCGCGTTCGAGAAGCCTCCGAGCACCGGGTCCTGCATGTTGAACGCCGTGTAGTTGATCGCGGGCAGGAGGATGCGCGACAGGTAGACGCCCTTGTCGGCGAGGCTCTTCGCGAGCCTGCCGTCGGGCAGTGCCACCGGCACGAAGTCGCTCGGCAGGTCGAGGATGTCGAGCTCGCCGCGCTCGAAGGCGAGCCAGCGCGACTGCGCCTCCTCGATCACGCGGATGTCGACGACGCCGATCTGCGGCAGCCTGCGCCCGCGCATGCGCGCGGCGAGCGTGCGATCGTCGGGATCGTCGCCGGGCGCGAATTCCCAGGTCAGGCCGCGAAAGCGCGGATTCGCGACGAGCAGGATCCGTGACGCCGGCACCCACTCCTTCAGCACGTAGGGTCCGGTGCCGACCGGGTGCGCAGCGATGCTGGAGCCGTAGTGCGCGACCACCTCGCGCGCGACCGCCGACAGCGTGAAGAGCGCCATCACCTGCGGAAACGTGTAGTCGCTGCGCGTCAGCGTGATCACGAGGGTGTAGCGGTCGCGTACGTCGAGGCCCGGGACCTTGGCGTCGTAGTCGAAATGTCCGGTCGCCTTCGCGGCGAGCGCGTCGAGACCGACGATCTTGCCCTCGACGTAGAACGCGTTGGGCGACCGGTTCGCGGGATCGACGAGGCGCTCGATCGCATACGCGTAGTCGGCGGCGGTGAGCTCGCGCGGCGCGCCCCGGAACGCCGGATCGGGCGCGAAGTAGATCCCCTTCTTCACCCTGAACGTGTAGCGCCGGCCCTGGTCCTCGGGCTTCGGCACCTCCTCGGCGGTGAGCGGCACGAGCTTCACCGGCCGCGCGAGGTAGTCGAAGGTGAGCAGCGGCTCCATGATCGCCGAGATCACTTCGCCCGAGTACACCTCGCTTGCGCGCGCCGGATCGAAGCCGGTTTCGGCGCGCGACAGCGCGAGATGGAGCACCTTGGCCGGATCCGCGCCCTTCGCTTCCTCGGCCGCCGTCGCGGCCTGTGCGACGACCGTCGGGGCAGCACGCGTCATCGGCGCGGTCGCAATCGCCAGCGCGGCGACGATGCCGGCCCCCGCCGCGAGTTGCGCGAAGCGCATCGTCCCCGCCGTGGATCGAGGGCTCATGCGCCGATGATGCCACGGCCGGCACGTCCGCGGTGATCCCCCGCACCTGCGGCGTTCCAGGTCGCAGCGGGCGTATCCTTCGCGTTCCGCATCCCCGCTCGACACCCCCGCGTGAAAGCCGCGCTGCGCGAATCCCTGCTCGGGAAGCCGCTCGATCCGTTCAGCGGCGATACGCGCAAGCACGTCGCGCTGGTCGCGTTCCTCGCCTGGATCGGCCTCGGCGCCGACGGGCTCTCGTCGGCGTGCTACGGCCCGGAGGAGGCGTTCCTGGCGCTCGGCGCGCACACGCCGCTGTCGCTCTACCTCGCCGCGATGACTGCGATCACCGTGTTCGTCATCGCCGTCGCCTACAACCAGGTGATCGAACTGTTCCCGTCCGGGGGGGGAGGGTACAAGGTGGCGACGCGCCTTCTCGGCGCCCACGCCGGCCTCGTATCGGGGTGTGCGCTCGTCGTCGACTACGTGCTGACGATCGCCATCTCGGTGGCGAGCGGCGTCGACGCGCTGTTCTCGCTCGTCGCCCCGTCGCTCGGCGCCGCCAAGCTCGGTCTCGAGGTGCTGCTGACGCTCGTGCTCCTCTACCTCAACCTGCGCGGGATGAAGGAGTCGATCCGCGTGCTCCTGCCGATCTTCATCGGCTTCGTCGTCACCCACGTGCTGCTGATCGGCTACGGCGTGCTCGCGCACGGCAGCCGCCTGCCCGTCATCGTCGGCGAGACCTTCGCCGAGACGCGGCAACTCGGGCACAGCCTCGGCTGGGTCGCCCTCGCCGCCCTGCTGCTGCGCGCCTATTCGCTTGGCGGCGGCACCTACACCGGCATCGAGGCGGTGTCGAACAACGTGCAGTCGCTCGTCGAGCCGCGCGTGCGCACCGGCAAGTGGACGATGTTCTACATGGCAGTCTCGCTCGCCTTCACCGCCGGCGGGATCATCGTGCTCTATCTCCTCTGGAACGCCCACCCGGTCGAGGGCCGCACGCTCAATGCGGTGACCTTCGAGGCGATCATCGGGCACATCGGCTTCGGCGGCGCCGCGATGAACCAGGCGGCCCTCGTCGTCGTGCTCGCCTTCGAGGCGGGATTGCTGCTCGTCGCGGCGAACACCGGCTTCCTCGGCGGCCCGGCCGTGCTCGCCAACATGGCGGTCGATTCGTGGATGCCGCACCAGTTCAGGAACCTGTCGAGCCGCCTCGTCACGCAGAACGGCACCGTCCTGATGGCGATCGCGGCGGTGATCGTGCTGCTGATCACCGGCGGCAGCGTCGCCGTGCTGGTCGTGCTCTACAGCATCAACGTGTTCCTCACCTTCACGCTGTCGCTCGCCGGCCTCGTCCGCTACTGGTGGCGCCACCGCGAAGAGGGAAATTGGCTGACCCGTCTCGCGCTGTCGCTGCTCGGCTTCGCCGTCTGCGGCGGCATCCTGATCGTGACCACGGTCGAGAAATTCACCGAGGGAGGCTGGATCACGCTCATCATCACCGGGCTCGTCGTCGCGGCGGGTCTCGGCATCCGCCACCACTACAACATGGTGACGGCGAGCGTCGAACGCGCCGAGGCGAGCTACCCGCCGCCCGCGGGGCACGTCGAGGCCCGCGCGAAGCTCGCCCCCGACCGTCCGACCGCGGCCTTCATCATCGGCCGCAACCGCTGCGGCCTCATCCATGCGTCGCGCGCGGTGCTGGCGATGTGGCCCGGCTTCTACAAGAACTTCCTCGTCATCAGCGCGCAGCCCGTCGACGTGAGGAGCTACGGCGGCGACCAGGCGCTCGAGACGCTCAAGGCCGACCGGCTGCGCGACATGGAGTTCTACCAGGACCTCGCGCGGAGGAACGGCATGGCGTCGAAGTACTACCTCGGCTTCGGCGTCGACGGCGTCGACGAGCTGGTCAAGCTCTGCCGCGAGGCGCGCGCCGAGTTTCCCAACATCGTGTTCTTCGCGTCGAAGCTCGTGTTCGAGCACGACACCTGGCTCACGCGCCTCCTCCACAACCAGATCGTGAGCTCGATGCAGCGCCGGCTCCAGGCCGAAGGCATGCAGATGGTGATCCTGCCGATGCAGGTTCCCCGGCGCGCCGGCAAAGCCTGATCGAGGCGCGTTCCCGGCCCGCGCCGTTTTAGCTTCCACCGAACTTTTGCGCAGTCCTGCCGTCGATTCGGGGGGGCGCGGGCACGCTCGCGCTCCGACGCCAGGACCGTGACGGCCGGTCCTGCGTGTAGTTTTTACACGCACGCGCCGTCATTCACGCGAGGCCACCCATGCTCGAAGTGTCCCATCTGTCGCGCCGCTACGGCGAGGTCGTCGCCGTCGACGACGTCTCCTTTCGCATCGACCGCAACGAGATCGTCGGCCTGCTCGGCCACAACGGCGCCGGCAAGACGACGATCATGAAGATGCTGACCGGCTACCTCGAGCCCGGGGACGGAACGATCCGCGTCGACGACCTCGAAATCGGCCGCGACACGCTCGCGATCCAGGCGCGCATCGGCTACCTCCCCGAAAACTGCCCGGTGTGGCCCGAGATGGCGGTCGCCGACTACCTCGACTACCAGGCGGCGCTCCACGGCGTTGCACCCGAGCGCCGCGCGAAAGCGGTCGCGTCCGCCGTCCGCCGCACCGCGCTCGCCGACAAGCTGAGCGCCCCGATCCACACGCTGTCGCGCGGTTACCGCCAGCGCGTCGGCGTCGCGCAGGCGCTGCTCCACGATCCCGACATCGTGATCCTCGACGAGCCGACCAACGGGCTCGACCCGACGCAGATCCGCCACATGCGCGAACTGATCCGCGACCTCGCACAGCACGCGATGGTGATCGTCTCGACGCACATCCTGCAGGAAGTCCAGGCGGTGTGCGATCGCGTGCTGATCCTGCGCGCGGGCAAGCTCGTCGTCGACTCGCGCATCGACGCGCTCCCCGGCTCGGCGGGGCTCGTCGTCGCGATCGAGGGCGATGCGGCCGATGCGCTGCGCCACCTTCCCGCGGTCTCCCGCTGCGACCTGCAGGCCGACGCCGGCGGCATCCGCGAATACCGGCTCGACGCGCCCGCTGCGGCGGCGCCGTCGATCGCCGAGGCAGTGATGCGCGCGGGCCTGAAGCTCCACGCGCTGCGCGCGCGGCGCAACGACCTCGAAACGGTGTTCGCCGAGGTGAACGACGAGGTGGCGCATGGCTGACATCCTGCGCATCGCAAGGAAGGAGTTTCGCGGCTTCTTCGCTTCGCCCGCGGCGTGGCTGTTCATCGGCGCCTTCCTCGCCGTCACGCTGTTCGTCGTGTTCTGGGTCGAGACGTTCTTCGCACGCAACATCGCCGACATCCGCCCGCTGTTCCGCTGGATGCCGGTCCTCCTGATCTTCCTCGTCGCCGCGCTGACGATGCGAAGCTGGTCGGAGGAGCGGCGCGCAGGCACGCTCGAATCGCTGCTGACCGCGCCCGTGCCCGCGCTTCACCTCGTGCTCGGCAAGTTCGTTGCGGCGCTGGCGCTGGTCGCGCTGGCGCTCCTGCTCACGCTGCCGCTGCCCGTCACCGTCACCCTGATCGGCCCGCTCGACTGGGGCCCGGTCATCGGCGGCTACGTCGCGACGCTGTTCCTCGCCGCGGCCTACGTCTCGATCGGCGTCGCGATGAGCGCGCGCACCGACAACCCGATCGTCGCGCTGATCCTCACCGTCGTCGTCTGCGGCATCTTCTATCTCGCCGGATCGGGCACGCTGACCGGCCTCTTCGGCTACCGCGTCGGGCACCTGCTCGCGCTCGTCGGCACCGGAACGCGCTTCGAATCGATCGAGCGCGGGGTGCTCGACCTTCGTGACCTCTATTACTACGCGTCGATCGTCGCCGTGTTCCTCCTCCTCAACCTGTACACGGTGCTGCGCCTGCGCTGGGAGGGCGAGGCGAAGCAGCCGCGCAACACCGGCGTCGCCTGGGTGCTCGCGCTCGCCGCCGCCAACTTCGTCGCGGCCAACCTGTGGCTCGCCCCGGTGACGTGGGCGCGCGCCGACATCACGCGCGGACACCTCTACACGCTGTCGGCGGTGAGCCGGCACGAGCTCGCCCACCTCTCCGAGCCGCTCGTCATCATCGGCTACTTCTCGGCGCACACGCACCCGCTGCTCGCCCCGCTGGTGCCGCAGGTGAAGAACCTGCTCGAGGAGTACGCGGTCGCGTCGCACGGGCGCGCGCGCGTCGAGTTCATCGATCCGACGACCGACCGCACCGCAGCCGACGAAGCCGCCGCGAAGTACGGCGTGAAGCCGGTGCCGTTTCGCACCGCCAACCGCTACCAGTCGGCGGTCGTGAACTCGTATTTCGACGTCGTCGTCGCGTACGGCGATCAGTTCGAGCACCTCGGCTTCCAGGATCTCGTCGAAGTGAAGGCGCGCGGCGAGCGCGACCTCGACGTGGCGCTGCGCAATCCCGAGTACGAGATCACGCGCTCGATCCACAAGGTGGTCGAGCAGTATCGCGCCGGCGGCGATCCGTTCGCGCATCTCGACCAGCCGGTCAGCTTCCACGGCTATCTGTCGGCCGACGACCACCTGCCGCCGGCGCTCGCGAAGCTGCACGGCGAGCTCACTGCGCTGCTCGACGGCGACGTGAAGCGCTCGGGAGGCAAGCTGAAAGTCGAGTTCCAGGACCCCGACGCCGGCGGCGGCAAGCTCGCGCAGGACTTGAAGCGCCGCTACGGCTTCGGCGCGCAGATCGCGAGTCTCGCCGATCCGCGCCCGTTCTGGTTCTACATGGTGCTGACTCGCGGCGACGAAACCGTGCAGGTGCCGCTGCCGGACACGCTCGACGAGAGCGCGCTGAAGCGCTCGCTCGATGCGGCGATCCGCCGCCTCGCACCGGGCTACCTCAAGACGGTGGCGCTCGTCGCGCCGCCGGCGTATGGACCTTCGCCGGGAATGGGCTACACGCGCCTCACGACGGCGCTCTCGCAGAACGCCCGCGTCGTGCCGACCGATCTCTCCAAAGGAGTCGTGCCCGCCGACGCCGACCTCCTGCTCGTGATGGCGCCCGACAAGCTCGCCGACAAGGCGCGCTTCGCCATCGACCAGTTCCTGATGCGCGGAGGGAGCGTCGTGCTCGCGACCGCACCGTTCGCGGTCGACGTCGGCCAATCGCTGACGGCACACAAGGTCGACTCGGGGCTCGGCGCGTGGCTGAAGCACCTCGGCCTCACGATCGGCGACTCGATGGTGCTCGACACTCGCGATGCGGCCCTTCCGATCCCCGTCGAGACCGAACTCGGCGGCATGCCGGTGCGCGAGATCCGGATGCTCCCGTACCCGCAGTTTCCCGACCTGCGCGGAGCGAGCCTCGATCCGACGAGCCCGATCACCGAGAACCTGGGCCAGGTGACGATGAACTGGGCGTCGCCGATCTCGGTCGATCCGCCGAAGGGATCCGTGCGCAAGGTCGCCAACCTCCTCACGAGCTCGCCGGCGAGCTGGACTTCGACGAGCCTCGACGTCGTTCCCGATTTTCGCAAGTACCCCGACACCGGTTTCGAAGTCAGCGGACCGCGCGGGCCGCACCTCCTCGCCGTCGCGCTCGAGGGGAGCTTCGATTCCTACTATGCCGGCAAGCCGTCGCCGCTCGCGGCCGCCGGTAGCGCCGACAGCAGCGCGAAGAAGAAGGACGATGCGGCCGACACGGCCGGGAGCGACGCGAAGAAGAACGAAGCGGCTGCCGCGCTTCCCGCCGGCGTCATCGACAAGTCGCCGCCCTCGGCGAAGCTCGTCGTCATCGCGAGCAATGCGTTCGCCTCCGACGGCACGATCGACCTCGCCTCGGCCGGACTCGGCACGCTCTACTCGAAACCGCTCGACTTCGTGCAGAACGCCGTCGACTGGTCGCTCGAAGACCCGAGCCTCCTTGCGCTGCGCGGGCGGACCCAGTTCGCACGCACGCTCGACCCGCTGTCTGAGGAAGGCGAGCGTATCTGGGAATACGCCAACTACGCGCTGGCGGCGATCGGGCTCCTCATCGTCTGGCTGTGGCGGCGCAGCGTCGCGAAGTCCGATATACGCCGCTACCAGCGTGTTTCCGAGGAGGCCAGGGCATGAACAGAACCATCGTCGCGCTCGCGGGACTGCTCGCGGTGCAACTGATCGTGGCGGCAGGACTCGGTTTCGCGCGCAGCGGCCTCGCCGGGCCCGCGAAGGAGGTCCCCCTCGTCGCGCTCACGAACCACGCAGTCGATCGCATCACGATCGAAGGTCCGGGCAGGGCGAAGGTCGTCCTCGCGCAGGCGAAGGGAGCGTGGCAGCTTCCCGAACTCGGCGATTTCCCCGCCGATCCGGCGCGCGTGAAATCGCTCGTCGACGCCCTCGGCAAGCTTCGCGAAGGGCTGCCGGTCGCCACCACGCACGACGCGCTGGCGCGGTTCAAGGTGAGCGACTCCGATTTCGAGCGCCGCGTGGCGCTGTCGGCGAACGGCAAGCCGATCGGCACCGTTTACTTCGGCACCGCACCCTCGATGCGCGAGATTCACGCGCGCCGCGACGGCCAGAGCGATGTCTACTCGGTGCAGTTCGCGAGCTGGCAGATGCCGGTGAAAGCGTCCGACTGGGAGGACAAGACGCTGCTGCAGATTCCGGTGCACGACATCGCGGCGATCGATGCCGCGGGGCTGCACATCGTGCATACCGCCGAAGACGCCGCGAAGGCCAGTGACGCGAAGGCCAGTGACGCGAAGGCCAGTGACGCGAAGGCCGGTGACGCGAAGGCCGGTGACGCGAAGGCCGGCGGCGCGAAGGCCGGCGGCGCGAAGGCGCCCGCGTGGCAGGCGACCGGGCTCGCCGGCGGCGAGACGCTCGACCAGAGCGCCGCGGTTTCGCTCGCCGGATCGCTCGCCGACCTCGAGTTCGACCGCGTGATCACCGGCACCCCCCCGGCCGACGACGGGCTCGCTGCGCCTGCGCTGGTGCTCACGGTGACGAAGCGTGGCGGCGCAAGCGTCGCCTACCGGATCGGCAAGTCGAAGGATGGCAAGACCTATACGCTGAAGTCGTCGGAACGAAGCGAATTCTTCGACGTGCCCTCGTACGCCGCCGAGCCGCTGATCGCCGCCGCGTCGCGCGACAAGCTCCTCGGCATCAAGCCTGCGGCCGCCGCCACGGTGCACCCGCAGGCCAGCGCCCCAGGCAGCGCGAAGCACTGACCACCCCGGGGCGCGGCCTCGGACCCACAGCCCCGGGCACGGCTTGGGACTCGCCGTCGCGCGAGTTCGGCCGCTTGCGGCCGGTGCAGAGCGTGGCCGGCGGATCCCAAGCCGCGCTCGCGCGAATCAAGCCGCGCTCGCGCAAAGCTCCGCCCGCGTCGACAATCGTACGCAGATCCTGTAAAAACGTCCGCCTGAAACGGTCGAGGGAGGGCGAACGTTCATGGTAAGCGGAAAGCGCATTCGCGCGGCAGCGAGTATTGTCGTCTGCGCCGCCACGCTCGCGGGGTGCAGCCGCGAGGCGCCGAAGCCCCCCGCTCCACCCCCGGTCGACGTGTCGGTGGTGACGATCGTGCCGCACGACATCCCGGTGACCGCCGTGTTCGTCGCGCAGACGCAGAGCTCGCAGGCCGTCAACATCCAGGCGCGCGTCTCGGGTTTTCTCGACAAGCGGCTCTACGTCGAAGGCTCGCTCGTCAAGTCGGGGCAGGTCCTGTTCCAGATGGACCCGAAGCCGTTCCAGGTGCAGGTCGACGGCGCGAAGGCGGCGCTGCAGCGTAACCAGGCGGCCGCCGAGGTCGCGCGCGCGAACCTCGCCCGCACCAAGCCGCTCGTTGCGCAGAATGCGCTGTCGCAGAAGGACCTCGACGACGCACAGGGCCAGTACGAGCAGGCGCAGGCTGCCGTCGAGCAGTCGAAGGCGCAGCTCGAGCAGGCCAATCTCAACCTCTCCTACACGACCATCCGCTCGCCGGTCACCGGGGTCGCGAGCTTCGCGCAGGTCGCCGACGGCACCTACGTCAGTCCGGCCAACGCGCAGCTCACCACGGTATCGGTGCTGTCGCCGATGTGGATCTCGTTCAGCGTGTCGGAGAACCAGATCGACCGCGTGCGCGACGACGTGCGCGCGGGACGCCTGCGCGTGCCCGAGGGCGGACGCTTCACCGTCCAGGTCGAGCTCGCCGACGGCACCGTGTTCCCGCACACCGGCAAGATCACGTTCGCCGCACCGTCGTTCAGCTCGACGACCGGAACCTTTCAGCTTCGCGCGACCGTCGACAACCCCGACGGACTGCTGCGTCCGAACCAGTACGTGCGCGCGCGGCTGCTCGGCGCAGTCAGTCCGAATGCGATCGTCGTTCCGCAGCGCGCCGTGCAGCAGGGTGCGAAAGGGCACTTCGTGTGGGTCGTCGACGGGAAGGACCACGCCGAGCAGCGCCCGGTCGTCGTCGGCGACTGGTACGGCGGCGAGGGCTGGATCGTCTCGGAAGGGCTGGCCGCGGGCGACGTCGTCGTGGTCGACGGAGGATTGAAGCTCACTTCGGGCGTCGTCGCCAAGGCCACGCCCTGGGCGCCTCCCGCGGCGCCGGTCGCGAAGACCGTGACGGCGGCACCACCGCTCGCCGGCGAGCCCGGTGCGCGCGCGCCTGCGGGCGCCGCGAAGCCTGTGAGCCCCAGCCCCGCAACGGGGGCCGCGCGCTGATCCGGCGCGGCGGTCGCGCTCATGTTCTCGCGCTTCTTCATCGAGCGGCCGATCTTCGCGGCCGTCGTCGCGATCATCCTCGTGCTCGCGGGACTCGTCGCGATGGTCAACCTGCCGATCGAACAGTATCCGGCGATCACTCCGGTGCAGGTGACGGTTCAGGCGAACTATCCCGGCGCCGACGCGAAGACGCTCGCCGACGCCGTCGCGTCGCCGCTCGAGCAGCAGATCAACGGCGTCGACAACATGCTCTACATGGTGTCGACGAGCACGTCGACGGGCCAGCTCACGCTGACCGTGTACTTCGGCCTCGACACCAACCCCGACACGGCGCAGGTGCAGGTGCAAAACCGCGTCAACCTCGCGCTGCCGCAGCTGCCGTCGTCGGTCGTCCAGCAGGGCGTGTCGGTGCAGAAGAAGTCGTCGTCGATCATGATGCTGATCGCGGTCTACGCGAAAGGCGAGCGCTACAGCGCGAACTACGTCGCCAACTACGCGAACGTCTACGTGCTCGACGCACTGAAGCGCGTTCCCGGCGCCGGCCAGGCGCAGGTGCTCGGCGTTCCCGACCAGGCGATGCGGATCTGGATGAATCCGGACCGGATGGCCTCGCTCGGCATCACGACGACCGACATCGCCAACGCGATCAACACCCAGAACCAGCTCTTCGGCGCGGGGCAAGTCGGCCAGAAGCCGACCGGCGCTCCGGTCGAACTCACGTTCCCGGTCGTCACGCAGGCGCAGTACACCGACCCGAAACAGTACGAGAACATCATCCTGCGTGCGAGCCAGAACGGCAACGCGATCGTGCGCCTCGGCGACGTCGCGCGAGTCGAGGTGGGGCTGAAGCAGTACGTGATCGACAGCCGCCTCGACAACACTCCGGCAACCTTGATCGCCGTCTACCAGCAGCCGGGCTCGAACGGCCTCGCGGTGTCGAAGGCTGTGCGCAGCACGCTCGAGGGGATGAAGGCGCAGTTCCCGGCCGGGATCGACTACGCGATCTCGCTCGACACCAACGATTTCGTCCGGCTGTCGATCCGCGAGGTGCTGAAGACGCTCATCGAGGCGCTGGTGCTCGTCGTCGCGGTCGTCTACCTCTTCCTGCAGAGCTTGCGCACGACCTTCATCTGCGCGGTGGCGATCGGCGTCGCCCTCGTGACGACCTTCGCCGGCATGCTGGCAATGGGCTTCTCGATCAACCTCCTGACGCTCTTCGGGCTCGTGCTCGCGATCGGCATGGTCGTCGACGACGCGATCGTCGTCGTCGAGAACGTCGAGCGCAACATGGTCCAGCACCACCTCGCGCCGCGCGACGCGACGCTGCGCTCGATGGAGGAGATCGGCAGCTCGCTCGTCGCCGTCGTCCTGGTGATGTGCTCGGTGTTCATCCCGGCCGCGTTCCTGCCCGGCACCACCGGCCAGCTCTACAAGCAGTTCGCGGTCACCATCGTGATCTCGGTCGCGGTGTCGGGCTTCGTTGCACTGACGCTGACCCCGGCGATGTGCGCGCTCCTGCTGCGTCACAGCGAAACGCCGCCGTGGCGCTTCTTCGGCTGGTTCAACCGGCAGGTCGACCACGTCACCAACGCGTTCGGGCACGCGGTCAACTTCGTGATCCAGCGGATGGCCGTGGCGCTCGTCCTGCTCGTCGTGTTCCTCGTTGCGATCTGGCAGCTCTTCCGCGTGCTGCCGACGAGCTTCGTGCCCAACGAGGACCAGGGCTACGCGATGGCGGCGATCATCATGCCGCAGGCGGCGAGCCTCGACCGCACCGAGGCCGTCGCCGAGAAGGTCGACGCGATCTTCAAGGGCATCCCGGGCATCGCGACGCGCACGATGGTGACCGGATACAGCCTCCTCGACGGCGGCCTCAAGGCGAACGCCGGCACGTTCTTCGTCACCTTCGACGACTTCGACAAGCGCTACGGTTCGATCAAGGCCGCGAAGGCCGAGAATGCGCGCGCGATCCTCGTCGACTTCTACCATCAGGCGCAGAAGATCGACGGCGCGGTGGTGATTCCCGTCGCGCCGCCGCCGATTCCCGGCATCAGCACGACCGGAGGCTTCGAGTTCTGGATCGAGGACACCGGCGACGGCGACCCGGTGCGCCTCGACCAGGTGACGCAGGCGTTCCTCGCCAAGGCGCGCGCCGAGCCCGAGCTCGCCGGACTTGCGACGACCTACCGCGGCATCTCGCAGCAGTTGCGCGCCGACGTCGATCGCGAGAAGGCCTCGCTCCTCGGCATTCCGATCCAGGACGTCTACAGCGCGATCCAGGCGCAGTTCGGCTCGCTGCCGGTGAGCCAGTTCAACGAGTTCAGCCACGTCTGGTGGGTGATCATGCAGTCCGACGCGCCGTTCCGCACGAACCCCGCGGATCTGACGCGCCTCTACACGCGCAACGCGCACAACGAGATGGTGCCGCTCTCCGCCGTCGTCACCACGCACTGGGCGACCGGCCCCGACACGCTGCCGCACTTCAACGGCTTCCCTGCGGCCAAGGTGATCGGCAACGCCGCACCGGGCTACAGCTCGGGCGACGCGATCGCCGCGATGGAGAAGGTTGCGACCGCGACGCTCCCCGCCGGTTTCCGCTACGCGTGGTCGGGACTCGCGTTCGAGGAAAAGCAGTCGGGCGGCACGTCGTCGATCGCCTTCCTGTTCGGATTTATCATCGTGTTCCTCGTCCTCGCCGCACAGTACGAATCGTGGACGCTCCCCGGCGCGGTGATGACCGCGGTGCCCTTCGGCATCCTCGGCGCGCTCGCCACCAACTGGGCGCGCGGGCTCGAGAACGACGTCTACTTCCAGATCGGGCTCCTCGTCTTGATCGGGCTCGGCGCGAAGAACGCCGTGCTGCGCGTCTCGGCTGCGGTCGAGTTCCGCAAGGAAGGCAAGTCGATCATGGAGGCGACGGTGCTCGCCGGCGAGCAGCGGCTGCGTCCGATCATCATGACCTCGCTCGCCTTCGCTCTCGGCTGCCTGCCTTTGGCACTCGCGCTCGGCGCCGGCGCCAATGCACGCCATTCGATCGGCACCGGCATCATCGGCGGGATGATCGGCGAGACGACCCTCGCGATGCTCTACGTGCCGCTCTTCTTCTACATCTTCGATCGCCTGAAGGAGCGCGGTGAGCGCCGGCCCGGCCCGGGCCGGACGGGTGACGCGCCCGGTCGTGCAGATGGCGGATCGGCCGGCGATGCCGATGCAGGCGGCGGCGCCGCGCAGCCCTCCGAGGCCGATTGAGATGCGTGCACGGCGCCTCGTCGTGCTCGCCGGCACCGCACTGGCCGCCGCTGCGTTGCTCTCGGCGTGCTCGTTCGCGCCGCCGTACGTGCGCCCGGCGATCGACGCGCCGAAGGCCTACCAGTACGAGCCCGCCGATGCGGTCACCGGCTCCGACGTCGAATGGTGGAAGGCGTTCGGCGACCCCGCGCTCGACGCGCTCGTCGCCGAGGCGCTCCTGCACAACGGCAACATCGAGGTCGCGGTCGCCAACCTCGAGCAGGCGGCGGCGGTGTTCACGCAGTCGCGCTCGGGGCTCTTCCCGCAGATCGGATACGGCGCGAGCGCTGCGCGCACGCGCTCGACCGAGCCGGGCGATTCCCGTCTCGCCGCGCTCATTCCGAATCCGCAGAGCGCCTACCAGGCTGCGCTCTCGGCGAGTTGGGAGATCGACCTCTGGGGCCGCATCCGCAACCAGAGCGAGGCCGCGCGCGCGAACGTGCTCGCAACCGACGACGCTCGCCGCGCGGTGGTGATGTCGATCGTGGCGGGCGTCGTCACCGACTACCTGCAGCTTCGAGGCTTCGACGAGCAGCTCGCGATCGCGAAGAAGACCCTCGGCGTCTACGGCGAATCGGTGCGCCTGTTCGAGCTCAAGTTCAAGTACGGACAGGTCTCGCAGATGAACGTCGCGCAGGCGCAGTCCCAGTACGAGTCGGCCGCTGCGCAGATCCCGCAGATCGAATCGCAGATCGCCCAGGCGCAGGACGCGCTGTCGATCCTCGCCGGCCGCAATCCGGGGCCGATCGCCCGCGGCAAGGCGCTCGACGAGCTCAAGGTCCCTCCGGTGCCCGCCGGGCTGCCGTCATCGCTCCTCGAGCGCAGGCCCGACCTGCGCCAGTCGGAGCAGGCGCTCGTCGGCGCCAACGCCGAGATCGGCGCCGCGAAAGCGCTCTATTTCCCGTCGATCTCGCTCACCGCGGCACTCGGCACGGCGAGCCCGGACCTCTCGGGCCTCTTCACCGGACCGGCGCGGATCTGGAGCTACGCGGGCCAGGTGACCGGCCCGATCTTCACCTTCGGCGCCGTCTCAGGCCAGGTCGCACAGGCCGAGGCGGGACAGCGCGCGGCCCTCGCCAATTACCGGCTCGCCGTGCGCAACGCGTTCGGCGATGTCGACAACGCGCTCGTCGCCAACCAGAAGCTATCCGAGCAGATTGCCGCGCAGACGAGGCTCGTCGCCTCGCTCACGGACTACGAGCGCCTCGCGAGGCTGCAGTACGACGGCGGCTACGCGCCGTACTCGACCGTGCTGCAGGCCGAGCAGTCGCTCTTTCCCGCCGAGCTCTCGCTCGCGTCGATGCGCGCGTCGCTCCTCGCGTCGGCTGCCAACATCTACAAGGCGATGGGCGGCGGATGGGTCGACGCGGCGGCAGGGCCGCGCATTGCGGGACAGCCGCTCTTCTGACGCGAGTGACGACCCTCGTGCCGATGGCTCCGCATCTGCGCACCGCGCTGGTCATCACCGCGCTCGTTCTCGCAGGCACCACCGGCACTGCCGTGGTCGCTGCGGAAGGGCATGGCGGAGGTGTCGCCGACGAAGTGATCAGGCTGTTCCAGCACGAATCGCCTGCGACACCTCCTGCGTCGCAGGCGGCGCCCGGCGGTCCCGATGCGGCGGCACGCCTTGCCGACGTCCACAAGCGGCTCGTCGCGCTCGAGCGCCCCGGCGCCGCCGCGGACGGCGCGCCCGCCGGCACGCCGGAAGTCGAGGTCGCAGACCGCATCCGCCTGCTGCACCAGATCGAGCGCTCGCTGTCGCAGCGGATCGACGGCAAGGCGCGCAATGCCGGACTCGTCGCCGCACGCACCGGCGCCGAGCGGAGTGCCGACGCATGGCGGGGGTTCGACACGCAGCCTCCGTATCCACTTCCGTTCGTCGATGGCCTCGAGGCGTCGCGCGACACCGTCGTCGAGCGGCTCGCGACGATCAAGGCGCGCGAAGTTCTGCTGCACGGGCTCGCCGCGCGGCTGCAGGTACGGCTGCGCGAGAGCGAAGCGGGTGTGCGCCAGGCGCAGGAACACGCCGACCACGCGAGCGGCGATACCGATCGCAGTCGAGCACGCTGGGAGCTCGAGCTCGCGAAGCTGCGCGCAGAAGAGGCTACGGCTTCGCTCGACGAGATGCAGCAGGGGCTCGCCAACACCGGCGAGGAGCGCAAGGCAGCCGAAGCCGAGCTGCGCCTCGCCGATGCGAAGCTCAGGGCGACGCAGGGCCACGTGCGCTTCACGGCGCAGGACTTGGCCGAGGTGCAGGCGAAGCTCGACGCGCGCGGGGAGGCGCTGTCGGCCGACGCCGACCGCGCGCTGGCGGCGTGGCGCAACGCGCGCGAAGTCGCCGCGGCGGCACCGCCGGCGGAGACGGAGCTCAGGCGCCAGCAGGTCGCGAATGCGAGCATCGAGCTCGAGGTCGCGCGGATGCGCGCCGCGCTGAACCAATACGAGCTCAAGGCGTGGACCACGCGCTACGCGGTGATGCATTCGCCGACCCGCACCCACACCGCGGACGCCTACGAGAACCTCGTCGGCTCGCTCGCGTCGTTGCAGGCGTGGGGCGAATACCAGAACGAGCAGCTCGCCACCACCAACAGCGAGATCGCGACCCTCGATGCGCAGATCCGCAGCGCCGCTGCGCCGCAGGCCACGCCGCTGCGCGCGCTGCGCGACGTCTACGCCGAGCGCGCGATCGTCGAGAAGAGCGCCACCGAGGCGACGAAGCCGCTGCAGGCGCTCCTCGCCCGCTGGCAGGCAGGCGCGACGAGCGGCGCCGTGCCGCAGACGTGGGGCGAGCGCATCGGCGAGGGCTGGGCGATCGCGCAGCTCGCCGTCGCTCGCGTCTGGAGCTTCGAGCTCTTCAACGCCGAGGACAGCTTCGAGACCGCCGACGGCAGGACGATCATCGCGCACCGCTCGATCACCGTCGGCAAGACGATCGGCGCACTGCTGCTGATCATCGCCGGCTACTGGCTGTGCCTGAAGCTCGCGCACGTCGCGCGCTGGATCGCGACCCGCATGCTCGGCCGCTCACGTGCGGAAGCGAGCATCGTCTATCGCTGGACGCTGGCGCTGCTCGTCGCGCTGCTCGTGATGGCGAGCCTCCTCGCCGTGCGCATCCCGCTCACCGTGTTCGCGTTCCTCGGCGGCGCGCTGGCGATCGGCATCGGCTTCGGCGCGCAGAACCTGCTGAAGAACCTGATGTCCGGCATCATGCTGCTGATCGAGAAGCCGCTGCGTGTCGGCGACTACATCGAGTTCGACAGGATCCGCGGCCGGGTCACCAACATCGGCTTCCGCGCATCGGTCGTGCGCGCCGAGGACGGCGTCGAGACGCTGATCCCGAATTCCACCTTCATCGAGAGCAACGTCACCAACCTCACCTATTCGTCGCCGGCGATGCGCCTGCAGTTCGACGTCGGCGTCGAATACGGGGTCGATCCGGCGCGCGTGCGCAAGGCGCTCCTCGACGCGGCGCTGTCGCATCCGAAGGTGCTGAAGCAGCCCGAGCCGCTCGCGATCTTCGACGACTTCGCGGCCGACGCGCAGAAGTTCCGCCTCGCCTACTGGATCGACGCAACTCCTCCGACGCACATGGACGAGGACCTCGAGACCGGGGTCATCGCCTCGGAAATTCGCGAGCTGATCGTCGTCAGGCTCGCCGAGGCGAACATCGGCATTCCGTTCCCGCAGCGCACGCTGCACGTCGATGCCCCCTTCATGGTCGAGATCGCGCCGAGGCACGGCAAGCCCGCGCCGAAGGGCAGCGGGCTCGAGCCGAAGGACGGCGCCTGCTGACGCGCGAGCGGGCTCGCGTCGCGGCGGCGGATGCGGCAAGATAGGCGTACCGGGGCGACCCGCAACTCGAGGAGCGCATGTCCATCGTCGCGACGATCATCATCGGTTTCGTGGTGGGCATCATCGCGAAGTTCGTAACGCCTGGCGGTCAGGGCGGATTCTTCCTCACTGCGGCGCTCGGCATCGCCGGCGCGATCGGAGCGACCTACGTCGGACAGGCGTTCGGCATCTACCGGGAAGGGCAATCGGCGGGCTTCATCGGCGCGCTCGTCGGCGCCGTGGCGCTCCTCGTCCTCTACCACGTCGTCGTGCGCAAGAAGACGTACTGAGCCACCTCAGGCGCGCGCGCCCTCGACCGGGTGACCTTCTGCGCGCCAGCGCAGCATGCCTCCGGCGAGGTTCGCAACCTCGGTGAATCCCTGCTTCTGCAGCATCACCGACGCCTGCGCCGAGCGCACGCCTGCGCGGCACACCGTCACCACCGGGCGATCGCGCGCGAGTTCGGACGAGTGCGTCGCGAGATCGCCGATCGCGATCCAGCGCGCGCCGTGGATGCGGCCGTGCGGTCCCTCGAACTCGTCCTTCTCGCGAACGTCGACGATCTGCACCGCCGATGCGTGCTCCTCGAGCGCCTGCGGCTGGATCTCGTAGATGCCGGCGAACGTGTAGGTGAGCGGCGCCCATGCCGGATCGGCGCGCGGCGCGTGCTCGTCGGAGGGCCGCCCGCACGCGAGGTTTGCCGGCAGCGCGATGTCGATCAGCTTCGGGTGCGGCAGCCCGAGGTTCTTCATGTAGCCGACGAAGTCGCTCTCGGCCGCTTCGCCGCCGAGCCGCGGGTTGAACGTGCGTTCCTCGGCAACGCTCGTCACCGTCAACCCGCGGTAGTCGTGCGCCGGATAGAGCAGGCACGCCGAAGGCAGTGTCAGGATCTGGCTTCGCACCGAGCGGTACATCGCGCGTGGATCACCCTGCTGGAAGTCGGTGCGGCCGCTGCCGCGAATCAGCAGGCAATCGCCGGTGAAGGCCGCGCTCTCGTCGTCGAGCACGAGCGTGATGCACCCGCTGGTGTGTCCCGGAGTCGCGCGCACTTCGAGCGAGCGAGCGCCGAACGCGATGCGATCACCGTGCGCGAGAGAACGGTCGGCCCCCGTGGCGCCGCTCGCCGCAGAGATCGCGATCGCGCTCCCGAGGCGCTGCTTCAGGAGCCATGCGCCGGTGACGTGATCGGCGTGCACGTGCGTGTCGATCGTTGCGACGAGTGCAAGCCCGAGCTCGCGGATCAGCGCTTCGTCGCGGCGCGCCTGCTCGAACACCGGGTCGATCAGGACCGCCTCGCGGGTCGCCGCGTCGGCGAGGAGGTATGAGTAGGTCGACGACTGTGGATCGAAGAGCTGGCGGTAGATCATCGTGGCCCCAGGAGCGATCGAGAGACTGCCCGGCGTTCACCACGAACGCGTTCTCTCATGAACGCAAATCAGCGCCGCCCCTCGCGGCGAGGAACTCGCGGCCCTTGTCCGATCAGCGCCGCCCCTCGCGGCGAGGAACTCGCGGCCCTTGTCCGATACGGCGATTCGCGCCCGGGCGCCGGGTGTGGGCAGATGGTCGATCAGACCCTGCTCGTTGGCGGTTTCCCAGACCGGCAGGCGCGGGCACGACGTGCGCCATGCGTCCATGACTTCATGATAAGGCTTACCCTGGGGGCCAAGCCACTCGAGGAGATCGACGACCAGCGCGGGGACGGGGTCGCTCACGGGCTGCTCCGATGCTATGAGTGATCGACGTACTTCGACGAAGTGTACTCGCCGTGATCCGACTCGCCCACGCGATCGGCGATCGCGAGGAGCAGCATCGCGACGATCAAGTCGAGGAGCTTCTGTTTCAATCCCGAGAAGCCGATCTTGAGGAGACCGACGGGGAACGGTGCGACGAGCCGCCTGCCGTGGACGGCAAATGCCTCGAATACAGTTTCGGGAGGGTTCATGGATCCAGGAATGTGCAGACAATCGGATTCACGAGATCGGGCCGGGTGAGCGGCGCCATGTGCCCGCCCGCCGTAACCGTCCGGAAAATCCAGTGCGGGCAGGCTTCCGTAAAGATCGCCACGATCTCGCGGATCGGCAGGCGCGTCGAGGGATCGCTCACGACGAGCGTTCGCGCGCCGAGCTTAGCCCAGTTCTCGATCGCCGTGGTTTCGCCCATCACCGCATCCCACTCGTAGAAGTTCGGCGGCAGCGATTCGGCAAATGCTGCGCGGCGCCTTTCGGGCATTGCGCTCCACGAACCGTCGCCGAGCCAGTAGTCAGCGAAGCGCTCGGCGACCCGCGGCCAGTCACCGAGCGCGCCGTAGCGCTTCACGTGATCGCGCAGGCTGCAGCATTCCTCGTAGGCTTCGGTACGACGGTGCTGGCGCAGCAGATGGAATGGATTGGGTTCGAGGAGAACGAGGCTCGTGACGCGCGAGCCCATGAGACTCGCAGCCTTCAGCGCGACGGATCCGCCGAGCGAGTGCCCGACGAGGCGAAGCGGGGCGCCGAGGCCCTCGCACAGCGCGACAACGAGCTGTGCCTGTGCTTCGAGCGTCTGCCGCGCGGTCGCACGCCAGGGTGTCGTATCGCCGTAGCCGAAGAGGTTGATCGCGAGGACACGATAGCGGTCCTTCAGCGCGTCGGTGAGCGCGCGCCACTGACGATTGGCGCTCACCGAACTGTGGACAAGCACGACCGGCTCCCCTTGCCCGTCGTCGGCGTAGTCGATCGTGAACGATGGTTTGGAGAGGGTCGGCATCGGCGTTTGGCTGCTGCGATCAGCCGCAGCAGTCGATTACAAATGGTCGCACTCGCAACCGGGACGACGGCCCCGAACCCGCCTATCGTACGCCGACCTACCGGCACTGGTCCGTCGCACACCAATTGCTTTCGCACCTTCCGCGTCAGTACGGCGTGCGGTCCTTGTGCGTGAAGACCCAGCGCCCGTCGACGTACTCGGCGCGAACGTCGTCGTCCGGGTAGGTGACCTCGTCGCCCGACGTGCGATCGCCGATCTCGAGGTACACGACCTCCTCGCCGGTATCGTTCGCGAGGCAATGCGCGTTGCCCGTTCCGGCCTTGAACCCGGCACACATCCCGGGGGACAACGCCGTGGGCCCATCGTCAGTGTGCAGCGTCGGCCTGCCTTGTAGGACATAGACGAACTCGTCCTGCTTCGCGTGCGCGTGGCGAAGGGCGGACACACCCCCGGGAGCGAGGCGCGTCAGGTTGACACCGAAGTTGGTGAGTCCGAAGAGATCGCCGAGCGGATGCTTTTCGCGCTTCGCCATCAGCGAAGCGAAGGGCTCCGGATAGTTCGAACGCCGGCTCTTGGCAGGGGCGTCGGCGGCGAGGATCGCAACCGGCGGGGGCGGTCGGGACATGGTGTGATCATCCAGGCGGATGTCGAGTCAGATCCATCTGCGTACCCGCGAAGCGTACTCCGCGTAGGCGGTGCCGAACTTCGCTGCGAGCACGCGCTCCTCGGGTGCGATCTGGAAGCGGCTGATATAGACGACGAAGATGACCGGGCCGGCAAGCGCCCACGCCGAGCAGAGGAAGGCGGCCCAGCCGAGCCCGGCCAGCGCGAGGCCGAGATACATCGGATTGCGAGTGAACCGGTAGACGCCGGTGGCAACGAGCGTCGATGCGTTCTCCGGCCGGAAGGGATTGGCCGTCGTGCGCGCGCGCCTGAACTCCAGTTTCCCGGCGAGCGCAAGCGCGACGCCGACCAGCGCCAGCGCAATGAAGACGGCGACTCTCGTCGTGAACGGAGCGTCGAGCGCGGGCCCCGCGCGCGCGACCAGCCACATTGCCGCCGCGACAACGAGCGCGACGGCGGGTGGAGGGATCCTGAGTTCGAGGCGGGCCACGCGCCGTTGTGAGGTCCGGGCGATCGACGGGCGGCAGCCGCGGCGGCAATCCCGATGCAGCCGCGGCAGTCTCTGTCGTCCAATCGATTCATTCTACCGGCGGGGCCGCGGGCTTGCGATCGCGGCGGAGGCTGTACAATTGGCGAACAAGAACCGTTCTCAACCGGGGGCCCAATGGACATGGCCGTCGCGCGCGGCGCCACGACGTCCGCGGATGACGTGCAGGCGTTCCTGCACCTGGTCCTTTCGATCTCGACTCGCCTCGCCCAGACCGGCGGAAGCGCACTGGCCGGAGTCGTCGACGCCTGCTTGCGCGATCTCATCGCATTTTTCGCGGTCGACCAAGGCGGAATCATGGAGGTCCAGCCGGACATCCGGCAGGCCCGCCTACGGCATGTCGTCGCGC
Source organism: Pseudomonadota bacterium (assembly GCA_018241785.1). Classification (GTDB taxonomy): domain Bacteria; phylum Pseudomonadota; class Gammaproteobacteria; order Burkholderiales; family Casimicrobiaceae; genus VBCG01. The sequence continues at coordinate 22,111 of JAFEDF010000175.1, read as the reverse complement.
TCGAAGGAGTTCCGCGCGCTCCGACGACGCTGGAGTACGGGGCCCTGTTTCCGTGGACGCACGCGAAGACCATCTTTCGCGGCGAGCGCGTCGTGCTCACGTGCATCGACGACTTCCCCGTCGACGCGACGATCGATCGAGCTTCGGCGGCCGGTCTCGGCCTGCAGTCGCTGTTCGTGATCCCGGTCGGCATCGGCGGGAGTGTGACGCACGCGCTCTGCCTCACCGGCACGAAACCCATGCCCGCATGGCCCGAAACGATCCTCGCGCGACTCCAGATGGTCGCGCAGACCTTTCTTGCCGTGCTCACCCGCCACAACACCGAGCGGGCGCTTCAGGCAAGCGAACGCAATCTCGCGGAAGCACAGCGCATCGCCCGCATAGGCAGCTACGTAAGCGATTGGTGGGACGACACGCTCGTCGGCTCGGAGGAGGCGAATCGCATCTTCGGCTCCGTCCTCACGGGCACTGCGAACGAAGTGCTCGACCTGGTTCATCCCGACGACCGCGCACGCGTGCGCGAGGCCAACGACCTCGCGCTGGCGCGGCAAACGCCGAATGTCGAGCTCGAGTATCGAATCATTCGCCCCGATGGGGTGATCCGGACGGTTCGCAGCCGTATCGAGACTGCATACGAGATCGACGGGACCCCGCGACGCACGCTCGCCACCGTGTGGGACGTTTCGGAACTTCGTGCGGCCGAGCAGGAGTCGCGAGACCTGCGCGCCGAGTTGCGCCACGCGGATCGTGCCGCCCATGCGGGGACGCTGACCGCGTCGCTTTCGCACGAGTTGAACCAGCCGCTGACGGGCATCCTCGCCAATGCGCAGGCTGGACTGCGGGGTCTCGGCGAGGACGGCGCAGGACCGATGCGCGAAATTCTCGAAGCGATCGTGCGTGATGACAAGCGCGCGGCGGCGGTCGTCGACAACCTGCGCAAGCTGCTTCGCCGCGAGGAGCCGCCGACGTCGAGCTTCGACCTCGGCGAGGCGTGTGACGACGTCGTGATCCTGTTCAGGAGCGAGTTCGACGCAAGGCACGTCCGGCTCGACAACGAGCTTCGCAAGGGATTCGTCGTCTGCGGCGTGCGCACGCAGATTCAGCAGGTCATGCTCAATCTGCTGTCGAACGCGCTGCATGCGCTGCAGGATCGCCCGGTACCCGAACGACGGCTCGCCTTGCGGCTCGTCTGCGTGTCCGGCGAGTGGGTCGAGGTCCGCGTGTCGGACACGGGCACCGGCATTGCGGACGATCGCCTCGAGCGAGTCTTCGACCCGTTCTTCACGACGCGAGGCGAAGGGCTCGGCATGGGTCTCGCGATTTCGCGCTCGATCGTCGAGGCGCATCGCGGCACGATCGTCGCCGAGGCGAACCCCGGCGGAGGCACGACGCTTCGATTCGCGCTTCGGCTGGAAAGCGTCGCGCCTGTCGCAGGCGCCGGATTGCCTCCGATCGCCAATGCCCCAACACCGGTCGGCGAGAGCATCGTAACGGTTTGCGTCGTCGATGACGACGACGCCGTTCGCGATGGGGTCGTGCGCCTGCTGGCAGCCGGCGGATGGCGTGCGGTGCCGTTCGGCTCGGCGGCCGATGCCCTGGCGAGCCCGCTGCTCGAATCCGCGCAATGCTTCGTGCTCGACATGCAGATGCCCGGCATGACGGGTGCCGAGCTGCAGCGGGAGCTTGCGCGCAGGGGCCTCTGCGCTCCGGTGGTCTACCTCACGGCGCGCGACGACGCTGCCACGGGCGTCACGGCGATGAAAGACGGAGCGTTCGAGTACCTCGCGAAGCCCGTCGACGATTCCGTGCTCATCGACGCGGTGCGCCGGGCGGTCGCGCGCAGCGAGGAACTCACCCGCGCAGCGCGCGAGCGGCAGGCGGTCGAGCGGCGGCTCGCCACACTCACCCCTCGTGAGCGCGATGTTCTGCACTGCGTCATCGCAGGCCGCCTGAACAAGCAGATCGCCTCCGATCTCGAGATCAGCGAGGCCACGGTGAAGCAGCACCGCGGACAGGTGATGGACAAGATGCAGGTTCGCTCGGTGGCTGAGCTCGTTCGCTCCTGCGAAGCGGCAGGGATCGGCGAACGTTCGAAACGCCCCGGCCGGTAGCGGGGGCCGCACAGCGTCACCGCCGGGGCTGCGGCCGACCGCCGCCTGCCACCGGTCCCGCTGGCCACATTGGGCCGATAGCGCGCGCCGTACTCGCCGTGATGGCCCGCGATCCTACCAAGGTCGGATAGCCGCATCCCGCGTGCATCGCTATCGTGCGCTGCCATCGAGCGCAGGTTTCACGTCGCTCTCCCTTCGCGACGAGTTCCGTCAGCCACCGATGCCCGACGACGCCAGCGACACCGGTTCTCCCCGATTCGTGGTCAAGCCGACTGCGGAAAGCCACTTCGCGTGGCTGCGGACGCGGCTTTCGATCGAGCGCACGCTGATGTCATGGGTCCGCACGGCGACGGCGCTGATCGGATTCGGCTTCACCATCGTGCAGTTCTTCGCCCGCCTGCAGGACATGGATGGCGTCGCGCCCGCGCTGCGCCCGCAGATGCCCCGCTATCTCGGGCTCGCCTTGATCTGCGCGGGCATCGCCGGACTGGTCATCTCTCTCTGGCAGTACCGGCGGCTGCTCGACTACATGTCGGACGAGTTCGGGCCCGTGGCGGGCATCCGCAGTGTCGCAAGCCGCACCCCGCTGCAGGCGATCGCGGTGGCGCTCGCGCTGATCGGCGCCTTCGCGTTCGTCGCGGTGCTGGTGCGCGCGGTGTGAGCGCAGGCCGCCGCACGCGGATCGACATGGACCACACCATTGCACCGGTCGTTGCGGCGTTCGCGCTGGCGTCCGCCTACGCGGGCGGACGATGGCTGATGCCGGCGGAGGGCGCCGAGCACGGCCTCTGGTCGCGCCGGCGCCGGATCTCGACGGCAGCAGGCGTGTCGGTTGCGTATGTCTTCGTCGACGTTCTCCCCGAGCTTGGCGCCCAGAACCAGGCGATTGTCGCGGCGGCCGGCGGCGAGCCGCTGCTCTTCGCCGAGCAACGCGTGTACTTGCTCGCGTTGCTGTCGTTTGTCGTGCTCTACGGAATCGAGCACCTGGTGCTCGCCTCACGCAGGCAGCGCGGACGCAGCGCCGAAGCCGTTGCGAACGTCGCGACCTATGGGCTCCACCTGGGCGGCTTCGCGGCATACAGCGCGCTGATCGGCTACCTGCTGAGCGAGCGGCTCGAGCGTGGTCCGGTCGCCCTCGCGGTCTACACGATCGCCATGGCGGTGCATTTCCTGATCGTCGATCACTCGATGTTCGAGCAGCATCGTGGGCGCTACGCACGAGCCGGGAGGCCGGTGCTTGCCGCAAGCGTCCTGGCAGGCGCCCTGCTCGGGATCATGACGACCCTGCCCGAGGCGGCCTTCGCGCGGCTGTTCGCGCTGCTTGCCGGCGGCGTGGTGATCACGAGCTTGCGGGCCGAGCTTCCCGACGAGCGCGAGGGGCGATTCTGGCCCTTCTGCCTCGGTGCCGTGGTGTTCGCGGCAATCCTTCTCTTCGCGTAACGTCGACGCACCACCCTTCTCGAACCGGGAGCGCAACATGGATGCCGCGCAACTCGTCAAATGGGCGGTCACCGCGAGCCTGCTGCTGATCGTCATCGGGCTCGGACTGCGGGCCACGTTCGCCGACGCGCTTTCGCTGTTCCGCGGCCTCTTCAGGCGGCCCCATCGGCTGCTTCGTTCGATCGCGGCGATCTACGGAGTCGTACCGCTCGCCGCGGTTGTCGTGGTGCTGGTCTTCGATGTTCCGCCCCCGGTCAAGGTCGCGCTGCTCGCCATGGCGATCTCGCCGCTGCCGCCGCTTCTTCCCGGCAAGCAGATGAAGTTTGGAGGCCGGGCGAGTCATGCCTACGGCCTCCTCGTCGCGATTGCACTGGTTGCGATCGTGGTCGCCCCACTTGCTGTCGACGTGCTGGGTTGGCTGTTCCGACGCGACCTGCAGGTCGGAACCGATGCCATCGCGAGGACGGTCGCGATGTCGGTTCTCGCGCCACTCGCGGTCGGGCTGACCGTTCGGTGGCGTTTCCCCGGAGCGGCCGAGCGGATGGCGCCATGGGTGACCCGGAGCGGGACGGCGCTTCTCGTCGTCGCCGGCGTGCTGATCCTCATCAACGCGTGGCCTGCGATCGTGTCGCTTCTCGGCAGCGGTGCCGTCGTTGCGTTCGCCGTCGTGTCAGTCGTCGCGGTGGCCGCAGGACACCTGCTCGGCGGACCCGACCCGGCAGGGCGCACGGTGCTGGCGATCGCGTCGCCGATGCGCCATCCCGGCGTTGCGCTGGTGATCGCTCGTGCGACGTTTCCCGACGATTCGCTCGCGCCGGCCGCGATTCTGCTCTTCCTGCTGGTCGGGGTCGTCGTGACATCCGTCTATGGAAAGCTTCGACTGCGCGCGTCCCGCCCTGCGCCGGAGCGCGGGTGATCGTGCACGATCGTTTCCTCGCCGCACTGCTGGCCGTCGGCATCGGCTTCGCGCCGGCGGCGCACGCGCAGGATCGCGCGAAGCCGGTCCACGACCGCGCCGAAGTCCGGATCTCGAACCGCGCCATCATCACGCTGCAGGGTCCGATCGCGGGCCACAGCGCACGCGAGCGCGCCGACGCGACGACGGCGCGCATCGAGAGCGCCCTCGCGAGCGGGTCAACACCCGCCGTGTCGACGCAGGCGATCCCCGACGGCACCGAAGTGCTCATCGGCGGCAAGCGCGCGTTCGTCGTCACCCGGATCGACGTCGACCCCGAAGTCGGCGAAACCACTGAGAACGTCGCGCGGGAAAGCGCCGCTCGGCTCGAGCAGGCGATCTCCGACTATGCCGAGGAGCACTCGGCGCGCTACGTGGCGCTCGCCACGGTCTGGACGTTGCTGGCAACGGCGCTCTACGCCATCTCGCTGCTCGGCGTCATTCGCTTCGACCGGTGGACGACCGTCCGCCTCGCCCCGCTCGCCGCCGAGAAAACGCAACGCCTCAGCATTCGCGGCGCGAGGCTGCTCGACGCCCGGGCGGTCGCCGCACTCACCGGGCGTGCGGTCCGCATCGCCTCGTGGATCGTCGTCCTGGCTGCAACCTTCATCTGGCTCGCGTATTCGCTGACGCGCTTCGCGCGGACGCGGCCGTGGGGCGAGCGCATGGTGGAGACGCTGCTCGCCAAGCTCGGCAATATCGCAAGCGGAGTTGCGGACGCAATTCCGGGCCTCGTCGTCGTGTTCATCATCTTCGTGGTCGCGCGGGGGGTCGTGCGGCTCGCCGGACTGTTCTTCGAGCAGGTGCAAAGCGGCCGGCACTCGGTGGGGGGCCTCGACGCCGACACGGTGGGCGCGACGCGGTCGCTGTTCAACGCCGTCGTCTACCTGTTCGCGGTCGGGCTCTCCTTTCCACAATTGCCCGGCGCCGACACCGAGGCGTTCAAGGGCCTCTCGGTGCTCGTGGGACTCATGGTGTCGATCGGCGCCTCCGGTCTCGCAGGCCAGGGCGTTGCCGGCCTGATTCTCATGTATTCGCGCACGCTCCGTGTGGGCCAGAGCGTCAGGGTCGGCGACGTCGCCGGCATCGTCTCGCGGATCGGCGCGTTCACGACGCGGATACGGACGGGGCTCGGGGAGGAAGCGCTGCTGTCGAACGCACTGATCCTGCAGAGCGGTGCGCGCAACTTTTCGACCACCGCGAGCGGCTCGCGCTACACCGTCAGCACCAGGGTGACGATCGGCTACGCCACGCCATGGCGGCAGGTCGTCGCAATGCTCGAGACGGCTGCGCATCGCGTGCCCGACATCGCGCCCAGTCCTCCACCTTTCGTGCGCCAGACCGCGTTGTCCGACTTCTACGTCGAGTACTGCCTGGTTGCCTGCGTGCGCGACGGCACCGAGTCGCCGCGGCCGGACGTGCTCGATCGCCTGCACGCCAGCATCCAGGATGTCTTCAACGAGTACGGAGTGCAGATCATGTCGCCGAACTACGAGGCGGATCCGCCTGCGCCGCAGGTCGTGCCGCGTGACTCGTGGTATCCGGCCCCGGCGGCGCCACCGAACACCGGCGACGCGAACGCCGATGCAAGCGCGCCCGATCCTACCAAGGTCGGATAGCTGCATTTCGCGCGCATCGCTATCGTGCCGTCGACAGTGGGAGCGGCGACCAATGCCAGTCGAGCGTGGCAGCGAAACCAGGATCTACATCGTGGACCGCGATGCATCCGTGCGCGACGCATTGTGCCGTCTCGCCATCGCCGCCGGGTTCGAGGCTAGACCGTTCGAGACGATCGAGCATTTCATCGCACCGGAGTGGCCGAAGGCCAACGCCTGCGTGATCCTCGATGCGTCACAGCTGCCTGCCGGTTCGAAGCTGAAGGACACGATGCGGCAGCGAGGAGTCGACTGGCCGGTGATCGTGCTGTGTGCGGCCGAGGGAGGGCTTGCCCGACACGACGCGCGCAACGTCGGCGCACGTTTTCTCCTGAAGAAGCCGGTCGACGGCCAGGCGCTGCTCGATGCGGTTGCCTGGGTCACCGAATGTCACGATTGACGGAGCCGCGGGGGCACACGATGAAAAGCGTGAGTAGTTCGAGATTGGGTGCGGGTGCTTGCGGGCTCGTGCTGGCCTGCGCGGTCGCGCAGGCGTTCGCACAGAGTCGCGGCTTCGAGGCCGCGCCGGCGATTCCCGCAGCGCAGCTGGCGCCGCCGGCGCTGCTGCGGGGCGCTGGGTTCGAGGTCGGCACCCCGGTTCCGGTCGATCGCTTCCTCGGGAGCTTCGAGCTCAGCACGAAGTCCGGCAGGTTCCGCGTCGTCGGTGTCGACATGCTTGCGATTCGTGAGCGCGAGCTGCATGCGATCGACGAGCTGAGGAAAGTCGAGAGCAGCAGTGCGTTCGGTGACGCGGTCGCGAAATCCGCCGCCGCTCCGGTCAAGCTCGCCGGCTCGCTCGTCACCGATCCCGGCGCGACCGTCGAGAACATTGCGTCGGGAGCGGGAACGGTGCTCGGCCGGATCGGCTATTCGGTGAAATCCGGTCTCCAGAATGCCGGCGACACGCTGGCGGGATCGTCGCCGGATCAAAACACGCAGAAGCCTTCCGGCGATGCCGACGAGCCGCCTTCGTTCATCGGCGATCCACTCGGATACAACCGGGCTCGTCGCGAGTGGGCAAAGCAGCTCGGCGTCGATCCGTACACGTCCAATCCGGTCCTGCGCCCGCTGCTCGATCGTGCGGCGAGCGCCACCTTTGCCGGCAACTTCACCGTCGGCCTCGCCGTCGGGGCGGTTGCCGCGCCGCTCAACTATGCGACGAGCTTCGAGGGCACCGTCAAGGACTCGGTCTGGAACCATCCGCCCGGCGATCTCGCCAAGTCCAACGACGAAGCGCTGACGCGCATGGGCGTGCCTGCCGCGGTCGTGCGCGCCTTTCTCAGGAACCGCTGGTTTACACCGACGCTGCAGACCGCGCTCGTTTCGACGCTTGGCGAGCTGAACGCCGCCTCCGGACGCGATTCGGTGGTTCGCGCCGCGTCGACGATTTCAGGTGAAGTCCCGGCACGCTTCCTCGTGCGAGCGGTGGCGTTGCTCGATCAATTCAATCGCGCAACACCGGTCACGCAGGTCCGCGTGCGCGGGATCGTGCCGATCGGCCAGTCGAAGAGCGGCGAGGTCGTCGCCGCCGCGGCCGTCGACTATCTGTACTGGAACGAAGAGGCCGCAGCGTTCGCGAACGCGCCCGAACTTGCGGCGGCAAAACGGACGTTGCTCGTCCAGGGACAGGTGAGCCCGCTCGCGGCAACGGAGTTCGCGCGTGCCGGCTGGCGCGTACGCAATGTGAAATGAGTCAGCGCAAGGAGATTCGATGAACCCGAGACCAACGCATCCGCTTGCCCGGCGCGCGGTTGCCGCTGCAGTGATCCTCGCATTCACGCTTTCCGACACCGCATTCGGACAGGCGACGATGGTCGTCGCTGCGGCCGAAGCGCAGTCGAACGCAACGGCAGGAAGCACACAGAGGGCGTTCTCGCAGCCCGAGCTCGACCAGATGCTCGCGCCGATTGCGCTCTATCCGGACGCGCTGCTCGCGCAGATCCTGATGGCGTCGACCTACCCGCTCGAAGTGGTGAGCGCCGCGCGGTGGGTGAAGGCGAATCCGAACACAACCGGCAACGCGCTGGAAAGCGCGATGCAGAAGCAAACGTGGGATCCCTCGGTGAAGTCGCTGACGGCCTTCCCGACGGTCATCACGATGATGAACGACAAGCTGGAGTGGACGCAGCAGCTCGGCGACGCCTTTCTCGCGCAGCGTACCGAAGTCATGAACACCGTGCAGGCATTGCGCCACAAGGCCTATGCGCAGGGCACGCTCAAGACGACCGGGCAGCAGAAGGTCGTGGTCGAGAAGGAGACGATCGTCATCCAGCCGGTGTCAACCGTCGTCTACGTGCCGGTCTACAACCCGACTGTCGTCTACGGCGCGTGGTGGTACCCCGCATACGTTCCCTACTACTGGTATCCCCCCGGATACGTCGCTGCTCCGGGGCTCGGGTTCGCGACCGGTGTGATCGTCGGAGCTGCACTCTGGGGTGGCGTCAACTGGCACAGCCACGACGTCAACATCAACATCAATCATTACAACCAGTTCAACCACACCACGATCAACAGCACGCACTGGCAGCACAGCGCGGCCCACCGCAAGGGCGTTGCGTATCGCGATCCGACGATCGCGCAGAAATACAGCCGCAACCAGGCGGCCGATTCCGCCGCGCAGAAGCGCAACCGCAACCAGGCGGTCGATTCGGCAACCCAGACGCGCAACCGCAATCAGGCGGTCGACGCGGCGACGGGTGAAGTCAACCAGAAGCGCGCGCAGCAGGCAGTCAGCCAGCGCGGCCCCGGGCGCGATCGACGCGGTGTCGACGACGACGGACCCGGCGGTGGCGGACCCGGCGGTGGCGGACCCGGCGGTGGCGGACCCGGCGGTGGCGGACCCGGCGGTGGCGGACCTGGTGGCGGCGGACCCGGTGGCGGCGGACCTGGTGGCGGCGGTCCCCGCGGAGGCCGGTCATGAACGGCGTTCGCGGGGGGACGGTGCTGCGTCGTGCAGCAACGGGCATGACGCTTGGCATTGCGGCGCTCGCGGCCCAGCTTGCCTGCGCGCAGCAGGCGGCCGCACCGCAGCCTGACCGCTGGCAGTTCGAAGCCACGCCGTATCTGTGGGCCGCAGGCATGAACGGCGACGTCGGCATCGGCCGGCTGACGGCAAACGGAGTCAGCGCGAACTTCAGCGACATCTTCCACTCGCTGCGCTTCGGCTTCATGGGCGCGCTCGAAGGACGCAAGGATCGATTCGGGTTCGTTCTCGACGCGATGTACCTCAAGCTCAGCCAGACGAAAGAGGCGCCGCTCCCCGGATTCGGTGACATCCATGCGACGCCCACACAGCAGGCGTACACGATCGCCGGGACGTGGCGCGTGGCCGACGGCGCGGTCCCGGTCGACATCGTGGGCGGCATTCGCACCAACGACGTGAAGCTCGACCTCGACCTGTCGTCGAGCGTGTTTGCGCCGCAAGGCCGCACGCTCGTGCGCAGCCGAAGCTGGGTCGACGGGTTCATCGGGGTGCGCGCGCAGTATCCGATCGCACCGCAGTGGAACGCCGTCGGATACGTCGACGTCGGAGGCGGCGGCTCTGACTACACCTGGCAGGGGTTCGCCGGCGCGAACTACGCAATCTCGCCGACGATGTCGGCGAAGTTCGGGTATCGCTACCTGAAAGTCGATTACGACCGCGACAACTTTCTCTACGACGTCGCGACCGGCGGCTTCTACGCCGGCATCGAATTCCGATTCTGACCGTACGCTGAAAAGCGATAGGAGCAGGCGTGATGACAGCCCAAGCCGAAACGAGTGCCCCCTACAACATCCTCTTCATCCTGAATGACCAGGAGCGCTTTTTCCGCCCAGGCGAACTGCCCGACGGCCTGCGGCTCCCCGCACACGAGCGTCTGGCGAAGCAGGGCACGGTGTTCGAGAACCACCAGATCAACTCCTGCGTGTGCACGCCGTCGCGCTCGGTGATCTATACCGGCCGGCACATCCAGCAGACCCGGATGTTCGACAACACCAACTTTCCGTGGATCAGCAGCATGTCGACCGATCTTCCGACGATTGGCGACATGCTGCGCGAAGCCGGCTATTACACCGCGTACAAGGGGAAATGGCACCTGACCAAGGAGTTCGAAACGGTCAACGAGCTCGGAACCCCGACCAGGATCTTCACCAAGGAGATGGAGGCCTACGGCTTCTCGGATTACTTCGGCATCGGCGACATCATCGCGCACGAGCAGGGTGGCTACCTGCACGACGAGATCACCTCGGCGATGACGGTGAACTGGCTGCGCGGCCGCGCCATGGAGCTCGAAGCGGCGGGCAAGCCGTGGTTTCTCGCGGTCAACCTCGTGAATCCGCACGACGTCATGTTCCTCGACACCGACCGGCCGGGCGAGCCGGTGCAGGCGAAGAACATCCTCAGCCACGTCCGCCCCGAGCCGCGCCATCCGCTCTACGCGAAAGAGTGGACCTTCGACCTGCCCGCGACCTATGCGGACCGTCTCGACGCACCCGGACGGCCGCCCGCGCACGCCGACTACATGCGGTCGCACGACACGTTGGTCGGCAACATTCCCAACCAAGACTGGCGCTGGCGCAGGAGGCACAACTACTACCTCAACTGCGTGCGCGACGCCGATCGCAACATCACCACCGTGCTCGACGAACTCGAGGCGCTCGGACTCGCGTCGAAGACCATCATCGTGATGACCGCCGACCACGGCGATCTCGACGGCGCGCACCGCCTGCACGCGAAGGGGGCAACCGCCTATCGCGAGCAGAACAACGTCCCGCTGATCATCGTTCATCCGTCGCACCCCGGCGGAAGGCGCTGCAAGGCGGTCACGTCGCACCTCGACATCGCGCCGACGCTCGTCAACCTGACCAACGCCACGGCCGGCCGGAAGGCCGCTATCGTGAAGGACCTGCCCGGCAAGGACCTTTCGCCCGTATTGGCGGTGCCGGAAAACGCGGCACACAAGGCCGTGCGCGACGGAGCGCTGTTCTGCTACAACATGTTCGCCTACATCGACGGCGACTTCATGCACAAGGTCGTCGAGGTGATGCAGCAGCCCGGTGGGAGGGCGAAGCTCAAGGAGGCCGCGAAGTCGGGTGCAATGCGGCCTGACATGACGAAGCGCGGCGCGATCCGAGCCGTATTCGACGGTCGCTACCGTTTCGCCCGCTACTTCTCGCCGAGGGAGCACAACCGTCCGCTGTCGCTCGACGCGCTGTTCGGCGTGAACGACGTCGAGCTCTTCGACGTCGAGAACGATCCGCTCGAGCGCGACAACCTCGCGCTCGAGCGGAAGAAGCATGGGGAGGTCATCGAAGCGATGAGCGCCAAGCTGAACCGGCTGATCGACGAAGAGGTCGGCGACGACGTCGGGCAGATGCTGCCCGGAGGCGTCGACGGCGGCTGGGTGACGACCCCCGCCGTGCACGACGTGTGATGGCGCTCGCCGCACGAATCGTCCATCCGCACTCGTCGACCCGCCCACCAGGAGACCCCGTCATGGCAAGGTTCGCCCAGGCCGCGGCATTCGCCGCACTCGTTTCGCTCACGCCGTGGGCCGCTGCCCAGACCGGGGGCGCGGTGTCGACGCAGACCAGCGCACCCGGCATGCGGTCGGTGTCGAGCGCCGTCGAAATCGTCGCGTCGGTTGCGGCCATCGACAAGGCTCACCGCAGCGTCACGCTCAGGATGCCCGGCGGGCAGATGAACACCATCGAAGTCGGGCCCGAGGTCAGGAATTTCGACCGGATCAAGGTCGGCGACCGCGTCGCCGCCCGCTACGTCCAGGCCGTCACCCTCGAGCTCAGGAAGGCCGACGGCGGGCCCGTGGCGCGCGTCGAGTCCGCAGGGGGCATCAAGGCGAAACCGGGAGAGCGGCCCGCGGCCGGGGCCGGCCGCGAGGTTCGCGTCTCAGCCGAGATCATCGCGCTCGACCCGAGCACGCAAGTCGCGACGCTTCGCGGCCCGAAGCGGACGATCGAAGTCAGGGTGGCGGACCCGGAGCAGTTCAAGCTCGCGAAGGTGGGCGATCGCGTCGAAGCAACCTACGTCGAAGCGCTGGCGATTTCGGTCGAGCCTGTCAACGCACGGAAGTAGCGTCGCTGGCCGGGCAGTCGCCGGTGCGTCGACGAGCACATCGCGCGCCGTGCCTGCGATGAACCTCTGGTTTCGAAGCGCGCTGTGCGCGTTGCTTGCGGCCACGACCGTTGCCTGGAGCGCCGCGGCCAATGCGCGACCGAAGGTCTGCCTGGTGCTGTCCGGCGGAGGAGCGCGCGGCGCGGCGCACGTCGGCGTGATCAAGGTTCTCGAAGCGCTCCGGGTGCCGATCGATTGCATCGTGGGCACGAGCATGGGCTCGCTCGTCGGCGGCGCCTATGCGTCCGGCATGACCGTCCCCGAGATGACCTCGCTCCTCGAAACGATCACGACCGATTTCCTTTTCAACGAGTCACCGCCGCGCAAGGATCAATCGATCCATCGAAAGATCGACGACCGCTCGATCCTCTTCGGGCTCGAGCTCGGCTTGAGCGACCGCGGCGAGGTGCTCGTGCAGAAAGGGCTCGTCAGCGGCGTGCAGCTGGAGACCGTGCTGCGGCGGCTTGCCCTAGCCGGCGGGTATCGGAACTTCGATCAACTCCCGATCCCCTTCCGCGCCGTCGCGACCGACCTCGTCACCGGCAAGCCGGTCGTTTTCGCCAGCGGCGAGCTCGCGCAGGCAATGCGCGCCAGCATGTCGGTTCCCGGTGTCGTTGCGCCGGCCGAGATCGATGGCCGCCTGCTGGTCGACGGCGGGCTCACCGACAATCTGCCGGTCGACGTCGCGCGCAGGATGGGCGCCGACGTCATCATTGCGGTGAACCTCGGAACGCCGCTGCTCAGGCGCGACCAGGTCGGCTCCGTCCTCGGTGTCACCGCACAGATGGTCAACATCCTCACCGAGCAGAACGTGCGGGAATCGATCGCTTCCCTGAAACCGACCGACATCCTGATCGAGCCCGAGCTCGGTGAGTTCTCGGCAGCGGACTTCGACCACTTGCCGAAGGCGGTACCGTTCGGTGAGGCGGCCGCATGGAAGGTGGCGTCGAAGCTCGAGGCGCTAAGCGACAACGCCGCGGCCTACGCGGCTTGGAGCAGGCACCGGATCGCGGTCACACCACCCGATACGCGACCGATCGACGAGATCCGCTTTCGACCGCTGCAGCGAGTGAATGTCGATGTCCTTCGCGGCGAGCTCGAAACCAAAGTCCATGCACCGCTCGACCAGGCCACGCTCGACGACGACATGCGTCGCCTGTACGGGACCGGCGACTTCGAACGGCTCAACTACCGCGTGGTCGAGGAGGCCGGCAAGCGCGTGCTCGATGTCGACGCCGTCGAGAAGGCATGGGGACCGAACTATCTTCGCTTCGGGCTCGGGCTCGGATCCGATCTGCAGGGAGACTCGTTCTTCAATCTCGCGACGAGCTATCGACGAACGTGGGTGAACGAACTCGGTGCGGAATGGCGGACCGATGCTCAGGTCGGACGGACGAGCCGGCTTGCGACGGAGTTCTACCAGCCCCTCGAGACGCGCGATTACCTGTTCGTCGCGCCCCGCCTCGAGATCGAACGGCGCACGGAGGACCTGTACGAAGGCTCCGAGCACATCGCCCGCTACAAGCTGCGCACCTCGGACATCGGGTTCGACGTCGGCTCCGATTTCACGAAGTACGGCGAAGCGCGGCTCGGCATTCTCACAGGGACGTTACACGCGGATCTCGACACCGGACCCGAAGCGCTCGCCCCACCCGGACGCGTTCGTCGAGGCGCGCTCACGGCGCAGGTGGTGTTCGATCAACTCGACAGCCTCAATTTCCCGCGCAACGGGATCGCCGCGTCGAGCCACCTGTTCGCGTCAACCAAGGCGCTCGGCGCCGACGCGAGCTACCGGAAGTGGGACGCCGACGTCACCGCCGCGACGTCGGCCGGCCCGCACACGTTGAGCGTCACCGCGCGCGTCGGGACCGCCCTCGGCAACGATCGCCTGCCGCGCTACGACATGTTCCAGTGGGGAGGCTTCCTCCAGCAATCGGGCTATCCGACCGGAGCGCTGGTCGGCGAGCAGCTCGTCTTCGGACGCGCGGTCTATGCCTACAAGCTGCTCAAGGCACCGTTCATCGACGGTCTCTACGCCGGAGGATCACTCGAAGCCGGCCGCATGGAACGGCCACTGGTTCCCGGCAGCCCGACGGGATTCCTCAAGTCGGTCTCGGCGTTCCTCGCCGCCGACACGCTGCTTGGGCCCCTGTACCTGGGATATGGGTGGGCCGCCGACGGCAACCGCAGCGCCTACCTCTACCTCGGCCGTCCGTGACGCAACCGGGCGGCGCTTTGCCGCTGCCCGTCACGGCATCGACTTGGCCTTGCCGGCGAGCTCGACCGCCTTCGCGTAGTTGGCGACGGTCTTGGCGTCCCAGTCCTTCTCGACTTCGGCCTGCCGGCCGGTTGCCTTGTCGGTGGCCTTCTTGTGCTTCACGGTGAAGATCGCATTGAAGGCGTGATCGCCGGCCTCATGATCCGAGATCGGCACGCCGAAGGCGAGTGAGCGCGCCTCATCGAGAAGTTTCGCCGCTTCGGGGTTGGGCTTCTTGTCGAGGGCGGCCTGAGCGTCGTCGATGGCCTTCACCGCGGCCTGCAACTCCGAGAAGCGGTACGTGATCATGACGTCGTAGAGCGAGTTGACGACGTTGTAGCGCCCCTGGGAGAGATCCGAGTTGAAGTGCACGCTCGCCTTGATCTGCCCGGCGAACGGGTTGGGAATGCCTGCGGGAGCGTCCTTGTAGACGGATTCGTTCACCGGCAAGCGCATCACCTTCGGGTTGAAGAGGAGCTTCTGGCCCGCCGGCGAGAGGACGAAATCGACGAACGCGTGCGCGGCGTTCGGATTGGGAGCGTTGGCCACCACGCCGATCGTCGCCGGCACCAGCGTCGTGCCGGGCGGGTAGTGAAACTCCACCGGGAACCCCGCCGCCTTGGAGGTGAAGCCGAAATAGTCGATCACGATCCCGATGCCGAACTCGCCGCTGTCGACGCCTTCGGGCACACCGAAGCTGCGGCTCGAGATCTGCGCTGCATTGCCCGCCATCCTCTTGACGGTGGCCCAGCCCTTGTTCCAGCCCTCGCCCTGCAGGATCGTCTCCACTTCGAGGTGCGTGGTCCCCGAGCGCGACGGCGACGAGATGCCGAGGTGCTTGAAGTAGATCGGCTTGGTGAGGTCGTCCCAGGTCTGCGGCACGGGCAGCTTGTAGGAGTCGAGGTAGCGCGTGTTCCACATGAACCCGTAGCCCGAGAGCGCGAACCCGTGAAAGTAGCCGTCGGGATCGTCGATCGGGAAGCCGCTGATGCTCTTCGCGTCGCCCATCGCGGCCGGCTTGTACTTCTCGAGCAGCTTGGCGTCCTTCAGGACCTCGAAGGCGTCCGGCGACGAGACCCAGAAGAGATCGGTCTTGTTGTTGCTCGCGGTCTCCTGCAGATACTTGACGCCTTCGGCGGTGCCCTTGTTGATGATGTTCAGATTGACGTCGGGATGCTCTTTCTGGAAGGCATCCTTGAAAACCTTGGTCTGATCGGGTGCGAACGACGTGACGATCACGAGATCGTTCCCGGCCGCCGACGCCGTTGCTGCGGTCAGAAGCATGCCTGCCGCCGCAGCAGCGGCCGCCAGAACCCGCCGCCAGTTTTCGCGGATGATCGTCATCGTGAATCCCCCCCGTGGAATTTTCTCAATGATACTGCGAAGCCGCACCGTCCTGACAGGAGGCGGCCAGCGACGGGTCTGGTCAGGAGGCGATGAACAGCGCCTGCTCCGGCCGCAGCGAAAGTCCTATGCTCTGCCCCGCCTGCAGTGCGGGGCGGCCGCGATCGTGGCGCACGTCGACGATGAGCGCGACCCCGCGCTCGGCCGTCACGCTGTAGCGAAGCACGCCGCCCAGGAATTCACTCGAGCGCACCACCGCGCGCACGATCTGCACGCCCGCGCCGGCCGCCGCGGGCCCGTCGGCCTCGACCAGGTCGAACCCCTGCGGGCGGATCATCAGGTGCCCGCCGCCGAGCGCGGCATCGCTGGTCAGCGACAGCTCGAAGCCGCCTTCGGCGGAGCGAAAGCGCACCCCGCGAGAACCATCACGCTCGGCGCGCCCGGCAATGAGGTTGGCCGCACCGAGAAAGCGCGCGACGAATTCGTTGCCGGGATGGTCGTAGATCTCGACCGGGCGGCCCACCTGCTGAATGACGCCGCCTGCCATCACCGCGATGCGATCGCAGATGCTGTTCGCCTCTTCCTGATCGTGGGTGACGAAAATGGTGGTGATCCCCAGTGCGCGCTGCAGCGCAAGGAGCTCCTCGCGCATCTGCACGCGCAGGCCCGCATCGAGGTTCGACAGCGGCTCGTCGAGGAGCAGCACGCGCGGCTCCGCGGCGATCGTGCGCGCCAGCGCCACGCGCTGCTGCTGGCCGCCCGAGAGCTGGGCGGGGTAGCGCGCTGCGAACTGCGCCATCCCGACGAGCTCGAGCGACTCGGCGACGCGCCGCCTGATCTCCTCGCGCGGCGCGTGCCGCTCCTCGAGCCCGTAGGCGACGTTCCTCGCGACGCTCAGGTGCGGCCACAGCGCATAGCTCTGGAACACCATCCCCACGTCGCGCTGCCACGGCGGGCACGCACCGATGTCCTCGCCGCCCACCAGGATGCGGCCCTCCGGCGCAGGCCCGAAGCCGGCGATCGCGCGAAGCAGCGTCGACTTGCCCGAACCCGACGGCCCGAGAAAGGCGAAGAACTCGCCCGCCTCGACGGTGAGGTCGATACCTTTCAGCACCTGCGTCGCGCCGAACGAGAGCGAGAGCCTCTCGATGTCGATGCGCACGGCGGGCTTGCGCGAGGCGGCGCGACGGATGCGATCCCCGGTCGCGGGTATGGGACCGGGGTTGACGAGCGTGGCAGCTTCCTTCATGGGCATGTTCCCGAAAAGCTAGGCGACCCGGCTCCTGGCGCCGGCCAGCAGCCGATGCGACACGAACGTGGCGATGCCGACGATCAGCACGGCGATGATGCCGAGCGCCGCGCCGCTTCCGCGGCCGGATACCGTCTGCATGAAGAGATAGATGCCGTAGGAGATTGGCGCATCGGCGTCTCTCGAGACCAGCATCAGCGTCGCCGAGAGCTCGACCGCCGCCGTTGCGAAGCTGGTGACGAAGGCCGCGGCGAGCGCTCCGCTCATCAGCGGCGCGACGATGCGCAGGATCGTCCGAAACGAGGTCGCGCCGAGGTTCTGCGAAGCCTCTTCGAGCGAGACTGGAATCTGCTGCAGCCCCGCCACGCACGAGCGCAGCGCATAGGGCAGGCGCCGCACCGAGAGCGCGACCACGAGCACTCCCCACCAGGTTGCCATCGACTGGTCGGAAAAGGGCATCTCGACGCTGTTGAACGCGCGCAGATAGCCGATGCCGATCACGACACCCGGGATCGCGAGCGCGGCGCTTGCGACGTGATCGAGCCACTTGCGAAAGCGGATCTCGGTGCGCTGGCCGAGGTAGGCGATCGCCGTGCCGATCAAGACGTCGATCAGCGCAGCGAGCCCGGCGTAGAGGACGGTGTTCAGGATGAAGCCGATTGCCGTGGTGAAGGCCGAGTGATAGTGCGCGAACGTGTACGCGCTCGGCAGCACGCTGAACGACCACACCGTCGCGAAAGACAGGAGCAGCAGCCACGCGTGCGGAGCGAGCACGATCACGAGGATCAACAGCACCACCGCGTAGCAGGCGGCCGATTCCATCGGGCCAAGGTTGCGCTTGGCGAGGCCGCCGCCTCCGCGCTGGACCGTCGCGTAGTCCTTGCCGCGCATGCCGAGAAAGGCCACCCACATCGCGAAGACGGAAAAGGCCACCAGGATGCACGAGATCACGTATCCCATCGGATCCGTGATCCCGATCGACGTCACGCGCAGATACGCCTGCACCGGCAGGAGCTTCGTCACGTTGAGGAGGAGCGGCGTGCCGAGGTCGTCGAACACCTTGACGAACACGAGCGACGCGCCGGCGACGAAGCCCGGCATCGACAGCGGAAAGACGATTCTTCGAAACAGCCGGAGGCCGCTCGAGCCAAGCGACTGCGCCGCCTCCTCCATCGAACGGTCGATGTTGGCGAGGCTCGCCGCGAGATTGATCAGGATGAACGGGAAGTAGTGGATGCTGTCGACCAGGATCACCCCGTTCAGACCCTCCATGAACGGGATCGTGAAACCGAAGTGCTGGCGCAGGAGCAGGTTGACGCTGCCGTTGGCTCCGAGCAGCAACTGCATGGCGATCGCCCCGATGAAGGGCGGCATCAGGAGCGGAATGAACGACAGCGTCTGAATGAGCACCGAGCCCGAGAAATTGAAGCGGCTCGTGAAGTAGGCGAGCGGCAGCGCAAAGGCGGACGCAATCACCACCGAGACACAGGCGACGTAGAGCGAGTTGAAGAACGACTCGCGAAAGAGGCCGTTGGCGAAGAAGTCCTGGAAGTTGACGACCGTCACCGCCCCGGTGTGCGCGTCCTGAAAGGCGACGAGGATCACCTCGGCCACCGGGACGACGAGGAAGATCGCGAGAAAGAGCGCGATCACCCCGTAGACGGCGTACGGTCTCAGCGAACGGCGCCGCTGCATCCGGTCGACCCGCCCGATCACCAGCCGTAAAAGCGCGGCCAGGTCTCGACCTCACCGTTCGCAAGCATCGCGCGAAACTCCGGGTGCTGCGCCGCCGTCGCGCAGGTGTGGTTCGGAAGGATGCGAAGCCGCGTGCCGATCGGAAAGCGGGCAGCGATCCCGCGGTCGACGCGTTCGCTGCAGCAGACGATGCCGTGCTCCTGGTTGGCGCTCGCGAGAAGGTAGCCGTCGATCGGTGCGCCGTGCTCGTCGCACACCTGACCGTAACCGAAATCGCGCTGCTGCTCGCGCGTGCCGCGATCGCGGCTCATCGCCATCCAGCCGGCATCGACGATCGCCCAGCCCTTCTCCTCCTGATGGCCGATCACCGTGGTGAGCACCGACAGCGCGATTTCGTCCATCCGGCAGACTCCGACGTTGTGCATGACGAGGTCGAAGAACACGTAGACCCCGGCGCGGACCTCGGTGACGCCGTCGAGGCGTCGCGCCGAAAACGCGGTCGGCGTCGAGCCCACGCTCACCACCGGACAGGGCAGCCCCGCCTCGCGCAGGCGATCGGCGGCGCGGACCGTCCCCGCGCGCTCGGCTTCGGCGATCGCGCGCAGCGCCTCGGGCTCATGCGCTTCGTAGCTCGCCCCGGCGTGTGCGAGGACCCCTCCGACGCGCATGCCGCCATCGTGGAGCGCGCGCCCGACCGTCAGCAATTCGGCGCCGTCGGGTGGAATGCCCGAGCGGTGGCCGTCGACGTCGACCTCGATCCACACCTCGAACGCCTCGGCCTGCGCGGCGCCGAAGCTCGCGATCGCGCGCACGCCGGCGACGCTGTCGGTGACGATCCGAAGGTCGCAGCCGCTTCGCCGCAGCGCCAGCGCGCGCGGCAGCTTGGCGGCATCGATGCCCACCGCGTAGACGATGTCAGCGATCCCCGCCGCGAAGAACACTTCGGCTTCCTTCAGCGTCGACACCGTGATCCCCTGCCCGCCAGCCTCGAGCTGCGCACGAACCACCGGGATGCACTTCGAGGTCTTGGCGTGCGGGCGAAGCCTCACGCCGAGCGCGTTCATGCGCTCCTGCATGCGCATGATGTTGTCGCGCATCCGCGGCACGTCGATCAGCGCCGCCGGGGTGGGAAGGTTACGCGGGGTGGGGGGGTCAGGTCGCAAGATCGAGCATCGCTACGGGATTACGGTGCACGAGGTCGAAGGGCGTGCGGACCGGACTGGACAGCTCTGTCGGCGTCGGCGTCGACGTCAGTATCTGCATATCCTACAACCGCCGGCAGAGCGTGTTGACTCCGAACGACCGCGCGAGCTCGAGCAGCCGCCGCGGCAGTGCCGTTGGGCGGCGATGCGGCCTCAGTGCCCAGCCAACTTCCGGAATCCGCACTGGACCAGGTAATCCCAGGTCGCGTCGAGCTCGGTCAACGGCGGCACGAACACTACCGTGGCATCGCGCGCACGCGTAAGGAGCACTCGGTATGCGTTGGCACGGAGCTGCCACGGATCGTGCACCGGCGGTCCTCCGCGCCTGTAACTACGCGCGCGGTCGATGTTCCACCGGCCGTCCTTGAACCGGAAATCGGTTCCCCACCCCAGCAGCACGGCGTCGAGCTCCAATCCCTGGGCCCCGAATTCGGTGACGCAGTCGCGCAGGTGCCTGCACGAGTGGCCGCCTTCGGCCGCCTCGTCGTCGCCGTACCAGGGCCCGTAGTGCAATCGCTTCGTCGACTGGAAGTCGTTGGGGATGCCAAACCGGACGAGATCCCGGTCGCGGCTCGATGCGGCGATCCCGAAGCGGGCGTCGGGGTCGTCGGCGTAGCGCTCGCGAAGATAGTGCTTGGCGGTATCGAGGTCGCGCGTGATGCGAAGGTCGTGTCCTTCGATCGCGATCTCGTTTGCGAGTTGTGCCTGCGTGACCTGGGGTGCAGGTGTCGCCGCAACGATGCCGGCGACGAACTCGTGCACCCTGAACGATAGATGCGAGCGCAGGCTCTGGTTCAGGTTGAGCGACGCCTTGGTATCGTAAGGAACATCGCGAAACGCCTCGACGAAAGCGGGTGGGCCGTGGACGATCCATTCAGCGCGCCGAGGTGACTCGGCGATCGCCTCGGTCCATTGGATGATCCCGCCTTCCTCACCGACGTGAATCTCCTGCCCGCTGCCGATCAGGCCGACGACGACGCACCACTCCGGAATGCGTTCGGCGAACTCGACAAATAGCTCGGGCTCGGAGCGCGCGGTCTCCGCCATCTCCGGATGTTTCTCGGCGACCATCGCCGCATCGTAGGCACGCTGCGCCTCGTCGTAGACCAGCACGTGCTCGGAAGGAACGCGCCGCGCATGGCTGTTGTGGGTGCGCACGTAGTCCTTCACGCCACGTACGAAAGTGCGACCCCCTCCTCCTGCACCGCGTAACTCGTATTGCAGCACCTCGACCAGGGTTCCGTTGCCCGACAGGAATACCGCCGGCGCAGTCGGCTTGCCATGGGCTCTCGGCACCGCGAGGTCGTCGATGAAGTGCGAGTGCACGACGCGAAGGCCGACGAGCGTCTTGCCGGCACCAGGAACGCCGGTAAGCAGCACCAGCCGCCGCGTGCGGGTCCGTGCCGCCTCATGCACGATCGCAGCGATCGCGTCGGCAGCGCCATCGGTCGCCGCAGCAGCCTGCCTGATCCGCCGCAGCGTCCCCTTCAGGAACAGCTCGCGCGCCGCGGCAACGAGCGTCGGCAACGGGCGATAGGCGTCGCTCGACAGGAACCGTCGCGCATCGGCGACCTCACCGAACCCCGCTACGTCGTATTCGGTGACCACCCGATCGAGGACGTCGGGGCCGCAGATGCGAACGCCGCGCACGCTTCCCAGGTCACCCCGGGCGTGCGTCGGGATCAGCAGCGCGTTGACCTGGCGCTCCGCGCACTCCGCGTGATAGCAGCGCAGGTCGCGCGCATACGCATGCGCCTGATCGATGTCGGCATCTGACGGCCGCGACTTGCCCTTGAGCTCGATCACGACGACGCTCTCGCGCAAGAGGAAGATCGCGTCGGCGCGGCGCGCCTCCATCGGGAGTTCGTATTCGAGGATCGCCGTGTAGCGCCCCGCCTCCTCGCGAACCTCGCGCACGCGCTCGACCTCGGTCTGCAGCCGGGGGATGGAGTCGTCCCACGCCCGGACCTGCTCACGCGACGCGTCGGCGAGGAACTGGCGAAGCTTCGCGACGATGGCGGTCGACGGTGTGACCGAGAAGCGGACGAAGTCCGAATCCCAGCCACGCCGCGCCTCGTGGTCGGGGTCGTC
>JAFEDF010000174.1 GCA_018241785.1 Pseudomonadota bacterium | reverse complement strand
GCGCGGCTGCCGTCGACGCCGGCGCTGGCGCCGACTCTGGCGCGGGCGCGACTTTGACCGGCGGGTAGATCACCGTCGATGCGCGGCCGTAGGCTCTTTGGATGCGCGCCGCCACGTGGCGCGAGCTCGCGACGAAGTGGTCGACGCGCGCGCTCGAAGCGCGGTCCCACTCGCGCAGGCGGTCGAGCACCCGCCCCGCCAGCCATCCGCGGACGCCGCGATCGAGCCCGGCCTGCGCGAGGTACTGGTCGCGCAGGTCCCACGCGTAGCGCATCGGCGTGTAGCAGTAGCAGACATGGAGCTGCCCGCGGTGCGTGCGCACCCCTTTGGCGACGGCGTGCGAGCTCGAGATCACGAGTTCGTAGCGGGACACGTCGAACGATTCGATCGCCCGCGGAAACAGCGGGAGCCAGCGGCGGAAGTTGGGCCCCGCGAGCGGCATATGCTGCAGGAAGCTCGTCGCCGCATGGCGATCGCCGAGCCTTGCCCGATCGGCTTGCGGCATGACGTCGACCAGCGCGAAGAGGTCGGCATCACCGTACATGCCGCAAAGCTCGGCCAGCACCTGCTCGCCACCGCGCCAGGTGTCGAGCCAGTCGTGAACGAGGGCGGTCCTCACGGTCCGCGCGATTCTACGCGGACGTGGTGGGTCCGGGCGGTGCGATGGATCAGGCTCCCGCGAAGGCGCGGGCCCGATCGATCAGTGACGCGGGAATCAGCGAAGCGGCTGACGCATCAGCCGTGCACCGGACGATTCAACTCCGGTTCTGGCGGCGGCGGGCCACGAACCCGGCGGCGAGGAGCGCAACGGCGAAGAGTGCGAGCGACTTCGGCTCGGGAACAGCCGTGACACCCACCGGGTCGCCGAACTTGAACACGACCGAGCTCACCTCGGGCGCATACGGCATTCCGGTCAGCGCGAAGGTGAAGGTGATCGGGCCGACGAGGAGCGGATTGGTCGATGGCGCATCGAGCTGGCCGCCGGCGACGGCCGACAGGTAGTTCGTGTTGACGATGCCGTAAGGCTGATAGCTGAAGCTTCCACCATCGAATCCTGCCCCGAGCGAGGCACCGTTACCGGTGCCGAGGATGCCCCATCCGTACGGCGACGATCCGGTTCCCGGCGGGCACGGACTCGCCGAATTGGTGCAGTCGATGACGCTCCCTCCGGTCACCGACACGAGTGAAATGCTGGCCGGAGCGGCCGACATCGTGAAGTCGAGACCGGTGATCTCGGAGAGGATCGCGGCGGTCGGCGAAACGGTGTCGGTCAGCGTGATCGACAGCGAACTGCCGTCGTTCGAGAAGTTGAACAGCGCTGACCCTTGCTGGGAGTAATTCTCGGTGACGCCGTTCGCGTAGAACGTGTATTGCACGTTCGCCATGGCAAGTTGAGTTGTACAGAACAGTGCGGCTGCACAGGCGAGTGGCAATGGCTTCATGATCAAGCTCCGTACGCTTTTTCCAATAACGTATCCCTTTACGTTCCCGATTTCAGCAAGTCGCGTTCCCGAAAATATTTACATCATATAAACATATAGTTATGATGAAAGCGCAAATTTGAAATCTCGAGATTGTAAGATAATTCGACGGTTGCAATGACCCAGCGAGCGGATTGCCGGATCATGCATTTGAGCACTACAACATGTGGGTAATCCGGTTGAGACTCGACAACCTGGTTGCCATGAGATCGATCGCTGTCCAGGCGGGTGGCGCGCATCTAGCCCGGCACGAGCTCCCGGTACACCTCGATCGTTTGAGCAGCCGTCTGCCGCCAGTCGAAACGCCGCGCATGGCGGCGGCGCTCCATCCGGGCGGCCGGCGCATCATCGGCGGCGTCCGCGCCCGTCATCGCGGCTGCCAGGGCGTCGATGCTGCCTGCGTCGATGAACGTCGCGTGACCGGCGGCTACCTCCCGCAGAGCCGCGAGGTCGCTCGCAATGACGCGAACCCCCGCAGCCATGGCTTCGAGCACCGGGAGTCCGAAGCCCTCGGCGAGGGACGGAAACACCAGGACCCCCGCCGCTGCATAGAGCGCTCGAACCTCCCGCTGCGGCAGATAGTCAAGCCACAGGACGCGCGACTCCTTGCGCAGCGCAATGAGGCGCCTGCGGAGGTCGTCGGCAGCCCATCCGTACTTGCCGACGAGCACGAGTTGCCTCCTGCGCCGGATTCCGGCGGAAAGGCGCTCGTAGGCGCTGACCAGGTGGTCGAGATTCTTGCGCGGCTGCAGCGTTCCGACGTGCAGGAAATAGCCCGGTGCGAGTCCGTGCTGTCGCAGCACCCTCTCGGTCTCCTCGGCGTCGGGCTGATCGAACCAGGCATCGTCGACGCCGAGCGGAACGACGCGGATGCGCTCGCGCGGAAGGTCGAAGTGCGTCACGAGATCCGCGACTGCCGCATGCGAAATGGCGATGACGAGGTCGGCGCGCCCGACCCAGTCGCGAAGGAGCCAGTTCTTCGCGCGCCGCAGGCGTGGGCTCGTCCACTGCGGGTTCGCGATCGGGATCGCGTCGTAGACGGTGGCGACGACCGGTGTGCGCAGAAGCCGTGGGACGACGAGGTCAGTCGCGTGATAGATGTCGATGCCGGCTGCGACGCGCCGCCCACCTGGTGTCGGGATCCGCAACGCCGACGACGCGGCGCCGAGCCAGGTGACCGGCAACGGGAAGCTCGAAGTCGCAGGAGTCGGCCGCAGGAGGCGCCAACCGGAGCGCCGCGGCGAACCAACGTGCCGCACGTCCACGCCGAGTTGCGCGAGATGGCGGCCGAGTTCGCGCGTGTACGTACCGATGCCGTCGGGCCGGATGCCGCCATCGGGCCGGCCACCCCCCGATGGGCACTCCAGCACGCCCGACGAAAGTCCGACGACGAGAGGGTTCGGGGAATCGGTCGGCATCGGCGATTTGGTAGTCCGCTGCCACTATAATCTGCGCGTCGTGCGAGCGCTCCTCCTGACCGGTCATTCCGGATTCGCTGGCTGCTCCGTCAGGTCCGTCATCGCGACGGATCCGCATGCGTGCGGCTGGCAGGTCGCGCTTCTTCCCGCCGATCTCGACATTCGCTCGCCCGAGCTTGCAGGAGCGATCGCGGCGCTGCATCCGGATGCGGTTCTCCACCTCGCCGCGCGGACGAGTGTCGCCGAGTCGTTCCGCGATCCCGAGGGCTACTTCGACGTCAACGTTCAGGGCACGTGGAACCTGCTGCGCGCACTGCGATCAGCGGACTTTCGCGGCCGGTTTCTCTACGTGGGTTCGGGCGATTGCTACGGCAGCGTCGACGAGAATGCGCTGCCGATTACCGAATCGACGCCGCTGCGGCCGCGCAGTCCTTACGCCGTCAGCAAGGCCGCCGCCGAGGCGCTCTGCTACCAGTGGTCGCAGGGTGGTTCGTTCGAGATCGTTCTCGCGCGGCCTTTCAACCAGATCGGGCCGGGTCAGGATGCACGCTTTGCCGTGGCCGCATTCGCCGGCCAGGTCGCGCGGATTCGCGCCGGCAAGGCGCCGCCGTTGCTGGAAGTCGGCG
The DNA here is from genome assembly GCA_018241785.1 of Pseudomonadota bacterium. GTDB lineage: Bacteria > Pseudomonadota > Gammaproteobacteria > Burkholderiales > Casimicrobiaceae > VBCG01. The sequence goes on along the minus strand of JAFEDF010000174.1, from coordinate 8,060 downwards.
ATCTCGACGTGACCCGTGACCTGACCGACGTGCGCGACGTCGTGCACGCCTATCTGCGCCTTCTCGATGCGGGGGGGAACGGCACCGTGTACAACGTCGCCTCGGGACGCGAGACGCGCATCCGCGACGCGCTCGAGACGCTGCTCGAGCTTGCCGGCGTGCACGCGAACGTCGTCGTCGACCCGGCGCGGCTGCGGCCAGGCGAGCAGCGGCGTGCGGTGGCCGACGTGACCCTGATCGAGCGCGACACCGGGTGGCGGGCGACGACGCCGCTCGCCGCTTCGCTCGCTGCGATGCTCGACGACTGGAGCAAGAGGATTCAGGATGAATAAGACCGCGCTCATCACCGGGGTCACCGGGCAGGACGGCGCCTACCTCGCGCAGTTGCTGCTCGGCAAGGGGTACCGGGTCGTCGGCATGGCGCCACGGCGCGGCAGCGATACGCTGTGGCGGCTGCGCGAGCTCGAAGTCCTCGACCGGATCGAGGTCGTCTACGGCGACGTCACCGACATGGGGTCGCTGCTGGGGCTGCTCGCGCGCTTCGAGCCCGACGAGGTCTACAATCTTGCAGCACAGAGCTTCGTCGGGGCGTCGTGGGATCAGCCGGTGCACACCGCGGACGTCAACGCGGTCGGTGCCGTCAACATCCTCGAAGCGATCCGCCAGCGCCGGCCGCAGGCGCGCTTCTACCAGGCGTCGACGAGCGAGATGTTCGGTGCGGCACGCGCCGAGAGGCAGAGCGAGGCGACTCCGTTCTATCCGCGCAGCCCCTATGGCGTCTCCAAGCTGTACGCGCACTGGATCACCGTCAACTACCGCGAGAGCTTCGGGCTGCACGCGTCGTCGGGCATCCTCTTCAATCACGAGTCCCCGCTGCGCGGAATCGAATTCGTCACGCGCAAGGTGAGCGACGGCGTTGCGCGGATCAAGCTGGGGCTCGCCGACTCGGTCACGCTCGGCAATCTCGATGCGCGGCGCGACTGGGGCTATGCTGGTGACTACGTCGACGCGATGTGGCGGATGCTGCAGCAGGACGAGCCGGCCGACTATGTGATCGCGACCGGGACGTCTACCGCTGTTCGCGACATGTGTCGCATCGCCTTCGCGCACGCCGGGCTCGATTGGGAAAGGCATGTGCGAGTCGCCCCGTCGTTCCTGCGCCCTGCCGAGGTCGACTACCTGTGCGGCGACGCGAGTGTGGCGCAGCAGCGCCTCGGCTGGCGCCCGCGAGCAAGCCTTGTCGAGCTCATTGCGATGATGGTCGACGCCGACCTGCGCAGGCACACGCACGGCGCAGGAGCCCCGCGTACGCGGCAACACTGAAGTGGAAGCACCGAACGGGTGTCCGATGATTATCGCGCACGCCCTCGTGGCGACGAACCCCATGGCCGAGGGCCGATGAGCATTCAACTCTCGGCCGACCAGGCGTTTGAGCTGATCTACGGTGTCGCGCCAAGCCCGCAGGAGAAGCTCCGCCTGCACGAGCTCCTCGGCGGTCGCGACGTGCGCGACCTTTCCGCGATGCGACAGATCATCATGGGGCACGATCGCCAGTCGCGGCCGACACCCGCGACCGTACGGTTTGGTCCGGGAGACGTTCGCTGGCTCGAACTCGAGGGTTTTCGACTGGCCCTGGACTCGGCTGACCCGTCGGTGAGCATGGCGATCCTTGCACAGGGAGGGTGGGAGCCGCACCTGACGGGGGTGTTCCGCCGCTATCTTCGTCCGGGAATGCGCGTAGTGGATGTCGGCGCGAACGTTGGCTACTACACGATGCTGGCAGCGACGCTGGCCGGTGCCGACGGCGCGGTCATGGCATTCGAACCGAACTCCGAGAACTGTCGGCTGATCCTGATGAGCGTTGCCGCGAATCAGTTCGTGAACGTGCGCCTGTTTCCACTGGCGCTGGCTGAGGCGCCGGGTTACGAGCACTTCAGCATGCACATCGGATCGAATGGCGGATTCGTGTCGGCTTCGCACGCGCTTGCCGCCGGGCACGGGACGATCGTGCCGACGGCGCGCCTCGACGATCTCGTTCAGCCTCCCGTCGACTTCGTCAAGATGGACGTAGAAGGTGCAGAGTATCGGGTGGTGTGCGGTGCGCGGGCACTGATCGAGGCCGCGCAGCCAATTGTTTCGACGGAATTCAGTTGCGAGATGATCACTCGCGTGTCGCGCACTACACCGCACGATTTTCTCGCATTCTTCCTGAGCTATGGCTATTCGATCCTGATGATCGATCGGCGCAGCGGGTATCTTCAGGCCGTCCCCGACATCGACGCATTCCTGCGCGCGTGGGGTGATCCGGTTCGTATCGAAGACCTGCTGATGCTTCCGCACGGTGCTCGCGTTTCGCAGCCTGTCTGACGACGAATGCGGACGCCGTCCATGCTTCGCTCGCTATGGGACTACCGCGGGTACGTTCGTGCCAGCGTCGCGCGCGAGCTGCGGTTGCGGTACGCGGGCAGCGTCCTGGGAGCGCTCTGGCAGGTGATTGCTCCGCTTGCATTGATCGCCACCTACACGCTCGTATTCTCCGAGTTGATGCGTGCGCGCCTGCACGGCATCGAGGACCGATATGCCTATGCGATCTACGTGTGCTGCGCGCTGCTGCCGTGGAGCATGTTCGCCGAGATTCTTACCCGTTCGCAGACGATGTTTCTCGACCAGGCGAACCTTCTCAAGAAGTCGAACTTTCCACGTATCTGCGTGCCGGTGACGGTGACCGGCGCCGCACTCGCGAATTTTGCGATCGTCTACGCGGTGTTTGGATTTCTGCTTCTCGCGGCGTCGCGCTGGCCCGGCATGGTTGTGATCGGTGCACTGGTTCCGCTGACGATCTTTGCGATCCTCGGGGCGTCGCTCGGCGTCCTGCTCGGCGTTGCCCACGTCTTCTTCCGAGACATAGGTCAGGTGCTCGGTATCGTGCTGCAGATCTGGTTCTGGATGGCGCCGATCGCCTACCCGTCCGACATGCTCGCGCCACCTTACGACCGCTGGATCGCAGCGAACCCGGTGACGCCGATCGTCATCGCTTTCCAGGACATCTTCGTGCGGCGGCGGTGGCCGGAATGGGGAGCGCTCGCCTACCCGGCCGTGGTCGGCATCGTGCTCGCGGCGTTGGCGCTGCTTGCGTTCAGGCGCGAATCACCGCAGATCGTGGACGAGTTGTGAAGGGCGAAGTCAACTGCGTCGGACTTGGCAAGGCGTACCGGCAGTACGCCGCACCGTGGCTGCGCCTCGCCGAGTGGGCGGCAGCGGGCGCCTGGACGCGACATCGTGTCCACTGGGCCCTCCGCGATGCGACGCTGCACGTCGGGCGCGGCGAGGCAGTCGGCATCCTCGGGCCGAACGGGGCCGGGAAGAGCACGCTGCTCAAGCTGATCACTGGGACGACGCGACCGACGACGGGGACGCTGCAGGTTGAGGGAAGCGTCGCCGCGCTCCTCGAGCTCGGCATCGGCTTCCACCCCGAGGTGAGTGGCCGCGACAATGCGATGATGGCAGGACAGCTCCTCGGGTACCGTGCGGCCGAGGTGGCGGCGTGCATGCCGGCGATCGAGACCTTCGCGGAGATCGGCGAATTCATCGACCGGCCGCTACGAACCTATTCGAGCGGGATGCAGGTCAGGCTCGCGTTCAGCGTCGCCACCGCTATTCGACCGGATATCCTGATCGTGGACGAGGCGCTCTCGGTCGGCGACGCGTACTTCCAGCACAAGTCGTTTGCCAGGATCCGCGAGTTCAGGGCGGCCGGGACGACGCTCCTGTTCGTTTCCCACAGTGCCGCAATCGTGAAGTCACTTTGCGATCGCGCGGTCCTGCTCGAGAACGGCCGCATCATCCGCGATGCCGCGCCTGACCGCGTGATCGACGACTATCATGCGCGAATCGCCGATCACGCCGTCGAGAACGCAATTGTCGAGGGACGCGGTGGTGATGTGAGATCGGGGGACAGACGTGCGGCGATCGAGGAGATTGCGCTATTGCGAAATGAAGCCCCGACGTTGGTCGTGCGAAGTGGCGAGCGTGCCACGCTGCGCGTGCGATGGCGCGCGATCGCGCCTCTGGACGACGTCACCGTAGGGTTCATCATCCGCGACCCGCTCGGCAACGACGTCTACGGGACCAATACCTATCACCTCCAGCATCGACAACTCGACGTACCGGCCGGATCGTCGTTCATCTGTGAATTCGACATCGGGCGCGTGGCCCTCGGCGTCGGGCATTACAACGTGAGCATCGCATTGCACCGCGAGATGGTTCACGTAAGCGGCAATTACGATTGGTGGGACCGTGCGCTGACCTTCGAGGTGATTCCCGGGCGGGGTGTGCACGCGATCGGCGTTGCCGCGCTCGAGGTCGAATGCCGAATGAAGCAGTCGACGATGCGCGCCGGGGGCTGAGCCCGGGATCGCGCCGACCGCTGCCATGACCGGGCGAACGAGCCTCCTCTCGCAACTTTCCGAGCTGCCGCCGCGCGATTTCGCCATGGCCGCTTATCGGACGCTGCTCGGGCGCGCGCCGACCGAGGTCGAAGCAAGCGAGCTCGTGGCGGCGCTCCTTCGTGGTGATTCGCCGGCGTGGCTGCTCGGTCGTCTGCGCTACGGCAACGAGGGGCGCGTGCGCACGGTCGATATTCCGGGGTTGCTTCCGCGCTACCTTGCGCAGCGCGCCAGCCGAATGCGGGGGTTCGGTCCGCTCGTCGCGTGGGCCATGGCGGTCGTACGATTGCCGGCCTCGCTGCGGTATTTCCGCGCGGTGCGCGTGGGTGATCTCGACCGGAACGCTCATTTGACCGCCGCGCTCGGGGATGTGCGCGACACGCTCGTCGACCTTGCTCAAAGGGTCGCGGACCTTCCGGAGGCCCTCGCGGCCATGAGTGCCCGGCTGAGCGGGCTCAATTCCGCAATCGACGCCGATCGAGCATCGATCGCGTCGATCGTCGAAGATGTCGCCTCCACGGTCGCGGCGAGTGAATCGCTGCACACGCAGGTCGAGGCCGTCGCGGCGCAGGTCGATGCCGTCGCGGCGCAGGTCGATGCGTCGCATGGCGACATCGGAAGACTCGTCGCACGCGCGACAGGCACAGAGGCGGCCATCGAGGATCACGCGGCACATTTGGCCGGCCAGCAGTCTACGCTCGGACAGCTGGCCGAACGCGTCGCCTTCGCAGCAGCAGCGATCGAATCCCTGCGCACGCGACTCGATGCCGCCGCGGCGCAGGGTGACGCATCGCGTGGCGACATCGGAAGCCTCGTCGCACGCGCGGTCGGCGCGGAGGCGGCCATCGGGGGTCTCGCCGCACATTTGGCCGGCCAGCAGTCTACGCTCGGACAGCTGGCCGAACGCGGACTTCGGACCGAATCTGCACTCATCGCACTGGAACCCGGGCTCGCGGCCATGGAGTCCAGGCTCGCGGCACTCGAGCCGAAGCTCCGCTCGATCCTGCCTCCCGATCTCGGCACGACCTACGAGGTCGCCGGACCCGCGCTCGTCGCGCCGGCGATCGCACGTCGGATCCCTGGGCCTCCGGTCACTGCGGCATCACTCTCACCCGACGAGCGCTATGCGCTCTTCGAGGACGTCTTCTACGATTCGAACGTCGTGCTGGAGAAGCAGCGCGTCTACATCGGCGAGATCGAGCGCGCACTGCCGTCACGATTGCCATTTCTCGATCTCGGATGTGGGCGGGGCGAATTCCTGAGCATCCTGCGCGAGGCAGGCATCGACGCGCTCGGCATCGACATCAACTCCGCGAGTCTCCGGACTGCGCGCGAGCACGGCCTTCGTGTCGTAGAGGATGAGGTCGTGGCGTTCCTCGAATCCGATCGCTCGACGTACTGCGGTGCGTCGCTCCTCCAGGTCGCCGAGCACCTGACTGCGGCGCAGTTCGAGCGCACGCTTGCCCTCGTGGCGGAGCGCCTCGCACCGGGTGCGTTGCTGATCGTCGAGACGCCCAACCCGCTCTCTCCATTCGCACTTGCCCATTTTCACACCGACCCGACCCACGTCACGCCGCTTCCTCCCGAGCGAGTGCGCTTCGCGATCGAGGCAGCCGGCTTTTGCGACACACGGACGCTGTTCCAGGGACGCATCCCGCCCGATCAGTTTGCCGGACCCGATCCGCGCGCCTACTACATGGACTACGCGGTGACCGCAAGGCGGGTGCCATGAGCGTGCAGGACGCGCGCGAATGGCTGCGCGATCGTCCGGCGCTCAAGGCGCGCATCGTGCGAATGCTTGCGCACTGGCCATGGCTCGACCGGCGCCTGCGGGCGGTGGTGCCCAGTCCTGGCGGCAGTGGTTCGCGAATTCGCCTCGAGTCGAACGTGCGCTTCTGGCACGGCGTCGGCGTGGCCGATCGCGTCGATCCCCTCGACGCGGCGATCGAAGTCGCGCCGGAGGAGCCCATCGAACGGATACTCGTCGCACGGATGGCCTATGTGACCGCGCTCGAGAGCGCGCTCGACGATCAGGCGGCGCGGCACCGAACCGAGGTCGACTCCCTTCGGCGCGAGATCGCCCGCCTCGAGGGCGAACTCGCGCGGCTGCAACCCTGAGCATGGAGACCGACGCAGCGGCGTCTCCGATCGAACGCCGGCATCGGGTGGTGCTCGATCTGCAGGCTTGCCAGACCGAGGATTCGCGTCATCGCGGCATCGGGCGCTACTCGTCGAGTCTCGCCGAGGCGCTCACAGGGTCGGAGACGGGGTTTGATTACGCGATCGCGGTGAACGATGCTTTTCGCGATTCGGCGGCGGAGATCGAGCGCAGATTCGAGACGCGGCCGGGTGTGCGCCAGATCGTCCGCTATGCGGCGACCACGCCGTCGGGACCATGGACACCCGGTGTGGTCGATGCCGGGCGCATAGCCGGCGAGTGGATCGCCCAGTACGCGTGGACTGCACAGAAACCCGACATCGTTCATGTCGGCAGCCTGTTCGAAGGTTCGACGGGTCGCGCGGTGGTGCCCGACCTCGTCGGCTTGCCTTCGTCGACGGTCGTCTGCGCAACGGCCTACGACCTGATTCCGCTGGTCGAGGCCGAGCGCTACCTCGTCGATGGCCGAACGCGCGCGTGGTACCAATCGCGGATCCAACGGTTGTCCCGTTGTGACCTGCTTCTCGCGATCTCCGATGCGACGCGCCGCGACCTGATCGCTCGCCTCGGCATCCCGGAGGCGCGCGTCGTGTCGATCCAGGGGGGTGTCGGCAAACGATTCTGCGCTGCCGACGCATCCTCCGCACGAGCAGAGGAGTTCGCGCGTTCGCTCGGCATCGTCCAGCCATACGTGATGTACACGGGCGGCATCGACTACCGCAAGAACCTTGAAGCGACGATTCGCGCGTTCGGATTGCTGCCCGACCCGTTGCGTCGCGGGCATCAGCTCGCGATCGTCTGCAGCGCGAGCGACGCCGACCGTGCACGGCTTCTCGGTGTCGCGAAGTCGGCCGGGCTTGCTCCGGGTGTCGTCGTGTTGACGGGCTTCGTCCCTGACGAGGTCCTGGTCGATCTCTACCGCCGCTGCCGCCTCTTCGTGTTCCCATCGAGTTACGAAGGCTTCGGTCTGCCGGTACTGGAGGCGATGGCATGCGGAGCGCCGACGATCGCCGCGAATCGGTCGAGCCTTCCCGAGATCGTCGGCCGCGCCGACGCGCTGTTTGACGTCGGAAGCGACGAGGCGATCGCAGGGGCGATCGCACACGCGCTCGCGAGCCCCGGGTTCCTGCGCGAACTCGCTGCGTACGGAGTCGAGCGCGCGAAGCAGTTCACCTGGGACCGTGTCGCCGGGCGCACGCGCGACGCCTGGCTCGACGCCCTCGGGCGTAAGTGCCGGTCGGCGGTGATCGCGCCGCGGCAGCGGCCGCGGATGGCGCTCGTGAGTCCGCTGTTGCCCGAGCGCTCAGGGGTCGCCGAGTTCGTCACCGCGTTTCTGCCGTACCTCGCGCGCCACTTCCGGATCTAGCTCTTCGTGTCGGAGGCAGTCGATGCCAGGCGCTACCAGGCGAGCGGATTCGAGGTGCATCCGTGGCACGACCTGCCGGGTATGTGGGCCG
>JAFEDF010000173.1 GCA_018241785.1 Pseudomonadota bacterium | reverse complement strand
GATCATGCTGCTGTTTCCGCCGATTCCGATGTCGGCGCGCGTGTTCGTGTTCGGCTACGCAGCACTCGAGCTCTTTCTCGGGGTCACCGGCACCGAGGAAGGCGTGGCACACTTTGCACACCTCGGCGGGATGATCGGCGGTTACCTGCTGCTCCGCGCGTGGGGCACGGGGCGCCCGCGAAGACGCTGAACGGAGGCCACATGCGAAACGGTCCGGCTGCGCCGCAACGGCATCGATGCGGATGCCGGGCAATCGTTCCACCCGAGCTCCTGCGGCGCATCGCGCAGAATGGAACGAAGCCGCAGCGCGAGGCCGCGCTCGCGACCCTCGCCACCGACCACAGCCTGCGCTTCGCCCGCGCGACCGCCCAGTTGACCGGAGGGCCGCCGCGGCGCCTCGCGCTCGTCGCCGCCGAGTTCGTGCCGCGCCGGACCGTGTTCGACGCCGGGCATCGGGAGGCGTTGCCCGGCACGCCGGTGCGCGCCGAGGGTCAGCGCGCGGGACGTGACACCGAAGTGAACGAAGCCTACGACGGGCTCGGCGCGACGTTCGCATTCTTCGCCGACGTCTACGACCGCAACTCGATCGACGACGCCGGCATGCCGCTCGACGCCAGCGTCCACTACAGCGTACGCTACGACAACGCGTTCTGGAACGGACGGCAGATGGTGTTCGGAGACGGTGACGGCGAGATCTTCAACCGTTTCACCGCTTCGCTCGACGTCATCGGGCACGAACTCGCCCACGGGATCACCGCCGACGAGGCGAACCTCGCCTACCTCGGGCAGGCCGGCGCCCTGAACGAGTCGATCTCCGACGTGTTCGGCTCGCTCGTCAAGCAATACCGGCTCGGGCAGGCGGCAGCGGAGGCCGACTGGCTGATCGGCGAAGGGCTCTTCACGCGCCGCGTCAAGGGCGTCGCGCTGCGTTCGATGAAGGCGCCGGGTACCGCGTTCGACGATCCCGTGCTCGGCAAGGACGACCAGCCGGCGACGATGGCGGGTTACGTGCACACGACCGCGGACAACGGCGGCGTGCACACCAACTCGGGGATCCCGAACCATGCCTTCTACCTCGCGGCGGTCGCGCTCGGCGGCAATGCCTGGGACGTCGCCGGGCACGTCTGGTACGAGACGCTGCGCGATCGGCACCTCAGGCCGAACGCGACCTTTCGCCAGTTCGCGGCGCTCACCGTGAGGAACGCCGCGCAGAGCTTCGGCGCCGCCGCGGAACGCGCGGTGGCGACGGCGTGGCAGGACGTCGGCATCGACACTTCGGCGCGGTCGCGGCGGGTGCCGGGGCGCACGGCGGGACGCGCGCCGGCGCGACGCGGCCGCCGCGGGATCGCGTGAGCCTGCAGATCGACTTCGGCATCGAGGGCGGCCTCGCGGCGTTTCCGGGGCTCGCGAAGCCGCTGCGCATCGACTGCGCGAACCTCGCGAAGGACGAGGCTGGAAGGATCGAAGCGCTGGTGCGGCGGGCGGATTTCTTCGGGCGTCGCGAACCGGCGCATGCCGCGCCTTTGCCCGACGCGCGCACCTATACGATCGGCGTCGACGACGGGTCGCAATGCCGCACGCTGCGCCTCGACGAGCCGATCGCCGACGACGCGATGCGCGCACTCGTTGCCGAGCTTCGTGAACACGCGCTGCGCCTTCGGCGCGCCGGCGCACGATGAGCGCCGGCACGGCAGGGGAGCCGGTGCGATGAGGCCGCGCGCCGTCGCGGTGCTCGTCGCGCTCGCCTGCAGCGGCTGCGCGACGATGACGGGTCCGCCCGGGCCCGCCGGGGGCAAGCCGCTCGATGCCTTCTACGACGAGTTGAAGGCCGACCTGCAGCAGGTTCATTGGCGCCTTCGCGGGGGCGCCTCCTGCAGCGGCGACGCGGAGCGCGAAGTCGACCTTCGCAGCGCGACGGTCACGCTGTCGATGCGCCGCGTCGCCGAGGCGAGCGTCGACGGCGAGCTGAAGCTCGTCGCCGTGCCGCTCTTCGGCGCCGCTGCGACACCGTTGCTCACCGCGCAGGCCGCGCGCCGGTCGGTGCAGGATCTCACGCTGAAGCTCGACATCGACGGCCCGGCCCCGGTGTATGCGCCGGGCAGCACGCCCGAGGCGCATTCGGCGCTCGCGCGATCGCTGAACGCGGCGATCGACGCGTTCGTCCGCTCGGGCGCGGCCCAGCCGTGTATCCGGCTCGCCGGCCTCAGGCTGCAGGTCGTGCTCGACGTGGAGCGTGACGCGGGAGGGGGATTGCGGATCGTCGTGCCGCCGGCCTCGCTCTCCGGCGAGCTCGCGCGCCAGGACGTCAACACGCTCACCATCGCCTGGGAGCGGATCCAATCGAACGCGCTTCGCTGAGGTATGCTTGCACCGTTGCCGGGGTTCTCCGGGGGTCGCGATCATGCCGATACGCTCGTTGCGCTCGATTGTCTCCGGGCAGACGCTGGTCACCGTGTCCGGTGCGACAACGGTCGCCGATGCCGCACGCACGATGAAGCGCCGCAACGTCGGCGCCCTGCTGGTCGTCGAGGGCACACGCCTCGTCGGCATCTTCACCGAGCGCGACGCGCTGTTTCGCGTGCTCGCCGAGGGGCGCAGCCCGGCCCTGACGCGGGTCGAAGACGTAATGACTGCGCAGCCGCAGACGATCCATCCCGACGAACCGTTCGTGCGCGCTCTGCGCACGATGCACGAAGGCAAGTTCCGGCACCTGCCGGTCGTCGAGTTCGAGCGACCGCTCGGCATGGTCTCGATGCGCGACGCGCTCGACGAGGACCTCGACGAGTTGCGCCTCGATCTCGCGCAGCGTGAAGTGAACCACGACTGAGCCCCGCTGCGGGAACGCGTGGTGACGGCCGCGGGCTGAGGGCCGGCTGCCGTACCGGCTGGCGCCGGGCGTGCGCACCGGCCTACGCGGGGCTCCTGGGCGCGAGCGTGCATGCGTCGTGATGCGATGCTAGTATATGCATTGCATATAGTGACCCTGCATGGATCCGATCGACCCGCTCCTCGCGCTGCTCGGGCGCCGTCCTGCGCATGGTTACGCGCTGAAGGCCTGGATCGACCGCCATCTCGACCCCTTCTGGCAGCTCGACTTCGGTCAGCTCTACCGTGTTCTCCGGCGCGCAGCCGCCGACGGCCTCGTCGCGGTTGCACGGCGCGAAGCGAGCCCGCGCGGACCCTCGCGGATCGTCTATCGGCTGACCGCGGACGGACGTCGCCGCCTCGCCGCCTGGCTCGCGGAGCCCGCGCGGAGCGACGATGAGCTGATGGTGAAGCTCGCGTTCGCCGCCGGCAGCGGGTCGAGGCTCCGCCGCGTGGCGCAGGTCAACCGCGACGCCGTCTCGGCACGCAGCGAGGTGGCGCGCCGCACGCGCGGCGAGGCGGATGCACGGGCCGACCCCGCGGCACGGTTCGCAGGGGAGGCGCGCCGCCGGCGAAGCGACGCGACCGAGGCGTCGTTCGCCGCGGCGCACGGGCTGGTGCTTGCCGGCAGCGATGACCCGATGCTCGCGCAATTGCTCGCGCAATTGGGCGCCGAGGTCGGGCTGCCGGCAAGGATGCTGGGGAGCTTCGGGGGGTTGTGGGCGCTGCAGCGCGGTGAGGCCGACATCGCCGCATTGCACCTGTGCGACGTCGACGGTGACGAATACAACGTGCCGTATCTGCGCCGGTTGCTTCCCGAGGGCGACTGGGTGCTGGTGAACGTCGCCTGGCGGGAGAACGGTCTCATCGTCGCGCACGGCAATCCACGCGGAGTGCGCGGCGTCGCAGATCTCGTGCGCGGCGACCTGCGCTTCGTCAACCGTACGAGCGAGACCGGTACGCGGCTCCTGCTGCTGCGCTCGCTGCGCCAGGCGGGGATCGCCGCCGCCGCGGTCGCCGGCTGGGAGCATGCGGTGGCGACGCACGCCGACGTCGCACGGACGGTCGCGAGCGGCGCCACCGACGTCGGGCCGGGGCTGCGCGCCGCCGCGCGCGCAGCCGGCCTCGACTTCATTCCGCTCGCGTTCGAGCGCTACGACATCGCGTTCTCGCGCCGTGCCTTCGAGTCGAAGGCCGGCGGGCGCCTCGTCGGCGAACTGCGGCGCCTCGCGTCGCGCCGGCGCGGCGCCGGATTCGCCGGCTACGACCTGCGCGAGTGCGGGCGCATCGTTGCGGCCTCCGATTTGTGCGGAGGCCTGCGTTGAACAACCATCCATCACCCGCAGGAGGCATCGAATGAAGAGCCATTGGTACATGCGCATCACGACCATCGCAGGCTGCCTTGCGGCGGCGCTCATGCTTTGCGCAGTGCCGGGGACGGGGGCGGCGGCCGAGCCGGTGACGCTGACCGTGTACGGCGCCGGCACACTCGCGCGGCCATTCACCGAGATGGCACGTGCGTTCGAGAAGACGCACGCGGGGATCGTGGTGCAGCCGCAGTTCGGCGGCAGCGTCAAGATGGTCAGGAAGGTGACCGTGCTGAAGGAGCGCGCCGACGTCGTCGCCGTCGCCGACTACACGGTGATTCCGAAGTACATGTTCGGCGCCAACGGCGAACCGGCGTTCGCGACCTGGTATGCCGGGTTCGTCGGCAACGCGATCACGTTCATCTACACGCCGAAGAGCAAGTTCGCGAAGGAAATCAATGCAGGCAACTGGTACGAGGTGCTTGCGCGGCCGGGCGTCGAGATCGGCCGCTCGAACCCCGACACCGATCCGTCCGGCTACCAGACGCTGCAGATGCTCGGCCTCGCCGCCGCGCACTACCGTAAACCCGGGCTCGCCGAGGCGATCCTGAAGAACGCACCCGAGAAGAATATCCGCGACACCGAGACCGACCTCATCTCGGCGCTCCAGCTCGGCCAGATCGACTATCTTGCGATCTATCGCTCGGACGCCCTGCAGCACCACTTCCAGTACCTGAAGCTGCCGCCGGAAATCGATCTCAGCGATCCGAAGTACGCGGCGGAATACGCGAAGACCGCCGTGCATACGAAGAACGGTACGCTCACGGCGAAGCCGATCGTCTATGCGCTCACCATCCCGACTAATGCGCCCCACGCGGAGGCCGCGGCGCAATTCGTCGCGTTCGTGCTGGGGCCGGAGGGGCGCGCGATCTCCGAGCGCGACGGCTTTCGCGCGCTGTCGCCGGCCTACGCCGAGCATCGCGACCGCATGCCCGGATCGCTGCGCGGATTGACGCGCGATTGGACGCGGTAGCCGCGCGGCGAGGGTCGACGCTATACCTCCTGTTCTGGTTCGCAGGGAGCCTCGCGCTCGCCTTCATCGTCATCCCGCTCGTCGAGCTTCTCGTCCAGCCGGGCCTCGCCGGGGTCGTGCGCACGGCGAGGCTTCCGGACGTGCGCTCGGCGATCGGCTTGAGCCTCGCAGCCGCTGCAGCCACCGCCGCGATCGCCACTGCGATCGGGGTTCCGCTTGCCTGGATGCTGGCCGGCCGGGCGTTTCCCGGCAAGGGATTGATCGAGGCGGTCGTCGACCTGCCGCTCACCGTCCCGCACACCGTCGCAGGCATCGCGCTGCTCCTCGCCTTCGGCCGCGAAGGGGTGCTCGGTGCCCCGGCAGCCGAGTGGCTCGGCCTGCGCTTCTGGGGAACCTTCGCCGGCATCGTCGTGGCGATGCTGTTCGTGAGCCTGCCCTATCTCGTCAACGCGGCACGGGTGGGTTTCGAGGAGGGGGTCGACCCGCACCTCGTCAAGGTGGCGCGCACGCTTGGCGCGCGGCCCGGACGCGTGTTCGTCCGCATCGTGCTGCCGCTCGCGTGGCGCGGCATCATGGCCGGGGTCACGCTCACGTTCGCGCGCGCGATCAGCGAGTTCGCTTCGGTCGCGATGCTCGCCTACTATCCGATGACGGCGCCGATCAGGATCTACGAGATGTTCCTGCGCTTCGGCCTGAGCGATGCTGTCGGCGCCGCGGTGCTGTTCCTCGTCATCGTGCTCGTGCTCTTCGTCGTGCTGCGGCAGTTCGCGTATGGCCGAAGGCGGACACGGGGCTTCGGTCGATGAGCGCCGGCGGAACCCGGACCGACGGAATCCGGACCGACGGAATCCGCACCGATGGCCTCGCGCTGAGGCTCGGCGCATTCGAGCTCTCCGACGTGTCCCTTGCGGCGGCGCGCGGGGAAGTGCTGGTGCTCCTCGGCCCCAACGGCGCGGGCAAGAGCGTGCTCCTCGAGACCGTCGCGGGCTTTCATCGCCCGCTGCGCGGTCGCATCGAGATCGGCGGTCGCGACGTCACGCGGCTTTCCCCCGAGGCTCGCCGCATCGCCTACGTGTTCCAGAATTTCGCACTGTTCCCGCACCTCACCGTAAGGCAGAACATCGCGTTCGGGACGACGTCCGGCGGCGCGCGGGAGTCCGGCCGTGCGGAGCACGAGCGGCGCGTCACCTCGCTGATCGATCGCTTCGGCCTCGCTGCCCTCGCCGGACGCAGGCCGGGCGCGCTCTCAGGCGGCGAGAAGCAGCGGGTGGCGCTCGCCCGGGCGCTCGCCACCGATCCCGAGCTCTTCCTCTTCGACGAGCCGTTCTCGGCGCTCGATGCGCTGACACGCGACGCGCTGCGCGACGAGCTCGCGTCGTTCCTGCGCGAGGCCCGGCTGCCGGCGCTCTACGTGACGCACGACCATGCGGAGGCCCATGCCCTCGCCGATCGCGTGGCGATCGTCGACGGCGGCGCCGTCGTCCAGGCGGGCACCGCGGCCGAGGTGTTCGCGGCACCGCGCAACGCCCGCGTGGCGCGCCTGCTCGGCATCGAGAACATCGTCGAAGGCGTGGTCCGCGCGAACGGTGCGGGCCTGGCGGTCGAAATCGGCGTGCCGCCCGCGATCGTCGTCCCGCTGGCGCGGATCACCGCGGCGCCGCGAACCCGAATGAGGCTGAGCCTGCGCGCCGCGGAGATCGCGCTCGGGGCTCCCGGCGCCTCCGCGCTGCCGGGGGAGGTCGCGTTCGACGCGACGGTGCGAGAGGTCGGGCAGCGGGGGCCGCTCCTGCGCCTTCGCTGCGACGCGGGTTTCCCGATCATTGCGTGGGCGACCTCGGCGCAGCTTCGCGCACTCGCGGCGGTGCCCGGGGCGAGGATCGGCCTGCGCTGCCCGCAGGACGCGTTCCATCCGCTCGGCGACTGACGCGCCGCGCGCTCGCCATGCGCGGCTGCGCCGTCAGTGCTTGAAGAACGCGTGCGGCAGCCAGGTCGCGATCTGCGGAAAGATCGACAGCACGACGACGAAGAGCAGGATGATCACGATGAACGGCAGCACGCCGAGCACGAGTTCCTTGAGCCCGATGTCGGGTGCGATGCCCTGGATCACGAACAGGTTGAGGCCGACCGGCGGATGGATGAGCCCGGTCTCCATCAGGATCGTCATGTTGACGCCGAACCAGATCGGATCGAAGCCATGCGCGAGCAGCCCCGGCATGATCACCGGAGTCACCATCAGGATGATCGCGACGGGCGGCAGGAAGAAGCCGAGCAGCACGACGAGGAGGTCCATCCAGAACAGGTACTCCCACTTCGACATGTGCAGCGTGACCAGCCACTGCGTCATGTCCTGCGTGATGTGCAGGTAGCTCATCACGTAGGTGAACAGGAACGACATCGCGATGATCATCATCAGCATGCACGATTCGCCCGCCGTGCCGAGGATGATCGGCTTCACGTCCGGCCAGCGCCAGCAGCGGTAGACGATCGCCACCATGACGATCGTCGCGAAGGCACCGACGCCGGCAACCTCGGAGGGCGTCGCGAAGCCGCCGTAGAGCGTGATCATCACCACGGTGATGATGACCGCGAACGGCAACAGACGCGGCAGCGACTCCATCCGCTCGGCGAGCGTGAAGTGCTCGCGCGCGATCGCACCCGTGTCGCCGCGTCGCGAACGGTTGTCGCGGTGCGCCTTGTAGCCGACCCAGATGGCGAACAGCGTCGCGAGCAGGACGCCCGGAACGATCCCGGCGATGAACAGTTGTCCGATCGACTGCTCGACGACGATCCCGTAGAGGATGAAGGTGATCGACGGCGGGATGAGGATGCCGAGCGTTCCGCCCGCGGCGACGAGGCCGCCGGCGAGCCCGCCCGAGTAGCCGCGCTTTCTCATCTCCGGAATGCCCATCGCGCCGATCGCCGCGGCGGTGGCCGTGCTCGACCCGCACATCGCGGCGAAGATCGAGCACCCGACAACGTTGGCGATGCCGAGCCCGCCGGGCAGCCGGTACAGCCAGCGGTAGGCCGATTCGTAGAGATCGGTGGCGGCCCGCGTCTTGCCGATCGCGTCCCCCATCAGCAGGAACAGCGGAATTGCGAGCAGCGTGAAGTCGCTCATCCCGTGGTAGAGCATCTCGGCGAGGTCGCTGATGTTCGCCGCCGGCATGAAGCCGACCATGAAGGTGACCGACACGACGCCGAGCGCGAACGCGACCGGCATGCCGGAGAGCAGCAGCACCAGCGCGACGGCGACGAAGAGCAGCGCGAGTTCGTGCGGTGTCATTGCCCGTTTCCTCCGCTTCCCGCGTCGCCGCGGGTGACCGCCTCCACCACCTGCACCACGTACTCGGCGGTGATCAGCGTCAGCCCGGCACCCATCAAGGAGTACGGGATCCACAGGTGCGGCGCCCACACCGAGTCGGTGGTCCAGCCCTCGCTCCACGCCTGCCACGCGTACTGCCAAACCTTCACGGCGAGGAAGGCGCACAGCGCGAGCGACAGGACGTCACCGGCGAGAATGCGCAGGCGGTTCCAGCGCGCGGACATCACCGACTCGAGCACTTCGGTGCCGACGTGACCGCGGCGCATCTGCGTGAACCCGGCGGCGAGGAACGTCGCGGCGACGAGCAGGAAGATGTTGAACTCGAGCGACCAGGTGTGCGGCGCTTTCAGGTAGTAGCGCGAGAACACCTCGTAGCTGATCGCCACGCAGGATACGACGATGAGGAGTCCGCCGACGAGGCCGAAGAACGCGTTGGCACGCCCGACGACGCGTGCGAAGGCCTTCCACGCGCTGCGCAAGGGTTTCTCCTGAGGAGGCCGGCCGACGGCTGCGCGGTGGCGGGGTGCGCCGCGGGCTGCCTCAGCCGGTGCACGACCCGGCCGGCGGCCGGGCCGTGGAGCGAGGGCGCTCGCTCACTTGACGGCGTTCGCCATCTCGATCAGCTTCGCGCCGTCCTTCATCGAATCGGCAAAGCTCTTCCAGGCGCTCTTCTCGGCGAGGGCCTTCCACTCGTTGAACTGCTGCTCGTTCATGTCGTAGACCTTGTCGCCGGCCTTCGCGAACACCTCGGCGACCTTCTGGTCGTCGGCCTTGCACGCCTCGAGCGCGTAGGCCTGCAGCGAATGTCCGACTTCCTTGACGATCTTCTGCTGGTCGGGGGTGAGCTTGTCCCAGGTCGCCTTCGACATCAGCAGAGGCTCGAACATGTACCAGAACGTGTGATCGCGAGCGGTCGTCACGTTCTTCGCGACCTCGGGGAGCCGGAAGCTCATCAGCGAGGCGCTCGACGTCCACAGCGCGTCGACGACGCCCGACTGCATCGCGTTGTAGGTCTCGCTCGACGGGAACGTCGCGATCGACGCGCCGGCAGCCTGCAGCATCAGCTCGATCTCCTTGCCCGCTCCGCGCACCTTGAGGCCCTTCACGTCGGCCGGCACGAGGATCGCCTTGTCGCGCGACGCGACGCCGCCCGCCTGCCAGATCCAGGTGATGATCTTCACGCCGTGCTCGTCGAGGTACTTCTCGAGCCAGTCGCCGATCGGCGAGCCTTCCCAGTCGTAGGCCTGCTTGTAGTTCCTGATCAGCGCCGGCATCAGCGTGAGGTTGGCGCCGGGCACCTTGCCGCCCGAGTAGGCGAGCGGGTAGACCGACATGTCGAGCGCGCCGGTTGCCATCGCGTCGAACTGCTGCGTCGGCTTGTACAGCGACGCACCCGGATAGATCTGGAACGTGATCGCGCCGTGCGTGCGCGCCTCGACTTCCTTGGCGAACTTCTGCGCGACCTGATCGCGGAAATCGGTGTTGGCCGGGAACTGGTGCGAGATCTTCAGCACCATCGGTGCCGCGAGCGCCGCCGATCCGAAGAGCCAGCCCACGGCCGGGATCAGCACGAGCGCGCACAACCTCCTTGTCATCGTTGCCATCGTCACTCCTCCTTCAGCATCGCCAGTCAATCCGTCTCCGGACCCTTGCGCAAAAGCCGCCTCACGCCGCTCGAAACGGCGAGCCGGCCGTCGCGCGAATACGCCTCGTGATTGTCTTCGATGTCCGCGGGCTCGTAGCGGTAGTTCACCATGATGCCGAACGACTGCGCGAGTCCCCGCGGCGACGCATCCGCCCGCCAGTTTACGCGATCGAGGCGCGCACCGTTCGAAAAATGGAAGCGGGCGACCGGGTCGAGCGGCCGCCCGCTGCGTTTTGCCGTCACCAGGTAGTATGCGCAGAGCGCAGTGAGCGCCTCGCCGGAATCCTCGCCGGCAGCCGGGGTGGCCGCGGGTGCGCCTTCCGGGTGGCCCTCGAGCCAGCGCCGGAACCCGGGTACCGGGGACAGCGTGACGAAGGTCGACAGGCGCGGATATTCGGCAACGAGGTCGGCGACGACACGCTTGATCAGGAAGCCCCCGAAGGGGACGCCACGCAGGCCCGGCTGCGTGCTCGAGATCGAGTAGAACACCGCGGTCGTCGCTTCGCGCGGATCGACCGCAGGGGCGGCCTCGTCGAGCAGTGGCGCGACCGCCGTCGCGATTCCCGGGGTGAGTGCCACCTCGACGAACACCAGCGGCTCCTGCGGCATTCGCGGATGGAAGAACGCGTAGCAGCGCCGGTCGGATTCGAGTCGGTGGCGAAGGTCGAGCCACGAGCGGATCTCGTGCACGGCTTCGTAGGCCATCAGGCGCTCGAGCAGCGCGGCCGGTGATTGCCAGGTGATCCGGCGAAGCTCCAGGTTGCCGAGAGCGAACCAGTCCTGGAACAGCGCATAGAGTCCGTCGCTGACCACGCGCAGCGCGTCGTGGACCGGGCTTAGCCTGATCGCGTCGGCACGCAGGTCGACGAGGAACTTGACGCCCTCGGGCAGGAAGTTGAACTCCCTCAGGATGCGCATCGGCGAGCCCGCGAGCGCGGCGCGCAGCCGCGTTGCGGCGAGCTGCCGCTCGACCCCGGTCGCCTCGAGCCAGGCGCGGGCGAGCGGTGCGGTCGCGCGATCGTCGTCGTCGCGCCCCTGTTCGGCAACCAGTTCGAGGAACGCGCGCCGGCCTGCATCGTCGAGGGCACGATAGGCCGCCGCGAGTTCGGCGACGCGGCTGCGTGCGGACGCCTCGCCCCCGGCGCCCGCCGCACAGTCGGCCAGCCGCTTGCGAACCCAGCTCCGGTCGAGCGACGGTCCGGGTCCGCTGCGGGCGGCGCGCGAGCGCCGGCCGAGCCACGCGAGTGCACGCGATGTTCGGTGGGCGCCGCTGTCATGCATCTCGCCGCTCCTACTCGTCTGCGATGCGCGGCCGATAGCGGCGCACGAGCGATGTGACCAGCCCGAGCAGCGTCAAAGCCCATGCAATGAGGGCGATGACGAAGAACGTCGGCGGGATGAAGTCGAGGAAGTCGAAGTGCATGGCGGAGCGCATCTGGCGGGTCGACGCCGCATACATGCCGAGCGGGAACACCACCCCCCAGTAGAGCGGATCGTAGGTGAGCGGGAAGCGCTTGTACACGTGACGCCAGATGCCGAGCACCACCAGCATCGGGATCCACCACGTCCCGGTCGCCCAGTAGAAGATTGTAAATCCCTTGACGAAGGGCAGCAGCGACGTAAGGTACGGCGCCTCGGGCGCGTTGGTGATGAGCAGCGAGCCCGCGAGCGTCGAAATGGCCATCGCGCCCATGTTGATCCAGTAGGGTGGCGCGAGGTCGCCGGGGAAGAAGCGGAAGAACGCGTAGCGGTAGAAGATCAGCGACATCAGCCAGATGTACAGCATGCCGCCCCACAGCCACGCCGAGAGCGCGAAGAAGTTGAGTGTCTGCCGGTAGGGCTGGCCGAAGCGCGCCGCGAGGAGCGCGGCAAGCACGGCAATCGACTGGGTCGCAACCACGGCGAGGAGCCACCCGCCGCTGATGCCCTGGTCGAGCGTGGGCTTGCGCTCCTTGATGGTGAGTGCAGTGAAGATCGTGTAGGTGAACACCACCCACAGGATCACCGTGACGACGAGGAATCCGGCTCCGGTGAGGTCGTCGCCCGCGAGCAGCACGAACTGGCTGCCGATGAGGCTCGAGCCCGCGACCGTCGTGAAGAAGCCCTGTCCGTGCAGGTGATCGACGACATCGTCGTAGACGCGCGACCTGAAGCGCGCGAAGCGCAGCACGAACAGGACCCACAGTCCGGCATAGAAGGCGAGGTTGACGCAGAACAGCGCGCGTGCGAGACGGGGCCATCCTTCGAGGTCGGCGGCGAGCGACACGATGCCGGTCGCCATCACGAGGCCGAAGTACGCGGGCGTCAGGTGTGCGAGGTCGTGCGCAGCGCGCATCGCACGCGTGTCGTGACGACCGTGCATGACGCGCTCTGCCAGATCTTGAGGCACAGGGTGTGCGCCGATGGCCGGTGGCGGCTACCGTAGGGGCAGGCCGTCGAAGAAGTCGACTTCCCCGGTTTCGAGGGAGTACTCGGCACCGACCACGCGAAGCCCACGGGTCTCGATCAGCCCGTCGAGAACCTCCGACCCGTGGCGCAGGTGCGCGGCCGACGCGCGAACGTTGGCCCGCACCGACTCGCGGATCAGCGCCGCGCGGTCGTGGCGCAGTTCGGTCGCGAGCAGTGTCTCGACCGAAGGCCGGACGCGGTCGACGATCGAGCGCAGATTGGGTGAGCGCTGTTCAGCGGGCTGCTCGAGTTCTTCCACGGTGGCGAGGATCGCTCCGCACTGCGTGTGTCCCATCACCACGACCAGCGGGGTCGCGAAGTGCGCGGCGGCGAACTCGACGCTTCCGACCAGCGAGGGGGCGACGACGTTGCCGGCGACCCGGATCACGAAGAGGTCGCCCAGGCCCTGGTCGAAGACGATCTCCGCCGGCACGCGCGAATCCGAACAGCTGAAGATGACCGCGAAGGGCGCCTGCCCGGCGACGAGTTCGCTTCGGCGCGACTGGGTCGGCGCCGTCTTGTTGCTGCGGATGTCGGCGACGAAGCGCCGGTTGCCTTCCTGCAGCCGCGCGAGGGCCTCGGCCGCGGAGATCATGACGCGTGGCCCCGTGGCGGGGCCGCGAGCGATTCACGGACGCGGAACATGCTGGAACGTCTCCATGACGATGCGCCGGTCTTCTTCGCCGGCAATGCGGGCAATCGCAGCTGTCGCATCACGATACACCGCCCGGTGGAGACCGGCATCGCCGGCCGCATGCGCCGCGTGCGCGAGGACTGTATGCGCGAACGCGAGCTCCCAGTCGGGCGTATCGTCGCGCCGGGTGAAATGGTCGTGCATCGGCTTCGCGAGAGCGAGCGCGGCCTGGCCATGGCCGAGGAGCGCGTGCACCTCGGCGAGCAGCATCGCCGCGCGCATCCGCTGCTGCCCGGTTCCGACCTTCGCCCAGTGCCAGGCGGAGGTGTGCGCGGCATCGAGCATCTCGCGATCCTCTTCGGGCGTGCGCGCGCGCACGCTCAGCTCCCACGCGCGGTTGTTGCACTCCTTCGCGAATCGGAGGTGCCAAGGCTTCGCAGCTTCGGCGACTTCGGTCACCGCTCACCTCCGGCGGCGGGTACGGGCGGGTCGTAGCGCTGCACCTTGTCCTGCTCCTCGGGATCGTTGCGCGCGACGATCGCGCGCGCCGGGACAGTCGCGCTGAGGTTGATCGCCTCGTGCGGGACACCGGGCGGCACGTAGAGAAACTCACCCGGGTGGCTTACCACCTCGTGCTCGAGGCGCGCTCCCCATCGCGTGAGGACCTCGCCCTCGAGCACGTAGATGCCCGTCTCGTAGCCGACGTGGACGTGGGGGTCCGCGCGCCCGCCCGGCGGGATCACGACGACGTGCATCGAGAGCCCGGTCGCATCGACCGTCCGGCCCGAGATGCCGACGAAGTAGGGCAGGCGCTGCGTCGTCATCACCGCGCGGTCCGGTGCAATCGCTTGAACCTTTCGTTCACGCTCGGTCATGATGTCGGTCGACAGGTCCTCGCCGGTGCCGCGGTTCTTATCCGTGCCGTTCCCGCGTTGCACGCCAGGCCTCGATCTGCGGCAGGATCGCGCGTCTGCGCTCGAGGCTCGCCTTCGGCCAGTGCTCGTCGCGATCGTAGTACGCGGGCACGGCCGGCGTCTCGACAGGGAGCACGATCCAGGGCTGCTTCGTCGCGGTGAAGATGTGTATGTCGGGCGGCAGCGCGTCGGGATCGTCCAGCGTTCCCACGCGAACGAACTTGATGAGCGGACCTGCTCCGGCGTAATGGCTCCAGAGTGCGACCCTGCATACGGGGCAGCGCGCGACGGTCTGTCCCCGTCCGCTCGCCGACGGCGTGTCGATGAGGCCGGGCGCCCGCCCGAGATCGGTGACGCGATCGGACTCGATCAACGCGTTGAGCGCGTACGACGAGCCCGATTCGCGCTGACACCAGCGGCAATGGCAGCAATGGACGAACAGCGGGGCGCTCTCCATCCGGTACCGCACGGCGCGGCAATCGCAGCCGCCCTCGATCGGAGAGTCAGGCATCGATCTCGACCTCACCCTCGATCTCGACCGGGATGCGGAACGGCAGTTCGGCGAGGCCGACGGCGCTGCGCGCGTGGGCGCCGCGCTCACGCCCGAACACGTCGAGGATCAGGTCGGAGCAACCGTTGATGACAGCCGGCTGGCGGTTGAACCCGGGCGCCGAATTCACCATGCCGAATACGCGCACCCACCGCGCGATACGCGCGAGCGAGCCGAGCTCGCGCTTCAGGCTGCCGAGGATCGCGAGGCCGGCGAGCCTCGCTGCGACGTACGCCTCGTTCTCGCTGACTTCGGTGCCGACCTTGCCGAGTGGCTGGGCGAGATGGCCATGGGCATCGGTCGGGCCGTGTCCCGAGATGAGCGCACGCATTCCTACGACGCGCACCCACGGAAACGGAAGCGCCACCCCGGGCGGGAGCTTCAGCGGTTCCGGCAGCGAATAGCCGAGTTCAGCGAGACGGTCTTCGGGTGTGGCCATCGCGCCTCAGGGCTCCCCGTCCCAGTAGTCGAGGTTTGTGCCGCGCCGGCCGATCGTCTCGAACGGCTTCGTGCCATCGAGGCTGCACTCGGCGAGGAACTTGCCCGAGTCCGGGTATTCGCAGATCTCGGGCTGCTCCATTGTACTGATCGAAAGGTACTTGAGCGGCCGGTTCGACGTGTTGAGGATCTGGTGCGGGTAGTCCGGCCCGGCTGGGACGAAGATGACGTCGCCGGACTTGACCGGAAGCATCTCGCCGGCAACGCGCAGCGCACCGTCGCCTTCGACAATCACGAACATCTCCTCCTGGGCATGATGCAGATGGTATGGGCAGCTTCGCTTGCCTGGTGCGACGACGTCGAACGACGCGCCAAGCTTCCGCGCCGCGGTACCCTGCGCAAGGCGCACTGACTCGCAGTCGTAGTGGGGCTCGCGAGTCAGTCGTTTGCGCGGTACGTCGTGAAAGTTGCGGATGAGTCGCGCAGCGAGCGAAGCTGCCTTGTCGTTCGTCATCTCGCCATCCCCTTTCTTTGAACTTCGAGCGCGGGCGGCCGCCCCTTGTGTCGGGTGCCTGTGCGCACGGCGTGACCGTATGCAGCGCGGGCCGTGGCTGCGAGCTCGCGCAGCGCGGCACCGAGCGGCGAGCGGCGTCGCCACACGAGTGCGATCGTCCGTTTCGGCGTCGGCCGCGCGAACGGCCTGATGGCGATCTCCGCGCGCTTCGTCTCGGTCGGTACGGCGAGCTCCGGAAGCAACGTGACGCCGGCGCCGCCGGCAACCATCTGCGCGAGCGTCGACAGACTGGTTGCACGGAACTCGAGCTCGTGTGCCTTCGCATCGGAGCAGAACGCGAGGGCCTGCTCGCGGAAGCAGTGGCCGTCGTCGAGCAGGAGCACGGGCTCGTCCTTCAGTTCGGACGGCTTTGCCGACGACGTCTTCGCGCCAAGCCGGTGACCGAGCGGCGTTGCGAGGACGAACGGATCCGAGCCGATGACTTCGCGCTCGACATCCCCGATTTCGGCCTCGAGTGCGACGAGCGCAGCGTCGAGCGTGCCGGCGTCGAGGCTGCGCACGAGAACCTCGGTCTTGTCCTCGACCCACAGGATGGTGAGGCGCGGATAAGCCGACCGAAGCACTGTGGCAAGGCGCGGAAGCAGGTAGGGCGAAATGGTCGGGATCACGCCGATGCGCAGGGTGCCCGAGAGCGGATCGGCCGAACGCCGCGCGAGTTCGATGAGATCGTCGGTTTCGCGCAGGACCACCCGCGCTCGCTCGATGATTTCGCGGCCGGCTCCGGTGACGATGACCCGGCGCCGGTCGCGCTCGAAGAGCCGCACGCCAAGCGCGTCCTCCATTTGAGCGAGCTGGGCGCTGAGCGACGGCTGCGACACGTGGCACGACTCCGCCGCCTTGCGGAAGCTCAGCGAGTCGGCAACTGCGACGACGTACTGGAGCTGGCGGAGCGTGAATGCGTGGGGCCCGAGATGCATTGACATACCTCAGGGTGTACGGCTTGCGTGTGAACGTTGGTGAGAACGGTCTGCGGTGCCGGATGCCGGCCACGGCGGATGACCGGCACGGTCGCCACTTCGCTACGCCATGTTACCCGGGGTTCCGGGCGGCGCAATTGTCCCGCCGCACTGCGGGCGGCTCATCACCGAATGCGATGCGCAGGCGGCACATCCTTGTTCTCCGGCGGATTCGCGAAACACTACCGCATCATATCGCTGGCCGCATAGCCGCCCGGCGCTTGAGCGGCGCGGCCGATCCGGTTCAGCGGTGGCGCCACACCACCACTGAACCGTTGCTTGATTCGACGTTTCGCTGATGACGGGAAAACCAGCAAGCCGCCCCAGTCTCGATCAGCAGAGGTCGAAGCGATCGAGGCTCATCACCTTGTTCCAAACCGCCACAAAGTCCTGCACCATCTTCTCCTTTGCGTCGGCACTGCCGTACGCCTCGGCCAGCGCGCGTAGCTCGGAATTGGAACCGAAGATGAGATCGACGCGGGTCGCCGTCCATTTCACCTTGCCGGTCTTGCGGTCGCACAGTTCGAACACGGCTTCGTCAGGTGAGGTAGCCTTCCACTCGTTGCGCATGTCGAGCAGGTTGACGAAGAAGTCGTTCGAGAGGGTGCCGGGCCGGTCGGTGAAGACGCCGTGCGGCGAGTGCCCGGCGTTGGCGTCCAGCATGCGCATACCGCCGACCAATACCGTCATTTCGGGTGCCGTCAGGGTCAGCAGTTGCGCCTTGTCGATCAGCAAAGCGTCGGCAGGCACCATGAGCCCGGCCTTCAGGTAGTTGCGGAAACCATCGGCCCGGGGTTCGAGCACCGCGAAGGATTCGACGTCGGTCTGATCCTGCCGCGCATCCATGCGTCCCGGGGTGAACGGAACCTTGATGTTGACGCCGCCAGCTTCGGCTGCCTTCTCGACGCCGGCACACCCGGCCAGCACGATCAGATCGGCCATCGAGATCTTCTTGCCGCCGCCGGCGAGCTTGTTGAACTCACCCTGGATGCTCTCGAGAGTCTTGAGCACATTGGCCAGTTGCGCGGGTTGGTTGGCCTCCCAGTCCTTCTGCGGAGCCAGGCGAATGCGCGCGCCGTTGGCGCCGCCGCGCTTGTCCGAACCGCGAAAGGTGGACGCCGACGCCCAGGCGATGGAGACCAGTTCGGACGTGCTCAAGCCCGAACCGAGTACCGTGGTCTTGAGCGCGGCGACATCCTTTTCATCGACCAGCCTGTGATCGACCGCCGGGATGGGGTCCTGCCAGATCAGGTCTTCCTTTGGCACTTCCGGGCCGAGGTAACGCGTTTTCGGGCCCATGTCGCGATGGGTCAGCTTGAACCAGCCGCGGGCGAAGGCATCGGCGAATTCCTCGGGGTGCGCGAGGAGGCGGCGGCCGATTTTCTCGTACGCGGGGTCGTAGCGCAGAGCCATGTCTGCGTCGGTCATCATGATCGGCACCTTCCGGCTCGGGTCATCGGCCGCGGGCGCCATGTTGCTGTCGGTATTCCTGGCCGGAACCCACTGCGTGGCTCCAGCAGGGCTGCGTGCCGTAATCCATTCGTTTCCATACAGCACCTCCAGGTAGCTCATGTCCCACGTCGTCGGCGTGGGTGTCCAGGACCCTTCGAGGCCGCTGCCGATTGCGTCACCGCCCTTTCCGCTCTCGTACGAACTCACCCAGCCCAGACCCTGCGCGCCGATGCCCGCGGCTTCCGGAGGAGGGCCCACATGAGTGGCCGAGCCCGCGCCGTGGGCCTTGCCGAAGGTGTGGCCACCCGCGGTGATCGCAAAGGTTTCGACATCGTTCATGGCCATGCGGGCAAAGGTTTCGCGCACCATCTGTGCCGAGGCCAGTGGGTCGGGCTTGCCGCCGGGGCCTTCCGGGTTGACGTAGATAAGCCCCATCTGCACGGCGGCCAGCGGATTTTCGAGTTTCTCGCGCTCGGTGCCTTGGCGTTGGTCGGCGAGCCACGTACCTTCTGAGCCCCAGTACACCGAGTTGTCAGGCTCCCACTGGTCCGTACGTCCACCGCCGAAGCCGAATGGCTTGAAACCCATGGTCTCCAGTCCGACGTTGGCGGCGAGGACGTACAGGTCCGCCCAGGAAATGCTGCGGCCGTACTTCTCCTTGACGGGCCAAAGCAGGCGTCGCGCCCGGTCGAGCAGCACATTGTCGGGCCAGCTGTTGAGCGGTGCGAAGCGTTGCTGCCCGTGTCCCGCGCCACCGCGACCGTCGCCAATGCGGTAGGTACCGGCACCGTGCCACGCCATGCGCAGGAACAGCGGTCCATAGTGCCCGTAATCGGCCGGCCACCAGTCCTGCGAATCGGTCATCAGCACCCTGAGGTCCTTCTTCAACGCCGCAAAGTCGAGCGTCCTGAACGCCTTGGCGTAGTCGAAGTCCGGGCCCATCGGATTGGATTGCGAGGAATGCTGGCGCAACAGATCGAGCCGCAGTTGATTGGGCCACCAGTCGCGGTTCGTCGGGCCGGCGCCGGCGGCGTGGTTGAACGGGCATTGGGATGGGGTTGACATGAGTTCGCCTCCTGGACGAGTACGACCAACGGGTTGGGACAGGCATGAGAGTCGTCCCGGCCATGTGATACGTCCAAGATATTGTCCGTATGAATCTGATACATCCGCACTATGAAGCTTTGCCGCCTGTCATGGGGTGGCTTCGACATGCTGACGTGTCGCCGGGATGCCGCGCAACGTGCTATGGACGGAATGTCCGTGACCCAGCCCATTCGGATTGGCCACCGCGAGTTCGCGTGGCGCCAGACCCAATGGCGAGCAGCACCCTTGCACGAATGCAGTCGTCCGCTGCGGTGGTGGCCGGGCCGGTGCGCGGGAATCTGCCGAGTTCGCCTAGCGCGGCGCTGAAGGCCGGTGGTTCGACGACAAGCGCTCACGGTTCCGTTCGCACGGGGTTGCGCTGACCCATCGGTGGAAGGTACCGACGCAGAATCCTTCGCGATGCTCACGGCCGTCCCCGACGGATTTCGCGACGATGTTCAGCACGGTGCCGGTGTACCGGATGAGGGCCGCTTGGTCGACCGCACGCAGCAACAGCAACGTCGCGGCCGAACATGGCGCGAGCAGCAGCGCGGCGATGGTTGTCAATCGGCGATACGGCCGGATAAGCAGAATCGAGAATACAACGGATGGAAACGCCGCTACTCCGCTCGGCACCACGGACCAGCGGAGAGCGGACATGAATGGCTCGGTCGACGTCAGCGGATCACGTCGCGGGTTTGCGGGCGACGATGGTCATGAACGACTTGGTGGTGTCTCCCGGTGCCGGAAAGACGTGGCGTGCGTCGGCGAGCAACTGCCAGCCTTCGAACGAGGCGAGGATTTCTGCAGGACTGAACAGGCAGTATCCCGCGGGGTCGAACATGTCCATGTAGTCTGTCCCCTCGATGAGAACGTTTACGGCGGCGACACCTCCCGGGCGGACGCATCCCTTGATCTCGTCGAGCTGCCGGCGTGCGGTCGAACAGTCAAAGAACATGAGCAGTCCGATCGAGGCGGCCGAGTCGAAGCGAGCGGCGATGCGATAGGTGCTGAGATCGGCAAGTTGCGCCGACACCGGAAGCGCCTCGCGACGGGCGGCGTCGCGAAGGTGGCCGATCGCAGTCGGGCTCGCGTCCAGTGCCGAGACGGTGCAGCCCGAGCGTGCGGCGGCGATGGCGAGGTTCCCGAGGCCGCATCCGAAGTCGAGCATGGTCCCCGAAAGATGGGGAAGCACGAGCTGCTCGAACGGGTTGAGCTCGAAGTCGCGGGCCTCGACCTGACGCCGGAACTGCCGGTCGAAGAACTCAAGGCTTCGGTTGGACTGCATCGCGAGTGCGGGTCAGACCGGGCTCGCCGCCGTCAGGCGGACGCTGCCTCGGCCCTATCCGCTCGTGGCCGTGCGCTCGGCCACCGAAACGACGCGGCCGCCCGTGACACGGACGAGCTCCACCGGCGACAGCGAGAATATCGAGTGCGGCGTCCCGCCCGCCGCCCACAGCGTGCCGAGTTCGAGCAGGTCGCGATCGATGAACGTCATCAGCGGCTGTGGATGACCGACCGGCGCCACCCCGCCGATCGCGAAGCTGGTCGCGCTGCGCACGAAATCCGCATCGGCTTTGCCGAGCGGCTGGCCGGCGTGCGTTGCGAGCAGATCGACGTCGACACGATTGACTCCCGAGGCGAGGACCAGGACCGCGGCGCCGGAGGTGGCCCGAAAGACGAGCGACTTGACGATCTGCGCGACCGAGCACCCGATCGCCGCCGCGGCGTCCGCCGCGGTTCGCGTCGAGTGCGGAAGGATCACGACGCGCGAGGGCACCCCGAGTTCATCGAGGGCCTGCTGGACGCGCCGGGCAGACTGCGGAAGCTCGCCGGTGGATGCCGAAGTCATTGACGCGGCCGCGCGCTCACCCCTGTCTGACGATATCGACCGAGATCTCCACCGCCGGAACAGCCCCGCGGTTCTCGAGCCAGTGCAGGGTATTCCTGTCCTCGGCCCAACCCACTCCCGGGCCGTAGTCGGTGGCGATCCCATTGCGGTGATCGGTGATCGTTCCCCGCAGGACGTAGACGGTGCCGGGCCGGTCCTTGTGGTCGTGCATCGGGCCGAAAACACCCCCAGGCTCGATCGTCACCATGCGCATGCGGAGCTGACGCCCGGCCATGCCGTCGATCTCGGGGCCGAGGTCGACCGTCGCGAGCAACTCCACCGTAACGCCTTTCGTCTCGGGTACCGCCTTTCCATCGCTCATCGTGCTCCCCTCTCAAACTTGGCGTTGAGTCCGGCCTTGCCGCAACGGGCCGCCATCGGACTTCTGCGCGCACCGGTCCGCCGATTGCGGGGCAGCGACCTCGCGCGCGAGCTTGGCGCAGGACGTTCTGCGGGATACCGCAGAATGCAGGCGATCCCGAGGTATCGGACACCGCTTCCGCTCGTCAGCGCCGATACCACTGACGCAGTTCGATCGGATTGCCGTCGGGATCGCGAATCTCGGCGCGCGCATAGCCGGGACGCTTGACCGGCCCCCATGTGACCTCCACGCCGCTCTCCTTGAGCATATTCAGCGCGCCGTCCATGTCGTCTACCTCTACGGCGAGGCACTGCCAGCCCAGGCGCGGCCCCGCATCGCGACATGGGATCGATTGCGCCTCCGGATAGCACATCACCTCGAGCATCGTTCCGCCAAGCTCGAGGTAGACGATTTCCAGCGGCCCGGAAGGGGTCGCGGGAATGCGCATGCGCTCGCGTTCGCGGAAGCCGAGCACGCCCGCATAGAACGAGACGGTGCGCTCAGGTGCAGCCGTCAGCACTTCGATGTGGTCGATGCGCTTGAACACGAAACCTCCCTATGAAGCCACCCCGCCGACGCTGCACCGGACCCGTGCGCAAAGAGAAAGGACCTAGTCGCCGGCCTTGTCGCCCGGCGGCGATTGCGATTCGGTCAGCGGTGGCGACGGCTGCGCGGGCTCGGTCGCTGGCTCCGCCTTCCTCTTGCGCTTCTCCTCCTTTCGCTGCTGCTTGGCAAGGTCACGTTGCCGCTTCGCGAATGCATAGTTGGGTTTTGCCAATGGATCGTCCTTTCAATAGTGAGTGGCTGACCGCTTCGATGTTATGCCCGTCGGGGCCGATGACGAAAGCGGCATAGTAGCTGGCATGATAGTGCGGTCGAAGACGCGATGCACCATTGTCCTTGCCGCCTGCCGCCCGAGCGGCACGGTGGAGGGCCCGGACCTGCCCGCGGGTCTTCGACCTGAACGCGAGGCGAAGGGACGCCGGCCTTTCCTCGCATTGGCCGATACACAGCGAGGCGCCGCCTCCCGCACTTGACTCGCGCCGGGACGAACTCCACGCGCCCTCCCGAGCGACCGGATGCATGCTGACCGGCGGCGACGGGGCGCGGGCTCGCGCAGGTTCTCGAAAAGACGCCGCCCGTCACCGAACAGCACCAGTGCCAAGGCGATTTCCAGTTCGTCGACGGCACCCGGATTCAGGTACTCCTGGATCGCGTCCGCCCCACCCGAAATGCGAATGTCGCGACTGCCGGCAGATTTCCGAGCAAGCTCGAGGATGCGCTGCGGTCCGTCGAACACCCTCTTGCATATGATGTTGGCACCGGTGCGCCCCACTTGGCGCCCCAGTTCCTGTACTGGGGCTCATCCCAATGCTCGATGGTCATCCCTTCCGGGGCCATGAAGCCGTCGAGGCTAAGACCAACATTGACGAATACTTTGCTCATGGCCATTCTCCGGCATGCTCGAAGACGGGTCGAGTCTTTCGATCGCACCGGGATCCGTGCCCGATTCGACTCCGGGTCGATGACAGGAGAGTCACCGTTCTGACTTGGATCGGGGCTCTCGTCACGGGGAACGTCGCCCCTGGCGCCGGCCCCAGGCCGCGTCGCGAAGCGCGTCGACCCGAATGAATGGGTTGGCGCTCAGTGCTCGACCTTCAGGAGAACGACACCGGCGATGATCAGCGCAACACCGCCGTACCGGAGGAAGGATGCCGGGCCGCCGTAATGGAGCACTCCGATCAGGAAGGTTCCTGCCGCACCAATCCCGGTCCATACGGCATATAGAGTCCGGCGAGAACAAGGCAAATCCAGCTCATGTGAGTGTTCTTCTGAACGCCTGCTGCAGCGATCACCGGGCCGGCGAAACATGACGCCTCGCCTCGATCGAGGCGTTAGCCATCACCGGCGTCTTGGCGCTTCGGCGGCTGAAGCTGCTCCCACGTATTCCACTCTTCGACGATCTTTCCGTCCACGATGCGCGCGATGTTGATGCCGATCAGCGTCACCGGCTCTCCGGTGGCGCGCACTTTGACATATGCTGTCATGCGCGTCGCAACTTTCTCACCGTCGACTAACTGGTCGTCGACTTGAAACGAATCTTTGGCATAGATGAAGAGGTCGTGGAAGTGCGCGATGCTCTGACGAAACCCGTCCAGGTTGCGGTCACCTGCAGACGCGTGCCCTACGTAGCCGGGGGCGATGACTTCATCCAGCGCCGATAGGTTGCCAGCAGCGTAAATATCCACCAAACGCCGAAAGACCGCCTTCCTGGACTCCGCACTCTCGTTCACTGTCGCGTCACGCACGGTTCACTCCTATGATGCCGCCAAACACATGGTAACTGCCTTCGGCGTCACGAGACGGTGGGGCTGCACCGACGTGCCCTGTGAGACGTAGCGTTGCAGGTGACCTGCGCGCCGGCGGGATGCGCGCGGGACAGGAGGTGTGAACCGGCGCGCGAGGTTGACCGGAAGGTTGGTCCGCATGGCAACCGTCGATGTTAGCCGTCGACGGAGACGACGTTTTCGGTCTCGAAATTCGCAGGCAAGACGACCTCAAGCATTTCGATATCTTCACTGTGGCCGATCTCGCGATGACGAATCTGCGGCGGCTGGTACACGCAAGATCCCGCTTCCAGGCGAACTCGGCCGTGACCTTCATATTCAAACTCGATCCAGCCCTTGAGGACATATACCAACTGAAACGTGGTGTGGTGAAGATGCGGCTGACTGGAGAAGTCGGTGCCGGCTGCTGAACGAATGACGTGGGCAACGACGCGTCCAGCGGTCGCATCCCTGATCCCAAGGTCGCGGTACTCAAAGAACGAGCGAAGTCCGCGCTCGAAGTCGGCATCCTTGGCGTGGGATACGACGAAACTCCTGGTAGTCATGGCTTCCCGAATCTCGCACGCAACAGAAGACTTCGGGCCGGCGTGCGGCTCAACGCCCGAAATCAGCGGCACGCGCAGCGCGTACGCTGAATTGAGTTGCCAAGCCCAAGTGTCATCTTAGCTCTTGGCTGAGTAACTCCAGAGTGGACGATACGCCGGCCAGAAGTGCCACGCCAACGCTGCCAAGATCACTGCGTTCAGCGTGCCCAAGGGCCACGCAGAGTCGAGGACCGCGTCCGTAAAGAAGATGACGACCGCGACAGGCGCCAAAAGCACCAAGCCAAGTGGCGCGGTACGGTGGAAAAACAGCGCACAGGCCGATACTACATAGGTGAACGCAAGCAAAGGAAACATGAATCCAGTCTTGACCAACGCATCCTGAAATGCTGCAGACGCGTTGCTGACCTTCGGGTGCGGTAGCGGAAGGAGACCGACGAGGGACAACGCAACATAGGCGCCGACGAGAAGATAGTACGCTCCATACAGATAACGAAGAACCCGCCACGGGATTGGATCAGTCACGATTTCACTCCTTTCACAACTGGGTCCAACGCTTGAGGTAACCGGCACCGACGGGGCGTTCGCGGATGAGATGGTGCGAACCGGCACGTCCGGTTGACCGAATAATCAGCCGGTGGAACGGTCGGGAATACCAAACGGTCCGTACAGCAAGAGCGCACCATAGGCCGCCGCGAGCAACCCTGCGACAGCAACCGCAAGCCATAGGAGCGGCGTAGCACCATGACCCAGCAGCACACGGAGCAGACTAAGAGCGCTGATGAAATATAGCGCCACATTGGCAAGAACCGTAGGCCGTCCGTAGATGCCACCCAACACAACCCGCCGCTGTAACCAATTCAACGCGGCCACACCGAACCATGCCGCAGCAAGCAATTGGCCAAGCCATGCGCCGGAAACTGGAAAGCCGGAGACGACGGCGGGAAGAACCACGTCGGGTGCAAACAACAGAACGAGCCCGGCGACGAAGAGAACCAGCGCACTGATCTGCGACACAATCGAAGAAACCATTTTGCCAGCGCCGGCTAACGCTCAGCATCAGCGGCGGCTGAAAGCCGCCCGCTGCATGCTGTTGTTAGCTGGCACGACAACGGAGCTACGCCTTGCGTACTGGGTAGCGTAGGTGCGTTACGCCGACGCCAGCGATGACCGTCGGCTTGTCCAGGACGACTGGTGTGCCAGCGAGGTGGTCGAAAAGTCGGACTCCAGAGCCGAGTAGGAGCGCCGCGATATCGACGTGGATTTCGTCGAGCAGGCCAGCGTTCAGCAATTGCTGGATGGTGTCAGCGCCGTGGACCCCTACGGACTTCCCGTCCGAGGCGGCCTTGGCTTGCTCCACCGCGCTCTCGATACCGTCGGTCACGAAGTGAACGGTCGAGTTGGGTCTCGGCCATCCCGCGGGAACGCGGTGGGTCAACACGAATGCCGGTCCCCAAGCGTGATTTCCACCCCAACCGTCCGCGGTCTCGAATGTGCGCCGCCCGGTGAGTACGGAACCGAGTTCTGCCGTGA
This sequence comes from Pseudomonadota bacterium, assembly GCA_018241785.1. Classification (GTDB taxonomy): domain Bacteria; phylum Pseudomonadota; class Gammaproteobacteria; order Burkholderiales; family Casimicrobiaceae; genus VBCG01. The sequence continues at coordinate 4,392 of JAFEDF010000173.1, read as the reverse complement.
GACCGTGGAAGTGCCTTGCGCTCGGTTCAGACATTTTGAGCGTCATGGGGTCCGACCCACCGGTCCGAACTTCTGTGTCCCCCGAGGTCATGTACCAGCCCATCACTTCAGCCACCCCGCCGTTGCGGTCGGCGACATAGCCGTCGAGCGACATGGACATGATTGCGATCAACTTGGACATCGCGAGGTTCCCATCTTTAGTGCCAGCTAACGTGCAAGGTAACCGGCGCGCGTGAGGCGGGCGAAGCCTCGCCGAGGCGCGTCCGTGTTCACCGCCGGGTTAGCCCGCATTGGCTACGCGACTTCCAAGAGCACACGAGGGTTTCGTGCCGCGACCATGAGCAGGGTCCGGGCGGCACCGGAGGGCGCACGGCGGCCTTGCTCCCATTCCTGTAGCGTGCGAACGGATACTCCAAGAAGGGACGCAAACTTGGCCTGAGACAGGCCAGTTCGCTCGCGAATTGTGGCGACAGCAGGGACGCTTACCACGCGACCCACTTCACCCCGCTTCAGCTCGCGCAGACCTTCCAGAATCTCGATTCCGACGTTTCGCTTTGCTGCGGTCTTAGCCATCGATCTCATCCTTGATCTGTCGAAGCACGTTTGCAGGAACGTTCTCGGCCACGTTCTTGGGGTAGAGCGTGAGCATCCATATCTGACCATGCTTGGTTCTGAGGAAATAGATGACTCGGAGGCCGCCGCGCTTGCCGCGACCGGAGATACCCCAGCGCATCTTTCGAACGCCGCCCGAACCCGGAACGACGTCCCCTATCTCCGGATTCTCGATGAGCGCCCGTTGGAGCAGCGCGTACTCTTCGTCGCTTAGCAGCTCGCCGACCAAGCGCGTGAACAGCTTGGTCTCAATGAAGCTGATCATGCCTGATTATACGGCAACGACGGAGTCCGTCAATGACGGACTGTGGCGAAGCGGGCTAACGTCTAAGCTGAGCGGCGCGCCGACGGAACGCACGCAGCACACGAAGCCGCGTGCCAGCGCGTCCCGCTCGAGGGGTTAGCCCTCAAACTCTTTGAAAAAGGCTGAGTCGATTTCATACGTCGTGACTGGACGAAGACCAAGCTCCAAACTCGCCAACATTTCAACGAGCTTTTCACCATCGATGAGTTCAATCGGGGGCACTCCGTCGCGCGTTGCTTCGCGGCGCGCTTCGGCCGTGAATGTGCCGGTGGTTACAATGATGCCTTTGTCCGCTCGCCCGGACATAGCGCCGCGAAAATCACGCACGTGGGAAGGTGAAACCGATTTGGTATAGCGCTTGCACTGGAACAATACCTTGAACGAGACGAGCGGATTGACCTGGAGAGTGCCATAGCCGTCGATTCCACCATCGCCGGTGCTTCCGGTGACAATGACCTGCGTAAATCCGGCCTCGCGCAATAGTCTCTGAGCAAGGCGCTCAAAGCCATTGGGAGGAAGGTGGAGCAAGAGATCAAGTGCCCCGGCACGGTAGTCATTGGGTGTCGCGCCGGTGCCTTCGGCGACCGCTTCCTCAGCCGGCTCAGGCCTTTCAGCTTTGGCGCGACGCTGCTCTTGAAAGATTCGAACCCATTTCAGGAAAACCTCCCGCGACTGTTGGGGCGAGAGCGTGGTTGAACGGCCACGCTCGGTGAGGCTCCAGACACCACGTTTTGATGAATCGACCAGACCTTCACGCACGAGATAAAACCGGGCCCAAGCTACTTGATTTCGGAATCTGGGTTCACCGGAGGGCAGTAGCTCGTTTTGAATCTCGTCGGGAATCTTGAGATCCTTCGCGATGCGCTCGACAACTTCATCGGGCGTGCCTGAGCCGCCGAGACCACGCAACGCGTCGAGCAACGGCCCGAAATAGCGGACGAACTGTGCACCCTCAACCGATTTCTTCTTCGCCATGGTGGATATCTCGGGATTTGAGGGCTAACGTTGGAGGTAACCGGCGCGCCGACGGGATGCGCACCGGAGAGAAGGCATGAACCGGCGCGTCCGGTTGACTGATGGGATGGACTCCCCCTGATCGTTCGGCATCATCGTGCCGGCTGGCCTCATGTGGTGTGGGGTGTCAGCGCTCAACCGAGGGGAGTCCGAGATGAATGCTACTACCGCATCCGCCAAAGTTGCCGCTGGCGTCATCGTCGGCGTCGATCTCGCGAAGTCGGTGTTCCAACTCGCCGTCGCCGACGGATCCTGGCGCGTCGTCGAGCAGCAGCGGCTGACGCGCCTCCAGTTCGAGCGCTGGTTCAGCAACCGCGCGGTCGATCTGGTGGTGATCGAAGCCTGCGGCTCGGCCCACCACTGGGCGCGCTGGCCCACTGGGCTGCGGATCGAGGTGCGCCTGCTGCCGGCGGCCTACATCCGCGCCTACGTCAAGCGCAACAAGACCGACGCCGCGGACGCTTGCGCCCTGCTCGAAGCCGCCCGCTGCGCCGAGATCGTGCCGGTGCGCATCAAGTCGGTGGAACAACAGGGGCTGCAGGCGATGCATCGCACGCGTTCGCTGTGGATGGCAACCCGCACCTCGCGCATCAACGCGGTTTCTGCCGTGAGTTCGGCATCGTCATCGCCCACGGCAGCCGCCTCGGGGTCGAGCAGATCGCCCGCGTACTCGCCGATCCTCATTCGGCAGTGCCGCTGCTGATTCGACGGTCGATGTCGTTGCTGGTCGAGGAGGTCCGTCTGCTCGAACTGCGCATCGCCCAGCTGGAACGTGAATTGACCGCGCTCGCCCGCCAATCGCCGCCGTGTACCACGCTGCTGTCGATTCCCGGCATCGGCTTGCTGACCGCGACGGCAATGGTGGCCGCGACTTCGGGCGAGGTCCGCCACTATCGTGATGCCCGGCACTTCGCCTCCTGGTTCGGCCTCACCCCGAAGGAGCATTCGTCCGGTGGCACCCGTCATCTCGGTCGCATCTCCAAGCGCGGCGACCGCTACCTGCGCATGCTGCTCACCCATGGCTCACGGGCGGTGCTGCGAGCTGCCACCGTCGCCCAGCGCAGCGGCAAGCACCTCGATCCCCTGCGCCAATGGGCACTGGCGGTGCAATCCCGCTCGAACCACAACAAGGCCACCTGCGCGCTCGCCAACAAGCTGGCACGCATCTGCTATGCGACCTTGCGCGATGGCGAACCGTACGGCACTGCGCATCTGCAGAAGAAGCTCGTACGCACGACGGTCGCGCTGTCAGCCTGAATGAGCGAACCACGCTTCTCGATCACCCCAAGCCTTGCGTAGAGATTGATCGCCCATCATGGCAAACCGGGTCGTCCCCACCCCGCGTGACGCCGATAACTCTGCCGGCAGCTTTACGCCTGCCGCTTGTACCGATTGGCGCCGCGCGGTCCGCAGATTCCATGTCGGCACGGGCCTTCATGCGCCCACTCCAGATGCCGGATATACGACTGCAGGCTCACCCCTCATGCCACCAACATCGATCAATCTCTTCCTTTGCAGGGGGAGTCCATATACGACAGGTTAGGCCGACGCTTCTTTGAAGGCGCGCAGGATTGCATTGATACGCGTTTGATAGCCAGGACCCTGCAACTTCAACCATTCGAGCACGTCGGCATCGACGCGTAGTGAAATCGAAGCCTTGGGAGGGATGGGTTTCAGTCCTCGACGAGCGATGCCGCGGACAATGTGTTTCATCGAGCCCTCTGGGTGCTCGGGCGAGACAGCGATGTCGCGGTCTGCCATGGCGCGCACGCGCGACCAATCGGTCTTAGATGTTGCTGAAGAAGATCGTTTGCTCATGTTTCGTAGCTCTACGGAAAGAGAGGACGCGGATCAGGTGGGGTGTCTCGGTATGGACGATTGAAACCACGATGCCTTCAAGCATGCCGAGTGTGACAAAGCGCTGCTCGCGATAGTCGAAGCGATCGTCCTCGTAGGAATAGGTGGGACCGTCGAAGACGCTCGGTGCGTCGACGAAATCAAAACCGTGCTGTTGTAGGTTCACCTTGCGCTTCGATTCGTCCCACGTGAATCGCATAGACGCAGTGTATATACACGGAACCCGTACGTCAACCTATGCGGTGGAGGCCCAACGTTGGAGGTAACCGGCGCGCCGACGCGCTGCCGTGGCGTCACGCGAACAAGCGGTGGAGGCCCAACGTTGGAGGTAACCGGCGCGCCGACGGAGCCCAGCAGGGCCGCCGCCTGATCAACTCGCGTACACCAGACTTGACAATAGCTCGCGCCGACGAGATGCTCGGCCGAGTTCAAGCCACATGCCGGCGCGTCCGGTTGACCGTAGGGTTGGGGCGCTACCGGCGACGCTTCCAGTAATCCGGCCGCCGTCGCACGTGCGCGATGGCGAGAATGACGACCGATTCTGGATCGTGCCGGTAGACCACTGCATACGGAAACCGATTGACCAGCGTTTTGCGAACGGCCGT
>JAFEDF010000172.1 GCA_018241785.1 Pseudomonadota bacterium | reverse complement strand
GTTGTGCCACGCGCTGAAGCTCTCGAGCTGCACCCACGACTGCCAGCCGGTGGTGAACTCGCACGGCTGTCCCGACGCTTTCAGCTTCTCGGCGTCCTTCTCGAGCTCGGGCCAGGTCTTCGGCGGATTGGCAGGGTCGAGCCCGGCCTTCTTGAAGGCGTCGTCGTTGATGTAGAGCACCTGCGTCGAGCTGTTGAACGGCATCGAGATCAAATGCCCCGACGTATCGGAGTAGTACGACGACACCGCGCCGAGGAACGACTTCGGGTCGAACGGCTGGTGCTGCTCGGCCATCAGCTTGTAGACCGGCATCACCGCGCCCTTCGCGGCCATCATCGTCGCCGTGCCCACCTCGAACACCTGGACGATCTGCGGCGGGTCGCCGGCGCGGTAGGCGGCGATCGCCGCCGTCATCGATTCGTCGTACTGTCCCTTGTAGACGGGAATGACCTTGTACTCGGTCTGCGACGCGTTGAACTTGTTCGCGATCTCGTTGACCTTGTCGCTCAGCGCGCCGGTCATCGAGTGCCACCAGTGGATCTCGACGACGGCCTGGGCCGAGGTCGCCACGCACGCGAAGGCGATCGCCGACGCCATGCATGCAAGACGCGTGAAGCGGTATGCCATGTCTCCTCCTGAAGGGACTCCCCGCGGGCCCTGGGGGCCCGTCCGGGTTGCGATTCTAGTGCAAAACGAGCGCGGCGGAGCGCCGGGGGTCGGCGGCTGCGCCGGCGGCTACGCGCCGCGCCTGCCCGGCGCAAGCGTCGCCGCGAGCACCAGCCATCCGCCGATGAAGGCAACGCCTCCGACCGGGGTCGCGTAGCCCCATCCGCGCGGCGCGCCGAGCGCGAGCAGGTAGAGGCTGCCGCTGAACAGCACGATCCCGGCGACGAACAGGGCCGCGGCGAGCGCGACCCCGCGCCGCGGCGGGTCGGCCTGCTGCAGCACGCCGAGCGCGACGAGCGCGAGCGCGTGCCATGCCTGGTAGTCGACCGCGGTGTGCCAGATTGCGAGCGCCCCCGGATCGAGCCTTCCGCGAAGCGCATGCGCGCCGAGTGCGCCGAGCGCGACGGCGGCGGCCATCAGGAGCGCCGCAACGGGCAGTATGTAGCCGGGTCGCATGACAGACTAAACTATGCCGTCTTTCACGCCCGACGGCATCCCCCTACGCCATGACGCTCTCCCAGGCCGCGCAGGCGGCGATCGCCGCCTCGCAGCGGCGCGACGCCGTCGCACCGGCAGCCGGCGCAGCAACGCTCCCCGTCACCCGCGCGATGTTCGACGAGTTGATGGTGCCGTGCTACGCGCCGGCCGGCTTCATCCCGGTGCGCGGCGAAGGCTCGCGCATCTGGGACCAGCAGGGGCGCATGTACATCGACTTCGCGAGCGGCGTCGCGGTGAGCTCGCTCGGCCACTGCCACCCGGCGATGATCCGCGCGCTCGAGGAGCAGGCGCGCACGCTGTGGCACGTCTCCAACTGGTTCACCAACGAGCCGGCGCTGCGGCTCGCCCGCCGGCTCACCGACGCGACCTTCGCCGAGCGCGTGTTCTTCTGCAACTCGGGGGCCGAGGCGAACGAGGCGGCGCTGAAGCTTGCACGTCGCTACGCACACGACCGCAGCGGACCGCAGCGCGCGCGGATCGTCTCGGCGCTGAACGCATTCCACGGCCGCACGCTCTTCACCGTCACCGCGGGCGGGCAGGCGAAATACTCGTCGGGCTTCGGCCCGCCGCCGGAAGGGATCACCCATCTTCGCTACAACGACGTCGAGGCGCTCGAAGCCGAGTTCGCCGCGCACGGTGACGAAATCTGCGCGGTGATCCTGGAGCCGATGCAGGGCGAAGGCGGCATGACGCCGGGAACGCCTGCGTACCTCCAGGCCGCGCGGCGCCTGTGCACGGCGCACGGCGCGCTCCTCGTCCTCGACGAGATCCAGAGCGGAATGGGCCGCACCGGCGCACTCTACTCGTACATGCAGAAAGGCATCGTCCCCGACATCCTGACGAGCGCGAAGGGGCTCGGCGGCGGCTTTCCGATCGCCGCGATGCTGACCACGGCCGAGGCCGCGAGCGCGTTCTCGGTCGGCGTGCACGGAACGACCTACGGCGGCAACCCGCTCGCCTGCGCGGTCGCCGGCGCGGTGTTCGACGTCGTCAACACGACCGAGGTGCTCGACGGCGTGCGCGCGCGGCACGCGCTCTTCATGGAAGGACTGCGCGCGATCAACGCGCGCCGGCCGGTGTTCGCCGACCTGCGCGGCGAGGGCGTCTGGCTCGGCTGCGAGCTGGCGGAGCCCTGGCGAGGCCGCGCACCCGCGGTGATGAAGGCCGCCGGGGAAAGCGGCCTCCTCGTGCTCGTCGCCGGGCCCGACGTGCTGCGGATCGCGCCGTCGCTCGTCATCTCGCTCGACGAGATCCTCGAAGGTCTCGCGCGCCTCGAAACGGCGCTCGCGCGCGCGCTCGCCTGAAGCGTGTTCTTCGTCCGGCCGATCGCCCGTAACGACCTGCCCGCGGTGCTCGCGCTCTCCGAGCGCACCGGCGACGGGCTGACGACGCTTCCCGCCGACCGCGAGCAGCTCGCGGCGAGGATCGAGCGCTCGCTCGCGTCGTTCGCCGGGACCTCGGAGAAAGCCGCGACGACGTTCATGTTCGTGCTCGTCGACCGCGAGGGCGGCGGCAGCGAGGAGCGCGTCGTCGGCATCAGCGCGATCGAGGCCGCCGTCGGGCTGACCGAGCCGTGGTACAACTACCACGTCGGAACGCTGGTGCACGCATCGCGCGCGCTCGGGGTCTACACGGTCGCGCCGACCTTGTTCCTGTCGAACGACCACACCGGCCACACCGAGCTCTGCTCGCTCTTCCTCGACCAGGGCTACCGCCGCGCGAGGAACGGCCCGCTCCTCTCCAAGGCGAGGCTCATCTTCATCGCCGAGTTCGCCGACCGCTTCGCACCCAAGCTGATCGCCGAGCTTCGCGGCCGCGTCGACGCCGCGGGAACGAGCCCGTTCTGGGAAGGGCTCGGCCGGCACTTCTTCGCGATCGATTACCGCCGCGCCGATTACCTCACCGGAACCGGGCAGAAGTCGTTCATCGCCGAGCTGATGCCGCGCCACCCGGTGTACGTGAAGCTCTTGCCCGAGGCTGCGCGCGCGGCGATCGGCGAGGTCCATGCCGACACGCTCCCCGCGCGCGCGATGCTCGAGCAGGAAGGCTTTCGCTACGAAGGCTACGTCGACATCTTCGACGCCGGCCCGACGGTCGAATGTGCGACCGCCAACGTCGACGCCGTGCGCCGGTCGGGCGTGATGCCGTGCACGCTCGGCGAGGAGGACCCCGTCCCCGACAGCCTCACCGACGACATCCTGTGGCTCGTCTGCAATCGACGCTTCGAGGGCTTTCGCGCGCTCCTCGCCGCGGCGCCCGCGCGCGTCGACCGCTTTCCGCTGCTGCCCTATGCCGCCGAAGCGCTCGGCGTCAGCGAGGGCGACAGCGTCCGCGCGGTGGCGCTCTCGCCGAGGGATCGATGAACTTCGACGGCATTCCGGGCCCGACGCACAGCTACTCGGGCCTCGCGCAGGGCAACCTCGCCGCCGAGCGCAACGCGCGCCAGGTCGCGAACCCGCGCGAGGCCGCGCTGCAGGGGCTCGCGAAGATGCGCGCCCTCGCCTCGCTCGGCATTGCGCAGGCGGTGCTGCCGCCGCACGAGCGCCCGGCTGTGTGGGTGCTGCGCGCGCTCGGCTTTCGCGGCAGCGATCACGACGTCGTCGCGGGCGCCGGTCGCCAGGCGCCCGAGCTCCTCGCCGCGTGCTCGTCGGCGGCGGCGATGTGGACTGCCAATGCGGCAACGGTGAGCCCGTCGGCCGACTGTGCCGACGGCCGGCTGCACCTCACGCCGGCCAACCTCGTCACCCACCTGCACCGCGCGATCGAGGCCGCGACGACGACGCGCGTGCTGCGCGCGATCTTCAGCGATCCGAAGCGCTTCGAGGTGCACGATCCGCTGCCGGCGGTCCCCCAGTTCGGCGACGAAGGTGCCGCCAACCACACGCGCTTCGGTGCCGGCGTCGACCGGCCCGGCGTCGAGCTCTTCGTGTTCGGCAGGCGCGCGTTCGGCCCTGGCGCGGGGCCGACGCGCTATCCGGCGCGGCAGACGCGCGAAGCGAGCGAGGCG
>JAFEDF010000171.1 GCA_018241785.1 Pseudomonadota bacterium | reverse complement strand
CGAGCGAGTCGATCATCTCGTCCTCGAGGGTGTACTGGTGCTCGCGTCGCAGTCCCGCTAATCCGGCGGAAGAGTGCCGCCTTCGTCCATTCAATGCGCTGGATCGTCACCCTCCTCCTGATCGCGGACGCGCTCCTGTTCGCGTACGCGCAGTTCGAGCGTACGACGGGGCGCGAACCCGACCGGCTCGGCGATCAGCTCGATCCGAATGCCGTCCGGTTGATCGGACAGCGCGAGGCCGCAGAACTTGGCGTTGCCGGGGCGCGCGGTCGGACCGAGCCGGACGACCATCCGGCGCCAGGAGCCGGAGCGGCCTCGGCGTCGCCCGAAGCGGCAGCAGCGGGTGCGACGGCGCGGGGTGCGGCCAAGCCGGACGCAGCGAGGCCGGACGTAGCGAAGCCTGATGCAGCGAAGCCGGATGCAGCGAAGCCGGATGCGCCGGCACCAGGCGCGGGCGCGTCAGCAGCGCCGGGCGTGGATCAGGGCGTCGTCGCATGTCTCGAGTGGGGCCCGTTCTCCGATAACGAGCGAGCGCGTGCCGAAGCCGATCTCGGTGCGCTCGCATTGACCGCCGCGCCGACGCGCCGCGCGGTTCGCGTCACCGACGCATGGTGGGTCAACGTCGGCGCGATGACGGCACGCGCAGCCGCCGAGCGCCGCTCGAGCGATCTGCAGTCGAAATCGATCGACGATCTCTCGGTAGTCGACTACGGATCTTCCGGCTTCACGGTTTCGCTCGGCGTCTTCCGGACCGAGGCGGCTGCGACCGCACGCGCCCACGCGCTGGCGGCGCGCGGAGTGACCGACCTTCGCGTCGAGCCGTGGAAGCAGCCGATCACGCTCACGATGCTCGTCATTCGCCGGCCGGCGACGAGCCTGTCGGCACAGTTCGCGGCGCTCGAGGCCCGCTACTCCGGAACCGATTCGAAGGCGATCACGTGTCCGGCCCAGCCGTGAACGGGTCAATCCGCGACGCGACGACCGCCGCCGACATCGCGTCGGCACGGACGTTGTTCGCCGAATATGCGGCCTCGCTCGGCGTTGACCTCGCGTTCCAGGATTTCGAGAGCGAGCTTGCCGGCCTTCCGGGCGAGTACGCGCCGCCGCGAGGTTGCCTGCTGCTGTTGCGGCGGGACGCCGCCAACGCAGCGAATACGGCAGGCGTCACCACCGCGGCCGAAGCGATCGGGTGCCGGCGGCAGGTGCAGACGTTCGACGCGGGCTGCGTCGCGCTGCGGCCGATCGGAGCGCATACGGCCGAGCTGAAGCGGCTGTATCTGCGTGCCGAAGCGCGTCGCGGCGGATGGGGGAGACGGCTCGCGCTCGCCGCCATCGAGCGCGCCCGCTCGCTCGGCTATCGCGAGATCAAGCTCGACACGCTGGCAACCATGGCTGCGGCGCAGACGCTCTACGCCTCGCTCGGCTTCGTCCCATGCGCTCCGTACTACCGCAATCCGCTCCCTGGCACCGTCTACCTCGCGCTCGTGCTCGGCGCCGGCAGGAGGATCGCTACGCGAGAGGCGCGAGGGTGATGGCGAGCGCGCCATGCGGGCGCGCGTTCCAGAACCCCGCGTGCACGCATTGGCCCGGTGCCGGCGTCCGCGGCGGCGCACGGCGAAGCAATCGCACCAGCGCGAGCTTCATCGTGATCTGGGCGAAGCGCATGCCGAGGCAAAGCCGCGCTCCACGGCCGAACGTGAACAGTGCATCGCCTGCAGTGGTGCCCCTGCCGCAGTCTTCGCCGAGGAAACGCTCCGGGAGGAAGCGCCCGGGGTCGGCGTAGTGGGCTGCGAGCAGGTGCGTTGCGCCGATGCCGAGTGCAACTGTCGTTCCCGCGTTGATGCGCACGCCGGCGTAGTCGAAATCACGCGTGGCGACACGCGGCGCATGAACGACCGGCGGATGCAGGCGCCCGACTTCGGCGAGGAACGCGTCGTGCTCACGCAGCCTGCCGAGCGCTTCGAGCGTGGCGGTGCCCGATGCTGGAAACGCAGCGGCTTCGCGGCCAAGCCGGGTGCGCCACCGTGGCTGCGAGGCAATCCGCAGAAGCGCCCATGCGAGCAGTGTCGCGGTCGTTTCGTGACCGGCGACGAGGAGGATGTTCAGGTGCTCGAGGAGTTTGGCTCGATCGATCGACGGCTCGTTTCGCAGGAGCAGCGCAGGGATACCCGGCTCCAGCCCGCTTCCGGACAGCGCCGCAACGTGGGCGGCGAGCGTGCGTTCGATCGCGTCGCGCAGCGGGCGTACCTCGACGTGATGCGCGGCGACGTCGTGATCGACGGCCGGCGGTGCCAGCGCCTGCGCGAACAGGCGCCCGAGCTCGCCAATGCGACTGTCGTCGGGCAGGCCGGCGGCCACCGTCGCGGCGACGTGGAACGCGAAGTCGCGCGCGATGGCGTAGGCATCGACGCTTCGCATCGCCATCCACCGATCGACGTGGTGCACGGCGATCGTGTCGATCGCGGGTGCGGCCCGCTCGAGTGCCACCGTCGCGAAACCGGGTGCCCAGGCACGGCGTTCACGCCGGTGCGCGGGCTCGTCGCTGTTCAGCACTGCAGATCCGAACCGGCGGCCGATCAGCGGGCGCCAGCCGAGCGCGCTCGACAGCACATCGCGGCCCTCGCCGTACGCGAATTCAAGCGCGTCCCGGCCGGCCAGGCACGCGCAGCGGCCGGCGAGAAGCCCGCTCGGAACGCGCACGTGCACGACGGGACCGTGTTCGACAGATGCCCGGGCCACCCGGGACGCGACGGATCCGTCGCGCTCGTCGGCGGGCGAGAGATCGAGCAACGGCAGGTCATCGACCGCGGTCACGGTGGTGGCGCTATGCTATGTGCGTGTGCGGCTGGTAGGCGAATGCGTTGCGCGAGCATTTCAACATCGTCTGCGTTCGACCCGACGCCTATCCGGCCGCCGAAGGGCTGCTCGTTACGGCGTCGTTGCTCGCCTGTGCGTTACGCCGCCTGGGCGAACCGGTGCGCGTCGGCATCAATGCGTTCGCGCACGACGCGACGAACATCGTGGTCGGTGCGCACCTGCTCGAAGGGGACGCCGCATCGGCGCTGCCGCCGGGCACGATCGTGTTCAACACCGAACCGCTCGATTCGGACGACGGCCGCGCGGAGAGTCTGCGGCCGTTCGTGACGCGATTTCGCGTCTGGGACTACGACGCTCGCAACCTCGAGCCGCTGCGCACGCTCGGCAATCGTGCGGCCGACGTCGTTCCCGTCGGCTACGTGCGCGAGATGACGTCGGTCGTGCATCGCCACGACAAGGACATCGATGCGCTCTTCTACGGCCAGCTTTCGCCGCACCGCAGGGATGTGCTCGGTGCGATCGAGCGCCGCGGAGTTCGCGTCGTCTGGCTGCACGACGTCTACGGCGCTGCGCGCAATCCCTGGATCGCACGCGCGCACATCGTCCTCAACCTGCACTACCGGCCGCGCGCGCCGTTCGAGGTGGGCAGGGTCGCGTATCTGCTCGCCAACCACTGCACGGTCGTCGCCGAGTCCGACGCTCCGGGCGACATCGACGCTGACCTTGCGGGCGGCCTCGCTTGCGCGCCGGCGGCGGCGATTCCCGATCTCGTGCTCGGACTGCTGCGCGATCCGGCGCGACGAGCGGCGCTCGCCAGCGAAGGATTTGCGCGCGTCGCCCGTCGCGATTATCCGACGAGCCTGCGTCGCGCACTCGACGCTCGTGGCCTCGCCCACGGCTCACCCGAACGCATGACGACCGGTCCGGGGTGACGCAGCGGCGCGTTCGCACGCCGTCGCCAGCGCATCGGCGACCGAGCGCTGTTCTTCCGGCGTCATTTCGGGGAAGGACGGCAGCGTGATCAGGGTGGCGTCGATGTCGGGGCTCATCGACGGGCTTGCGCTGTCGCGAAACAGCGGATGTCGCGCGAGCGACGGGTAGTGCACGCTCGAAGCAACGCCGTTCTCGGCGAGATGTGTGCGGATCCGGTCGCGTTGCGCCGCAGGCACACGCGCGACGTACATCAGGCAGGCGTCCCCGCGCACCCGCGGAAGCGGCTGCACACGCGGCGCGAGCGGCGCCAGCAGATCGTCGTAGAGCGCGAATTGCTCGGCGCGCCGCGACCGTGATGCGGCGAGCGATTCGAGCCCGCCGTTGACGAGGCTTGCGGCGAGGTCGTTGAGACGGAGCTTGAGCCCGCTCTCATGCGTGAACAGGTAGTCGGCGTGACGCAGCGCGGCGGAGCGCTGCATCGTGTCGATGCCGAGCCCCACGTTCGACACCGCCCGGGCCGCGGTCTCGTCCGCGCCGTCGCGCCCCCACAGGAGGCCGCCCTCTCCGCACGGGACCTCCTTGACGGCGTTGAAGCTGTAGCACGCGTAGTCGGCAAGGGGAGGTGCTTCGTCGAGAAGATCGAGGCGGTGTGCGCAGTCTTCGATCAGCACGATGCCGCGCGTGTCGCACAGCCTGCGCAGGGCCGCAAGCGCCGGGCATCGCTGGCCGTAGAGGTGGACGGCGACGATCGCCGCGGTGTCGGCAGTGACGAGCGGCGCAACGGCGTCCGCCGACAGCATCAGGTTCCGGGGGTCGACGTTCGCCACGCATACGCGGAAGCCGGCGTGGTGGAACGCCATCGCGGTGGAGATGAAGGTGATTGCGGGCACGATGACATCGCGCCGAGGCGTGCGTCGCCGCAGCAGTTGTGCCGCAAGATGGAGTGCTGACGTGCAGGAGCCCGCCGCAAGCGCGAAGCCGCCGCGAATCCCGGCGAAACGCCTTTCGAGTTCGCGGCACTCTGGCCCGTAGCCGAGCCATCCGCGCGCGATCGTGGCGGCGGCGCGCTTCCGGGCAGACTCGGGCACGAACGTGCGGAAGACCGGAATGGCGGGCTTCATGCAGGCTGCCTCGCATGCGCCTCCAGCCACTCGGCGCGAGTGAGCTCGAGGTTCACGACGTTGGCGATCGTCCCGTCCGGCCGGCGAACGCGGGGCCCCGTGACGATGCGCGCGCCGACCAGTCGATTGAGACGCGCGGCAAGGCCATTGTCGGCGAGATAGGTCGAATGCAGAACGTGCGCGCCGGCGACCTCGAACAGATAGGAGCAAAGGGCCCGCGCCGCATCGACGGCGATTCCCGCATACCCTTCGGGCCGGAGTGCGCCGATCACGCGTGCGGCATCCGGATCGACAGCGATGCGGCCGATCTCGGGCGCGCGCGTCTCGGGCGACCAGCCGGTCCAGCCGATCATGCCGCACAGGATGCCGTCGGGCCGGAGCCTGATTGCGAGAAGCGCCTCGCTCGGCCGGCGCATGCCGCTTCGCAGCCACTGCCGATTGGCGACCGGGTCGAGCGGGCGTGAATCGAGGAAATTCGCGCGCACTTCGGGACGATTGCGCAGCGCAGTGAGACGGTCGAACTCGTCCTCCTCGGGCCAGCCGAGCTCGACGATGCTGCCTCTACAGAGCCGCCCGCACGTCGGTATGCCGGTCGTCACCTCAGGTCTGCTCCCACGGCAATCCTTCCTTCCGCCAGCCGCTGACGGTGCCGCGGTGATGGTCGTCGTCGAGCGGTCCCTCGAAGCCGTCGACGATGTTGCAGACGTCCTTGAAGCCGGCCCTTTCGAGCTCCATGCCCGCCGCGGCCGAGCGCTGGCCGCTGCGGCAGATCAGCACGACCGGGCGATTCATGCTCGCAACCTTCTTCACCTGTCCGACGAAGTGCGGATTGATCTCCCAGTCGGGACTCTCGTTCCAGGCGACGTGATGCGCGCCCTTCGGATGCCCGACGAACAGATACTCGATCTCGCTGCGGCAGTCGATGAACACGGCGTCGGCGTGGTCGCGCAGGAACTCGAAGGCTTCGCGAGCTCGGAGATGTTTCATGATGGATCGTGGTGAAGGTATCGCTCGGGGCGCTCGATGCGATCGTTCGACGGACGGCTGCGCGCGCGGCGAATGCTAAGATCGACGCGACCGCAACACGTCCGTCCGCCCTGATCGGCGGAGCTTATCGATGCAGCCCGATCATACCGCCGAACTCGTGCGCCTGCTCACCGGACGCATTCTCGTCCTCGATGGCGCGTGGGGAACGGTGATCCAGCAGCAGGACCTCACCGAGGCCGACTTCCGCGGACCGGCGGCCTGCGGCCTGCACGGCCACCAGGGTGACCTCAAGGGCGACAACGATCTGCTTGCGCTGACGCGCCCCGAAGTCGTCGCAGGCATCCACGACGCCTACTTCGACGCCGGGGCCGACATCACCGAGACCAACACCTTCAACTCGACGTCGATCGCGCAGGCGGACTACGGCCTGCAGGCGCGCGTGCGCGAGATCAACGTCGCCGCGGCGCGCATCGCCCGGGCGCGCGCCGATCACTGGAGCGCGCGGACACCGGGCAAGCGACGCTACGTTGCCGGATCACTCGGCCCGACCAACCGCACCGCGTCGATCTCGCCGAAGGTCGACGATCCGGGCGCACGCAACGTGACCTGGGACGAGCTCGCCGCCGCGTATCTCGACGCTGCCGATGCGCTGATCGAGGGCGGCGTCGACATCCTGCTGGTCGAGACGGTGTTCGACACCCTCAATGCCAAGGCGGCACTCTTCGCGATCGAGGAGGCGTTCGACCGCCGCAGCGCGAGGCTGCCGGTGATCGTGTCGGGAACCGTCACCGACGCGTCGGGACGCACGCTCTCGGGGCAGACGCCGGAAGCGTTCTGGAATTCGGTGCGCCACGTGCGGCCGCTCGCCGTCGGGCTCAACTGCGCGCTCGGCGCTGCGCTGATGCGCCCGTACATCGAGGAGCTCGCTCGCGTCGCCGACACGTTCATCTGCTGCTACCCGAACGCCGGCCTGCCGAACGCGATGTCGGACACCGGCTACGACGAGACCCCCGAGACGACGTCGCGATTGCTGGGCGAGTTCGCGCGCGCCGGGCTCGTCAACATCGTCGGCGGCTGCTGCGGAACGACGCCCGCCCACATCCGCGCGATTGCCGCCGCGGTGGCCGGGCTCGCGCCGCGCGCTCTGCCCGGCGGGAAAGGCGAGCGCCTTGTCGCCTGAATCGCGACCGCTGCGCCTCGCGGGGCTCGAGCCCCTCACCATCGGCGACGACTCGCTCTTCGTCAACGTCGGTGAGCGCACCAACGTCACCGGCTCGCGCGCATTCGCGAAGCTGATCCTCGCCGGAGACTACGCGGCGGCGGTCGAGGTCGCGCGCCAGCAGGTCGCGAACGGCGCGCAGATCATCGACGTCAACATGGACGAGGCGATGCTCGATTCGAAGGCGGCGATGGTCCGCTTTCTCAATCTGATCGCCGCCGAGCCCGACATCGCGCGCGTGCCGGTGATGATCGACTCGTCGAAGTGGGAGGTCATCGAAGCCGGGCTGAAGTGCGTACAGGGCAAGCCCGTCGTCAACTCGATTTCGCTCAAGGAAGGCGAGGACGAGTTCCTGCGCCAGGCGAAACTCGTGCGCCGCTACGGCGCGGCGGCGGTGGTGATGGCTTTCGACGAGACCGGCCAGGCCGACACCTTCGAGCGCCGCATCGCCATCGCGCAGCGCGCCTACGATCTTCTCGTCGATCGCGCCGGCTTCTCGCCCCAGGACATCATCGTCGACCCCAACGTGTTCCCGGTCGCCACCGGCATCGACGAGCATGCGGGCTACGGCATCGACTTCATCCGCGCGACGCGGTGGATCCGCGAGCACCTGCCGCACGCGAAGGTGTCCGGGGGCATCTCCAACGTGAGCTTCAGCTTCCGCGGCAACGATGCCGTCCGCGAGGCGATTCACGCGGTGTTCCTCTACCATGCGATCCGCGCCGGGCTCACGATGGGGATCGTCAACGCGGGGCAGCTCGGCGTCTACGACGAACTCGACCCCGTCCTGCGAACGCTCGTCGAGGACGTCGTGCTGAACCGCACGCCGTCGGGCGGCGGCAGCGCGACCGAGAAGCTCGTCGCGTTCGCCGAGTCGTACAAGGCGAAGGGCCGCGTCGTCGAGGAGGACCTGGGCTGGCGCGGGGAAAGCGTCGAGAAGCGCCTCGAGCATGCCCTCGTCAAGGGCATCACGACGTTCGTCGTCGCGGATACCGAGGAGGCGCGCGCCGCCGTCGCCGCGCGCGGCGGGCGTCCGATCGAGGTGATCGAGGGCCCGCTGATGGCGGGGATGAACGTCGTCGGCGACCTCTTCGGCTCGGGGAGGATGTTCCTGCCGCAGGTCGTGAAGAGCGCGCGGGTGATGAAGCAGGCGGTCGCCCACCTCGTTCCGTTCATCGAAGCCGAGAAGGCGAAGAGCGGAGCGGGCGCGCGCTCGAAGGGCCTCGTCGTCGTCGCGACCGTCAAGGGCGACGTCCACGACATCGGCAAGAACATCGTCGGCGTCGTGCTCCAGTGCAACAACTTCGAGGTCATCGACCTCGGCGTGATGGTGCCGGCGCAGAAGATCTTCGCCGTCGCGCGCGAGCGCAACGCCGACGCGATCGGCGTTTCGGGACTCATCACGCCGTCGCTCGAGGAAATGGCGCACGTCGCCGCCGAGATGGAGCGCGAGGGCTTCACGGTGCCGCTTCTGATCGGCGGTGCGACGACGTCGCGCGTGCACACCGCGGTGAAGATCGCGCCGAACTACACGAGCGGGCCGACCGTGTACGTTCCCGACGCGTCGCGCGCGGTCGGCGTCGTCACGAGCCTCCTCTCGGACGAGCAGCGCGATCGCTACGTTGCCGAAGTTGCCGAGGACTACGCGACGATCCGCGCGCAGCACGCGGCGAAGCGCGGGCCGAAGCTGATCCCGCTCGCCGCGGCGCGCGCCAATGCGTTCGCCACCGACTGGGCGGCATACGTTCCTCCGGTGCCGACGTTCATCGGACGGCGCCTCGTCGCCAACGTCGACCTCGGCGAGATCGCGCAGGTGATCGACTGGGGTCCGTTCTTCCAGGCGTGGGAGCTCTCCGGGCCGTACCCGGCGATCCTCGACGATCCGGTGGTCGGCGAGGCCGCGCGCAACCTGCTCGCCGAAGGGAAGGCGATGCTCGCGCGGATCATCGGCGAGCGCTGGCTCGCCGCCAACGCCGTTGTCGGGTTGTGGCCGGCCAACGCGGTCGGCGACGACATCGTGCTGTGGACCGACGAATCGCGCGCGAAGCCTCTTCTGACGTGGAGAAACCTGCGCCAGCAGAACGAGCGGCCGCCGGGAAAGCCCAATTACTGCCTCGCCGATTTCGTCGCGCCGGTGTCGTCGGGACGGCGCGACTACGTCGGCGCGTTCGCGGTGACGACCGGTGCCGCGGTCGACGCGCGCGTCGCCGCGTACAAGGCCGCCAACGACGATTACTCGGCGCTGATGCTGAAGTCGCTCGCCGACCGCCTCGCCGAGGCCTTCGCCGAGTGGATGCACCGGCGCGTCCGCACCGGGCTCTGGGGTTATGCCGCGGACGAGGCGCTCGACGTCGCGGCGCTGACCCGCGAGGAGTACCGCGGCGTGCGCCCGGCGCCGGGCTATCCGGCGTGTCCTGATCACGCGGTGAAGGAAGCGCTGTTCGACGTCCTCGGCGCCGGCGAGGCCGGCATGCAGGTGACCGACCACTACGCGATGCTCCCGGCCGCGTCCGTGTCGGGGTTCTACCTCGCACACCCCGACGCACGCTACTTCGCCGTCGGGAAGATCGCGGTGGATCAACTCGAGGATTTCGCGGCACGAAGCGGCATCGACGTCGAGACAGCGCGGCACCGGCTCGCGCCCAACCTG
The DNA here is from genome assembly GCA_018241785.1 of Pseudomonadota bacterium. Classification (GTDB taxonomy): domain Bacteria; phylum Pseudomonadota; class Gammaproteobacteria; order Burkholderiales; family Casimicrobiaceae; genus VBCG01. Next base: position 794 of record JAFEDF010000171.1, on the reverse strand, counting down.
TAACCCGAGAACCGGGACGGACTGCGTTTCAGGAATCGGGCGCGCCGCGCGAGGAAGCAGTGGGGATGCTGTGACGCGCGAGTTCGACCGTGGAGGCCGAGGGAGTGCGGGCACCGTGACGCGCTCTACACCGGCCGCGTGCCGCGGCCGAACTCGCGCGTCAGGCGCCCGCCCTCCCTGCCTCCACGGTCGGTGTAGAGCCCGTCGCGGCATCCCCACCGCTCGCTGGCGCGGCCGATTCCTGAATCGCCGTCCGTCCCGCTCGCGGGCTACAGGCTAAAGGCGTGCGGCAACAGATCGGAGAGGCGATAGTCGAGCACGCGCTCGCCGTCGCAGATGCAGCGCACGGCCGCGTCCGGCCCGAACTCGGCAAGCACCTGCCGGCATGCCCCGCACGGCGTGACGGGTTCTGCGGTGGGCGTGTAGACGACGAGGGCGTCGATGGCCCGCGCCCCTTCGGCTACGGCGCGGAACACTGCGACGCGCTCGGCGCAGACGGTGAGCCCCGACGACGCATTCTCGACGTTGCATCCGGCTGCGACCGCGCCGTCCCCGGCCAGCACGGCGGCACCCACCGGGAAGCGGCTGTACGGGCTCCACGTGTTCCCGCAGGCTCTCCTGGCGGACGCCGCGAGCGCCGCCCACTGGGCGTCGGTCGGGCCGGTCATCGCGGAGACTGCGGAAGATTCACCCTTGGCGTTGCCCCGGCGGGGCCGTAGAGTGTTGAATTGACTGGCCCGGTCCGGGTATCCGGCGGCCGGGCGCCGATTCGTCGCGGGTCACGAGGCAGCATG
>JAFEDF010000170.1 GCA_018241785.1 Pseudomonadota bacterium | reverse complement strand
CCTGTTTCAGCGATCGGAAGCGGCGGGGATGCCGCGGCGTGCGAGTTCGACCGCGAAGGCCGAGGGAGCGGGGTACCGTGACGGGCTCAAACACCGGCTGCGTTCCGCAGCCGAACTCGCGCGTCACGGTACCCCGCTCCCTCGGCCTCCACGGTCGGCGTAGAGCGCGCCGGAGCACCCCCGCCGCTTCCGACCGCGGCCGATCGCTGAAACAGGGTCCGTTCCCGTTTCGCAGAGCTTCCCTAGCGTCCGATCTGCCGTTCGCTTCCCGCGAGGAGCTGCCGGATGTTCGTGCGGTGGCGCCAGAAGAGGAGGAGCGCGATCGCGACGCTCACCCACGCCTGCGCGGAGGCGGGACCGGCAACGTAGAACATGCCGAGCGGAAGGAGCACCGCGGTCGTCAGCGCGGCGAGCGAGCTCATCCGGAATCCGAACGCGACGAGCAGCCAGACGACACTGAGGGCGACGCCAAGCGGCCAGTGCCACGCGAACACGATCCCCGCGGCGGTCGACACGCCCTTGCCCCCTGCAAAGTGGTGGAATACCGGGAACAGGTGGCCGATGAACACGGCCGCGCCGGCGGCGGCCGGGGCCCACGACGCGGCGCCGACGCGCGGCGCGAGCCACCCGACGATGGCGACGGCGGCAAAGCCCTTGAGCGCGTCCCCGGCGAGCGTCAGCGCGGCGGCGAGCTTGCGCCCGGTCCGCAGTACGTTGGTGGCGCCCGGATTGCGCGAGCCGTAGGTGTGCGGATCGGGAAGCTCGAACAGCCAGCTCACCACCACCGCGAACGACACCGAGCCCAGGAGATAGGCCCCGGCGACCATGAGCAACGTTGCAGCCACGCGACTCCTGCGTCCGGTAAGATTTGGCGGCGGAACGATCTTAGCATCGGGCGATGGACACGATCTTCATCCATGACCTGCGCGTCGAGACGCGCGTCGGCGTCTACGCGTGGGAACAGGATCTCGCGCAGACGCTGCGCATCGACGCCGAACTCGGCCTCGCGTCGTCGCGCGCATTCGAAACGGGCGCGCTCGCGGACGCCGTCGACTACGCTGCCGTCGTCGCGCACGTGAAGGCGTTCGCCTCCGATCATCCGCATCGCCTGCTCGAGCGCTTCGCCGAAGCGCTGGCGCAGTCGATCCTCGCCTCCTTCCGCGCGGCGTCGGTGTCGCTTCGCGTCGCCAAGCTGGGGGCGCTTCCCGGCGTGCGCGAGATCGGCGTGTCGATCGAGCGCACAGCGCCGAAGACCGCGCGATAGCGCGCCCGCGATGAGCGACTGGCGATGAAATACAAGGACTACTATGCAATCCTCGGCGTCGGGCGCACGGCAGGCGCGGACGAGATCAAGTCCGCGTACCGCAAGCTCGCGCGCAGGTATCACCCCGACGTCTCGAAGGAGAAGGACGCCGAGGAGAAGTTCAAGGAGGTCTCCGAAGCCTACGAGACGCTGAAGGACGCCGAGAAGCGCGCCGCCTACGACGAGCTCGGGCGCCACGCGAGCGGCGAGGATTTCCGCCCGCCGCCCGACTGGCAGCGCGCGCACGGCTCGGGCGGGCCGGCATTCGACGATATCGACCTCGCCGACCTGTTCGCGAGCCTCGCCGGAGGCGCGCGCGGGCGCCGGCGCGCGCCCGAAGGCCCGCTGCCCGGACAGGATTACGAGGCGAGGGTCGCGCTCTCCTTCGAGCAGGCGTATCACGGAGCCGAGGTCGAGTTCGATCTCGGCGTGATCGAGCCCGACGGCGAAGGCGGCCTGCGCCGTGCAACGCGCAGGATCAAGACGCGCATCCCGCAGGGCGTCGTCGACGGGCAGACGCTGCGCGTGCCGGGCAAGGGTGCGCCGGGGATCAACGGCGGGCCGCCGGGCGACCTCTTCCTCGACATCGTCGTCGCGGCGCATCCGCTCTACCGGACCGAAGGGCTCGATCTTCACGTCGACCTTCCGCTGGCGCCGTGGGAAGCCGTGCTCGGCGCGAGCGTCGAGATTCCGACCCCGGCAGGACGCGTCGCGCTGAAGGTTCCGCCGGGCACGCGGGCCGGACAGACGCTGCGGCTCGCCGGGCGCGGGATGGCGCGCGCCGACGGCAAGTCGGGACATCTCTACGCGCACGCCGAGATCGCCGTGCCGACGGTCGTCGACGACAAGCAGCGCGCGCTCTATCGCCAGCTCGCGGAAACGTCGGCGTTCGATCCGCGCGCTCACCTGGAGGGCAAGTGATGGCTTCCGATGCGTACGATGCGATCGAGATCGAGGAGACCGCAGCGGTTACGGTGACCGAGCTCTCCGTTCGCTCGGGACTCTCCGAAGTCGAGCTCGTAGAGCTCGTAGAGTGCGGCGCGCTGCACCCGTCGCAGCGTGTCGGCGCGACGTGGGTGTTCAGCCGGAGCTCGCTCGCCGTCGCGCGCAGCGCGCGGCGGCTGCGCGACGAGTACGCGCTCGACGACGTGCACAGCCTCGCGGTGCTCCTGCGCTACGTGCAGCGGATTGCCGAGCTCGAGGCCGAACTGCGTCGCTATCGCCGCGGCTAGGGTGGGGGTCAGGTCTTGCCTTTTGCCTACCTGCGCGGCAGGCAAAAGGCAAGACCTGACCCCCACCCTAGCCGCGAGGGTGATGCTGCCGGTGGAGCTGCTTCAGCCGCTCGCGCGCAACGTGCGTATAGATCGTCGTCGTCGTAATGTCGGCGTGACCGAGCAGGAGCTGCACGACGCGCAGATCCGCACCGTGATTGACGAGGTGGGTTGCGAACGCGTGGCGCAGCACGTGCGGCGACAGCGCTTCGGCGGGAATGCCGGCGCGGCGCGCGTAGCGCTTGACGAGCGCCCAGAACGCCTGCCGCGTCAGTGGACCGCGGCGGCGGGTGAGGAAGAGCTCCTCGCGTGCGGCGCCTGCGGCGAGCTCGGGGCGCAGCTCGCGCAGGTACCGTGCGATCCACGCGATCGCTTCGTCGCCGATCGGGACGAGCCGCTCCTTGCCGCCCTTGCCGGTCACGCGCAGAACGCCGGCGTCGAGCGAGAGTTGCGCAAGGCGAAGCCCGGTGAGCTCGGACACGCGCAGCCCCGTCGCATAGAGCGTCTCCAGCATCGCGCGGTCGCGAAGGCCGAGCGCGGTCGCGACGTCGGGTGCGGCGAGGAGCGCCTCGACCTGCGCCTCCGAGATCGACTTGGGCAGGCGGCGCGGTCGCTTCGGCGCCTGCACGCGCAGCGTTGGATCTTCGGCGATCGCACCGCGCCCGGCCTGGAAGCGGTAGAAGCGGCGCAGCGAGGAGAGCCTGCGCGCGATCGACGTCGCCTTCGCGCGCAGGCGGAACTGGTCGGCGAGCCACTGCTCGACGTCGGCGCGCGTCGCGGCGAGCGGCGTGCCCGCGCGCGCGTCGAGCCACGCGACCCACGCGACGAGGTCGCGACGGTAGCTCGCGAGCGACGTCTGCGCGAGGCCATCCTGCAGCCAGAGCTGGTCGCAGAACGCGTCGATTGCCGCCGTCGCGTCCGCGGGCATCGCTAGAGCTTCATCCGCTGCGGCAGCACGGTGACAAGCTGCGGGAAGAACCAGATCGCGAGCACCGCGACGCACATCAGCAGGAACATCGGCAGCGCGTGCCTGGCGATCCAGGTGATCTGCCGCCCGGTCATCCCCTGCAGCACGAACAGGTTGAACCCGACGGGCGGCGTGATCTGCGCCATCTCGACGACGAGCACGATGAAGATGCCGAACCAGAGGAGGTCGATGCCGGCCTTCTCGACCGTCGGCAGCACGACTCCCATCGTCAGCACGACCATCGAGATGCCGTCGAGAAAGCAGCCGAGGATGATGTAGAAGAGAGCGAGCGCCACGATCAGCCCGAACGACGACAGCCCGAGGGTGCCGATCCACGCGGCGAGATCGGTCGGCAACCCGATGTAGCCCATCGAGAGGGTGAGAAACGAAGCTCCGGCGAGGATCAGCGCGATCATGCAGTAGAGCCTCGTCGCACCGAGCAGGCTGTCGCGGAAGCTGATCCAGGTGAGCGAGCGCTGGAACGCGGCGATGACGAGCGCCCCGACGACGCCAAAGGCCGCCGCTTCGGTTGCGGTGGCGACGCCGGTGTAGATCGAGCCCAGCACGGCGAGGATCAGCAGCACGACCGGAATCAGGTGGCGCGACGCCGCGAGCTTCTCGGCGAAGCTGCTGCGCCCGGAGGCAGCCGGGATGCGCTCGGGATGCAGGAGCGCCCACGCGACGATATAGCCCGAGAACAGCACCGCGAGCATGATTCCCGGGATGACGCCGGCGATGAACAGCTTCGCGATCGACACGTTCGCCGTGACGCCGTAGACGATCATGATGATCGACGGCGGGATCAGGAGCCCCAGCGTCCCGGCGCCGGCGAGCGTGCCGATCGTCATGCCCTCCGGATAGCCGCGATGCTCGAGCTCGGGGAGCGTCATCTTCCCGATCGTCGCACAGGTCGCAGCCGACGAGCCCGACACCGCGGCGAAGATCGTGCAGCCGATGATGTTGGTGTGGAGGAGCCTGCCCGGCACGCGCTCGAGCCACGGCGCGAGCCCGCGGAACATGTCCTCGGAGAGCCGCGTCCGGAACAGGATCTCACCCATCCACACGAAGAGCGGCAGCGCGGTCAGCGTCCACGACGACGTGGTGCCCCAGATGGTGACGGCCATTGCGTCGCCTGCGGGCCGGCTCGAGAAGAGCTCCATGCCGATCCACGCGACCCCCGTCAGCGCGAGGCCGATCCAAACGCCGCTGCCGAGGAGCGCGAACAGCGCGACGATGAGCAGCGTCGTGATCAGCGCGTCGATGACGATCTCCGCCGGTCGGGCGCCCGGCGCCGGCTGGGCGAGACGCCTTGGCCGGGCGAGACGCGCCGGCCCTCACTCATTGTGGAGCGCTTCGGCCGGCGCGTCGCGTCTTCGCGCGCCTTGCCATTCGAGCACGAGCTCGTCGATGAAGGCGACGAAGAGCACGAGCGTACCGATCGCCATCGCGAGCTGCGGAATCCACAACGGGGTCGCGTCGGTGCCGGTCGACACGTCGTTGAATTGCCACGACTGGAAGGCGAGGCGCACGCTGTACCAGGCGAGCGCTCCGGCGAGAAGCGTCGCCACGGCGAGCGCCCACAGCTCGAGTCCGCGGCGCCCCCGAGGCGGGACGTGCTCGAGCAGCAGCGACACGCGGATGTGCTCGTTCCTCTTCAGCGTGTGCGCGAGCGCGAGGAAGCCGCTCGCCGCCATGCAGTACCCGGCGTACGCGTCGGTGCCCGGGACATACCAGTTGATCGGGCGTCCGACGATGCCCATCAGCACCATCACGAGCGTGCCGATCAGGAACAGCGCGGCGAGCCACGCCGCGGCGTCGTAGAGGCGATCGAGGGCTCTGCGCACGCGTGGCTCCCGCGCGCGGACCGCCGGTCGCAGTCCGATCGACCGTGACCGGCTGGCCGCGCCTCGTCTACTGCAGCTTGCGGTACTCGGCGATGACCGCGCGCCCCTCGGTTCCGGCCTTCTTCATCCACGCGGCGAGCAGTTCGTTGCCGACCTTGCGCAGCCCCGCAGTGAGCTCGGGTGATGGCTTCAGGATGTTCATGCCGTGCTTTCGCAACTGGTCGTAATACCAGTTGGTCTTCTCCTCCGAAAGCTTCCAGCCGCGCTTCTCGGCAGCCGCGGCGGCTTTCAGCACCGCCTTCTGCTCGGCTTTCGGCAGCGCGTTGAACGCCTTGCGGTTGACCAGCACCGCATTCTTCGGCAGCCACGCCTCCGTATCGTAGAAGTTCTTGATCTGCTCGTAGGTCTTCGAGTCGTAGCCGGTCGCGCCCGACGACATGTAGGAGTCGATGACGCCGGTGGCGAGCGCCTGCGAGACCTCCGCCGCCTGCACCGTCACCGGCTGCGCGCCGACGAGTTCGGCGATCTTCGCTGTCGCCGGGCTGTACGCCCGCCACTTCAGCCCCTTCATGTCGGCGACGGTGTTGAGCGTGCGATTGGTGAAGATGCCCTGCGGCGGCCACGGCACCGCATAGAGGAGCATCATTCCCTGCTTCGCGAGGTGCGCCTCGAGCGGGCGCCGCTGCGCTTCGTAGAGCTTGAATGCCTCCGCGTAGGAGGTTGCGAGGAAGGGAACGCCGTCGAGGCCGTAGAGGGGATCCTCGTTCTCATAGTTGACGAGCAGGATCTCGCCCGCCTGCACCTGGCCGCCCTGGACGGCGCGCTTGATCTCGGGCGCCTTGAACAGCGATGCGTTCGGATGGAGCTGGATCGTGAGCTTGCCGCCGGTCGCCTTGGCCACATCGTCGGCGAACTGCTGCAGGTTCTCGGTGTGGAAGTTGTTCGCCGGGTATGCGCTCGGCAGGTCCCACTTGGTCTGCGCAGCCGCGGGGAGCGCCAGCGCGGCAATGCACGCCGCGAGCACTAGGGTCATACGTCGCATCAGAAGCCTCCTGTGGGTACGGCCGCCGCCGGCGGCCGCACGAAGGCGGTGATGGTAGCAAAGATCGGTCGTGCAAGGGCCGCCGCGACCGGTCGCGACCCGCGAGTTCGGAGATAATCACCGGCTGATGGCCCATCTCGTTTCCGGAGCCCCCGGCCGCTGGCAGTTCTGGGTCGACCGCGGCGGTACCTTCACCGACATCGTCGCGAAGCGCCCCGACGGCACGCTGGCGACGCACAAGCTGCTCTCGGAGAACCCCGAGCGTTACCGCGATGCGGCGGTCCAGGGCATCCGCGAGCTCCTCGGGCTCGCTCCCGGCGCCCCGCTGCCGGCCGAGCGGATCGAGGCGGTCAAGATGGGCACGACCGTCGCGACCAACGCGCTCCTCGAGCGCAAGGGCGAGCGAACGCTGCTCGTCGTCACGCGGGGTTTCCGCGATGCGCTTCGGATCGGCTACCAGAACCGGCCGAAGCTCTTCGTGCGGGCGATCGAGCTGCCGGCGCTTCTCTACGAGCGCGTCGTCGAGGTGAACGAGCGCATCGGGGCGCACGGCGACATACTGGAGCCGCTCGACCTGCCGGCGGCGGAAGCGGTGCTGCGCGAGGCCTTCGCCGCCGGAATCCGCGCGTGCGCGATCGTGCTGATGCACGGCTACCGCTACGCGCAGCACGAGCAGGCGCTCGCCGGGCTCGCGCGGCGGATCGGGTTCACCCAGGTGTCGGTAAGCCACGCGACGAGCCCGCTGATGAAGTTCGTCTCGCGCGGCGACACGACGGTCGTCGATGCCTACCTGTCGCCGATCCTGCGCCGCTATGTCGCCGAGGTCGAGCACGACCTCGGCGCGGTGCGCCTGCAGTTCATGCAGTCGAGCGGCGGACTGACCGACGCGCACCTGTTCCAGGGCAAGGACGCGATCCTGTCGGGGCCCGCCGGCGGCATCGTCGGCGCCGTCGAGGTGTCGAGGCTCGCCGGCTTCGACCGCATCATCGGATTCGACATGGGTGGAACGTCGACCGACGTGACCCACTATGCGGGCCAGTACGAGCGCGCTTTCGACACCGAAGTGGCCGGGGTGCGCCTGCGCGCGCCGATGATGAAGATCCACACGGTGGCGGCCGGCGGGGGGTCGATCTGCCGCTTCGACGGCAGCCGCTTCCGCGTCGGGCCCGAGTCGGCGGGGGCGAACCCGGGTCCGGCGTCGTACCGTCGCGGCGGGCCGCTGACGGTGACCGACTGCAACGTCATGGTGGGCAAGCTGCAGCCGCAGTTCTTTCCGCAGGTGTTCGGCGCGACGGGCGACCTGCCGCTCGACGACGCGGTGGTGCGCGCGAAGTTCACGGCGCTCGCCGCCGGCATCGAGGCGGCGACCGGGAGCCGTCGCACGCCCGAAGAGGTTGCCGACGGCTTCCTCGCGATCGCCGTGGAGAACATGGCCAATGCGATCAAGCAGATCTCGGTGCAGCGCGGCTACGACGTCACCGAGTACACGCTCGCGTGCTTCGGCGGCGCCGGCGGGCAGCACGCATGCCTCGTCGCCGACGCGCTCGGCATGACGCGCGTGTTCATCCATCCGCTGGCGGGTGTCCTCTCGGCGTACGGGATGGGGCTCGCCGACGTGCGCGCGCTGCGGCAGAGGGCCGCCGAAGTGCCGCTCGACGACGCCGCGCTCGGGGATCTCGAGAAGGACTTCGCCGCGCTCGACCACGCAGCGAAGCGCGAGGTCGAGGCCCAGGGTATCGCGCCGTCGCGGATTACCCAGGTGCGCAGCCTGCACGTCAAGTACGAGGGCACCGACACCACGATCGAGGTCCCCTGCGCCGATGCAGCAGGCGTGGCGGCAAGCTTCGAGCGCGTCTACCGCGAGCGCTACGGCTTCCTGATGCCCGGCCGCGGGCTCGTCGTCGAGGCGATCGCCACCGAGGCGATCGGAGCGACCCAATGCGCCGACGAGACCCTGCCGCGCTTCGTGCCTCGCGCCGGGCCGCCGCCGAAGCTGCACACGGCGCGCGTCTACATCGGCGGTGCATTCCGCGACACGCCGGTGTTCGACCGCGATGCGCTCATCGCCGGCGACCGCATCGACGGCCCGGCGATCCTGAAGGAGAAGAATGCGACGACGGTGATCGAGCCTGGATGGTGCGCGGCGCTGACCGCGCGCAATCACCTCGTGATCGAGCGCGTCGTCGCGCTGCGGCGCCAGCACGCGATCGGCACCGCGGCCGATCCGGTGCTCCTCGAGGTCTTCAACAACCTCTTCATGTCGATCGCCGAGCAGATGGGCATCACGCTCGCCAACACGTCGTACTCGGTCAACATCAAGGAGCGGCTCGACTTCTCCTGCGCGGTGTTCGACGGCGAGGGCCAGCTCATCGCCAATGCGCCGCACATGCCGGTGCACCTGGGATCGATGGGCGAGAGCGTGCAGACGATCATCGCGCGGCGCGCAGGCGCGATGCAGCCCGGCGACGTATTCGTGCTGAACGCGCCGTATGCGGGCGGCACGCATCTGCCCGACGTCACCGTGGTGACGCCAGTATTCGATCCGGCCGGACGCGAGATCTGGTTCTACGTCGCGGCGCGCGGCCATCACGCCGACATCGGCGGCATCACGCCGGGGTCGATGCCGCCCGATTCGCGGCACGTCGACGAGGAGGGCGTGCTGCTCGACAACGTCCAGCTCGTCGCCGGAGGCCGGTTTCTCGACGCCGAGATGCGCACGATCCTGACCTCGGGACGCTATCCGGCGCGCAACGCCGAGCAGAACCTCGCCGATCTGCGCGCGCAGGTCGCCGCATGCACGAAGGGGGTCGAGGAGTTGCACCGGATGGTGGCGCATTTCGGCCTCGAGGTCGTTCGCGCCTACATGCGGCACGTGCAGGACAATGCCGAGGAGGCGGTGCGGCGCGTGCTCGGCGTGCTGACCGACGGCAGCTTCGAGTATCCGATGGACAACGGGGCGAACATCAGCGTCGCCATTGCCATCGATCGCGAGCGGCGCGCCGCGACGATCGACTTCACCGGCACGAGCGCGCAGCAGCCGACCAATTTCAACGCGCCTTCGGCGGTGTGCAAGGCTGCGGTGCTGTACGTGTTCCGCACGCTGGTCGACGGCGAAATCCCGATGAACGCCGGATGCCTGAAGCCGCTCGACGTCGTCATTCCGGAGGGGTCGATGCTCGCTCCGCGCTATCCTGCCGCGGTGGTCGCCGGCAACGTGGAGACGTCGCAGGTGGTCACCGACGCCCTCTACGGCGCGCTCGGTGTCATGGCCGCGTCGCAGGGTACGATGAACAACTTCACCTTCGGCAACGACCGCTACCAGTACTACGAGACGATCGCCGGCGGCGCCGGCGCAGGCCCGGACTTCGATGGCGCGAGCGCGGTGCAGACCCACATGACCAATTCGCGGCTGACCGATCCCGAGGTGCTCGAGTGGCGCTTCCCGGTGCTGCTCGACGACTTCCACATCCGCCGCGGCAGCGGCGGCGCGGGCAGTCATCGCGGCGGAGACGGCACCGTGCGCCGTGTGCGCTTCCTCGAGCCGATGACCGCGGTGATGCTTGCCAACCACCGCAGCGTCGCGCCGTTCGGTGCTGCCGGAGGCGAGCCGGGCGCCGTCGGCCGCAACTGGGTCGAGCGCGCCGACGGCAGTCGCGACGACTTCGGCGCGACGTTCCGGGTGGAAATGTGCCGCAACGACGTGTTCGTGATCGAGACACCCGGCGGCGGCGGCTTCGGCGCACCCGTACGCCGATGAGCGAAGGCGGCGAAGCCGGGCTCGACTGGCTCGTCGCCGGGGCATCGGCTGCGCATTCGCGCACGCTGCGCGCCGAGTGGGTGCGCCAGGTGTTGCATTGGATACGGCGCGGCAGCGCGGGATCGGCGCGCGCCGGGACCGTGCGCCCCGAGGCGCGCCTGCGCTTCCTGCTTGGCGTGTTCGATCGCCACCCGGAGCAGAAGCTCGCGGCCGCACGCGTGCTGCGCGCCGTACTCGCCGAGCAGGACGGAGTGGGGCTGTTGTGCGACGTCGGCCTGCCGCGCGCGCATGCGTTCGTGCACGAGCTCGTGCGCCGGATCTCGGACAAGTTCCTGCCTGCGCCGCCGGCGGCGGACGATCTCGCGTCGTTGTTCACCGTCGCGTTTCCCGCCGAGCACGACGCTGCGTGGGTGGCGGCGCTGCCGCAATCGACTGTCGACGAAGTCGCCGCGTTGATCCACCACGGGCTCGATGCGGGCGATCCGCCGCCGTTCGAGCGGATTCGCCGAGACGCCGAGGATGCGCTGGTCGTGCTCGCGAGCCAGGCGCAGGCGATCGGCATGTCGAGCCGGGTGCGCCAGCGCTTCGCCACCGAGCGCGCGCTCGATTCCCCGTTTGCCGGCCTCGTCGGATCGATCCGTGAATGGATCGACGCGCCGGCGGAAGCGGCCGAGCGCGCGGGTGCGCGCGCCGCCGCGGCGAGTTCGATCGCCCGCTGCCGGAGCGCGCTCGCCAGCGTGATGGGTCACCTCGAGAACTACGGCGTCAACACCGACCTCGTCTACCAGCTCGAGCGCGCGCGTCTCGCGCTCGCCCGGATGGCGCGGCTCATCGATCTCTCCGCGACGGAGGCCGGACGCCCGCTTGCCGTCGCCGCGTTCATTGCGCGCCTCGCGCGGGCCAACGCGTCGCAGTCGAGCGTGCGCGTGCTGTTCGCCCAGAACGGTTACCTGCTCGCGCGCCGCGCAGTCGAGTCGGCGCACCGCACCGGCGAGCACTACCTCACCCGCGACGCCGCGGAGTACCGCGCGATGCTGCGCTCCGCGGCGATCGGCGGCGCGGTGATGGGGATCGCGGTGATCGTCAAGCTCGCCGCGGTCGGCAAGGGCCTGCCGCCGTTTCTCGACGGCCTCGTCGCATCGCTCAATTACGCCACCTGCTTCGTGGCGATTCACCTTCTGCACGGAACCGTCGCGACGAAGCAGCCGGCGATGACCGCCGCCGCGATGGCGTTCCACCTCGACTCCGCGCATCAGCGCGGCCGCCTGCGCGGCTTCCTCGACGATGCCGCGAGCCTGATCAGGAGCCAGATCGCAGCGATTGCCGGCAACCTCGTGCTGGTCGCACCAGCGGCGATCGCGATCCAGCTCGTCATCCTCGGCCTCGGCGGCGGGCACCTTCCCGATCGCGCGCACGCCCAGCACTACGTCGACGCACTGTCGATCGCCGGCCCGACGCCGCTCTTCGCCGCCTACACCGGGGTCTTGCTGTGGCTGTCGGCGGTGATCGGAGGGTGGTTCGAGAACTGGGCGATCTACCGCGGGCTGCCGGGTGCGATCGCCCACCAGCCGATGCTTGCGCGTCACTTCGGCGCGCAGCGCGCGCAGGCGATCACCGGCGTCGTCACGCGCAACGTGTCGGCGCTCGGCGCCAACGTCTCGCTCGGCTTCCTGCTCGGCATGACCCCCGAGATCGCGCGGTTCTTCGGCATTCCGCTCGAGGTCCGTCACGTCACGCTCTCGACCGGCCAGCTTGCGCTCGCGTCGTTCACGCTCGGCTGGCACGCGGTCGGGACGGGCGCATTCTGGCTCGCCGTCGCGGGCGTTGCCGTCAACGGCGTTCTCAATCTCGTCGTGTCGTTCGGCCTCGCCCTCGCGATGGCCGTGCGCGCCGCCGGACTTGGCGTGCCGTCGCGCCGCCGGTTGCGGCGCGCGCTCGCCGCGAGGGTCGTCGCGGCGCCGCGCGACTTCCTGTTGCCTCCGAGGTCCGTATCGTGACGACCGAACTGCTGTTCCGCGACGACGCCTATCTGCGCGAAGCCCCGGCGCAGGTGCTCGCTGCCGGCGCCGACGGCATCGTGCTCGATCGCACCGTGTTCTACCCGCAGGGCGGTGGGCAGATGGGCGACACCGGCGTGCTCGTCCGCGCATCGGGCGAGCGCATCCTGATTGCCGGCACGCGCAAGGGCGATGACGGTGCCGTAGTGCACGTCCCTGCCTCCGGCGCCGCGCTGCCCGCGGCGGGCGAGGCCGTCACTGCGGCGATCGACTGGGAGCGCCGCCACCGGCTGATGCGGCTGCACACGGCGCTGCACGTCCTCTCGTGCGTGGTGATCGCTCCGGTGACCGGCGGCAACATCGCGCCCGACAAGGCACGCCTCGACTTCGACATCGACATGAGCGCACTCGACGCGGCGAGGATCGAGCGCGAAACCAACGCGCTCGTCGCCCGCGCCGTCGACACCGAGACCGTGTGGATCACCGACGAGGAGCTCGACGCGCGGCCCGAACTCGTGAAGACGATGAGCGTGAAGCCGCCGCGTGGTGCCGGACGCGTGCGCCTCCTGCGCATTCCCGGCATCGACCTGCAGCCCTGCGGCGGCACCCACGTGAGGAACATCGGCGAGATCGGCGCGATCCGCGTGCTGCGCATCAAGAACGAGGGACGACGCAACCGCCGCGTCGAAATCGCGCTTCGGCATTGAACCGCAAGCAGTAATGGACTAGACTAGGCACATGACTAGTCATCACCAAGACGATCGCGCGCCATCCTGGCCCGTCCACGACGCCAAGGCGCGTTTCAGCGAACTGCTCGAGAAGTGCCTGGCCGACGGCCCACAGATGGTGACTCGCCGCGGAATCGAAGCTGCCGTCCTGGTCCCGGCCGACCAATGGCGCCGGCTCCAGGCGGCGGCACGGCCGGGGCTCAAGGACTTGCTGATCTCGCCCGATGCGCGCATCGCGGAGCTTGCCCCTGCGCGCGGCCGCGCGCGAAGGCGACGGCCATCGCGCCTGAGTTGACGAGCGTCGCGTGTACCTGCTGGACACCAACGTCGTCTCCGAGCTGCGCAAGCCTCGACCCCACCGCGCTGTTCTGCATTGGCTGGATGGCGTGCCCAACGAGGCTCTGCATCTGTCCGCAGTCACGATCGGCGAGATCCAGGCGGGGATCGAACTCACCCGCGAGCAGGACGCAGCGAAGGCGGCCGAGCTCGAACGGTGGCTCGACGGAGTCGCGAGCACGTTCAACATCCTGCCAATGGACGCCGCCGCGTTCCGCGTCTGGGCGCTTCTGATGCATCGCGCCTCGGATACCCTCTATGAAGACGCGATGATCGCTGCGACCGCGCGTGTCCACCGGCTCGTCGTCGTGACGCGAAACGTCACCGACTTCCGCTCTTTTGACGTCGCCGTCCTCAACCCGTTTGCCGCTTCGGGCCGGCAGTAGGCTCGCGAGCCTCGGCGTTACCGCTCGGGCAGCGGGATGAACTCGGCGTCGCCCGGCACCGGAGCGAAGCGCTTCTCGCGCCAGGCTTCCTTCGCCTGCTCGATCGCGCCGCGGGTGCTGGCGACGAAATTCCACCAGATGTAGCGGTCCCCGTCGGCCTTCGCACCGCCGATCAGCATCACGCGCGCCGGGCCTCGCGCGGCAATCGCGACCTCGCGCGCGTGGTCGAGGAGTGCCAGGTGGGCGGCAGGCACCGGCTCGCCGTCGATCGTCACGTCGCCGTCGATCGCGTAGACGGCGCGTTCGTCGTGCTCGGGCGGCAAGGCGAGGGTCGCACCGGCGTCGAGCTCGGCGGCGACGTAGAGCGTCTCGCCGAAGGTCGGCGTCGGCGCCTCCATGCCGTATGCGCGCCCGGCGACGACGGTGAGTCGCGCGCCGCCATGCTCCGTCTTCGGCAGCCGCTCGCGCGCGACGTGGGTGAACGACGGCTCGTCGAACTCGTGCTCGTGGGGCAACGCCACCCACGTCTGCAGGCCGTGCATGCGCTGGCCGCGGCTGCGCTCCTCGGGAGGGGTCCGCTCGGAGTGCGCGATGCCGCGCCCGGCGGTCATCCAGTTGACGTCGCCCGCAGTGATGCGCTGGACGCTGCCGAGGCTGTCGCGATGCAGGATGGCGCCTTCGAACAGGTAGGTCACCGTCGCGAGCCCGATGTGCGGGTGGGGCCTGACGTCCATGCCCTCGCCGGGCGGGAAATCGACCGGGCCGAGGTGGTCGAGGAAGATGAACGGGCCCACCATCTTGCGCTCGAAGGCGGGAAGGAGCCTGCGGACGCGAAAGCCGCCGAGGTCGCGGACGTGAGGAGCGAGCAGGCGTAGCGGGCCGGGCATGATTCGGATCGGGCCGGCGCAGCAGCTGCACAGGCACCGGAAGCGGCATTCGATGCCGATGGAGCATACGCCATCCGCGGGGCGATAATGGCGCCCGAAGGAGGCCTGCCATGGCGACCCTCTACGATTTCACCGCCGACGACATCGGCGGGCATGCGGTGCCGCTCGATCGCTACAGGGGAAGGGTCGTGCTGGTCGTGAACACTGCGAGCAAATGCGGCTTCACGCCGCAGTACAAGGGCCTCGAGGCTCTCTATCGCAAGTACCGCGACAAGGGCCTCGAAGTGCTGGGTTTTCCGTGCAACCAGTTCGGCGCGCAGGAGCCCGGCACCGGGCAGGAGATCGCGACGTTCTGCGAGGCGAACTACGGCGTCACCTTCCCGATGTTCGCCAAGATCGACGTCAACGGCGAGCACGCGGCACCCGTCTACCGCTTCCTGAAGAGCGCGAAGCCGGGGCTGCTCGGCACCGAGGCGATCAAGTGGAACTTCACGAAGTTCCTCGTCGATCGCGACGGCCGGGTCGCCGCGCGCTATGCGCCGAACGACACGCCCGAGTCGCTCGAGCCCGATATCGAGCGCGCGCTGTAGCGCGATGCAGCACGTGACGCCCGCGGCGCAGCGCTTCATTCCCGCGATGCGGCGCTTCGTTGCGCAGCTCCCCCGCGTCGTGGTCGCGGTGGTGCTGGCTGCGATTGCGGCACCCGGCGTCGCCGCAGACGCGGACGCGGCATCGGCAGCGGCAGCCGCGGCATCCGCAGCGCCAGCCACGGCATCGGCAGCGGCGCCGGCGACGCTCCACGTCGCCTTCCCGATCGCCGAGACCGGCTTCGATCCGCAGGCCGCCGGCGACATCTACTCGAACTACGTCAATCGCGCGATCTTCGACTGCCTCTACCGCTACGCCTACCTCGCGCGCCCGTATCGCGTGGTCCCGAACACGGCGGCGGCGATGCCCGAGATCTCCGCCGACGGCAAGACCTGGACGATTCGCATCCGCCCCGGCATCTATTTCGCCGACGATCCGGCGTTCAAGGGCAAGCGGCGCGAGCTGACCGCGGCCGACTACGTCTACGCGATCGAGCGCATCCTCGATCCGAAGATGCGGTCGAACTCGCTGCAGATGGTCGATGGGCGCTTCGTCGGCGCCGACGCGGCGGTCGCCAAGGCGAAAGAGACCGGCAGCTTCGACTACGACGCGCCGATCGAAGGCCTGCGCGCGATCGACCGCTACACGCTGCGTTTCGAGCTGGTGTTCCCCGACTACGACCTCCTCGCCAATCTCACCACCACGGCGGCCGCCGCGGTGGCGCGCGAGGTGATCGAGAAGTACCGCGATGCCAGCGGCTGGGACATGGCGCACCCGGTCGGAACGGGGCCCTATCGGCTCGAGAGCTGGCGTCGCGGCCAGCGGATCGTGCTGGAAGCCAATCCAGGCTTTCGCGACGAGCGTTACCCCGAAGGGAGCGACGCCGCCGACCGTGCGCTCGCGAAGGGCCTCGCCGGGCGGCGCCTGCCGCTCGCGAAGAGGGTCGAGATCAGCATCATCGAGGAAGCGCAGCCGCGCATGCTCGAGTTCAGGCGCGGCAACCTCGACTACGTCGCGGTGCCCAACGTCCTCATCTCGAAGGTTCTGCTGCCGGACGGCAAGCTCGCCCCCGATCTTGCCAACGCAGGGGTCACCTATGCGCACGGCGTGCTGCCGGCGATCTCCTACGCCTATTTCAACATGGACGACCCGGTCATCGGAGGCTACAAGCCGGCGCAGGTGGCGCTGCGGCGGGCGATCGCGATGGCCTACAACGTGAACGAGGAGATCCGCGTGCTGCGCGAGGGGCAGGGTTTCCCGGCGACCCAGGTCGTCCCGCCCAACATGACCGGGCACGATCCCGCCTACGACGGCAGGATCGCCTACGACCCGGCGGCGGCGCGCGCGCTCCTCGACCGCTTCGGCTACGTCGATCGCAACGGCGACGGTTACCGCGACTTGCCCGACGGCGCGCCGCTCACGCTGAAGATGGGCTCGGACACGGCGTCCGACAGCCGCCAGTACGACGAGCTGTGGAAGAAATCGCTCGATACGGTCGGGCTGCGCGTCGAGTTCGTCAAGCAGAAATGGCCCGATCTCCTGAAGGCGGCGCGCCTCGGCCAGTTGCCGATGTGGTACCTCGGCAACATCAACACGACTCCGGACGGCTTCGGCTTCTTCGGCCTCCTCTACGGGAAGAATGCCGGCTTCTCCAATCTGTCGCGCTTCGCGCTGCCGGAGTTCGACCGGCTCTACGAGCAGGCGCGCGCGATGCCGAACGGTCCCGAGCGGCTCGCCGTCGAGCGCAGGATGTCGGAGCTCGTGCGCGCGTATGCGCCGTGGATCCTCACCGCCTACCGCTACGAGACGATCCTGCTGCAGCCGTGGCTCCTCGGCTACAAGTACAACCCGACCTACCAGATGCCGTTCCAGTACCTCGACATCGGTCCGCATCGCGGCACGCCGCAACCGGCACAGATCGACGCTGCAGCAGGATCGGCGGCGAACACGGCGAACACGGCGAACGCGATGAACGCGGCGGGCGCGGCGAACGCGGCGGGAAGCGAATCGGTGCCGCGTGGCAGGCGCTGACGATTGCCTCCGCGGATCGCGCCGGCGCGCGGTCGCGGCGCTCGCCGCGCTCGCGACACTCCCCGTCACGGCGCGCGCACCGCCGGCAGGAGCCACCTCGACGTTCACGGATCCGGCCACCCGGCGGGGCGGCGAACCGGCCGCGGGTACGCCGGCAACCCGCACGCTGCGCGTCGCGTTTCCCGTCGCCGAAACGGGCTTCGATCCGCAGGCGACCTCCGACCTCTATTCCGACAACGTGCAGCGGGCGATCTTCGAGCCGCTCTACGGCTTTGATTACCTCGCGCGCCCGTATCGCCGCGTGCCGCTGACGGCGGCGGCGATGCCCGAGGTGAGCGCAGGCGGACGCGTCTGGAAGCTGCGCCTGCGGCCGGGCATCCGCTTCGCCGGCGATCCGGCGTTTCGCGGCAAGCCGCGCGAGCTCGTCGCCGCCGACTACCTCTACGCGTGGAAGCGCCTGCTCGATCCGCGCATCCGCTCGCCGTTCTCGTGGTATCTCGAAGGCAAGGTCGTCGGCGCCGACGCGTTGATCGACGCTGCGAAGTCCTCAGGGCGCTTCGACTACGACGCGCCGATCGCGGGGCTCGCCGCACTCGACCGCTACACGATCCGCGTGGAATTGAAGGACCCCGACTACATCCTCGAAGGCTACCTCTGCTCGAGCCCGATGGCGGCGGTGGCGCGCGAGGTGATCGAGCGCTACGCCGACGACAACGGCTGGGCGATGGACCATCCGGTCGGGACCGGGCCGTTCACGCTCGAATCGTGGCGGCGCGGGCAGCGCATCGTGCTTGCGAAGAATCCGGCGTTTCGCGAGCTTCGCTTCCCCCAGCCGCACGACGCGGCCGACCGCTCGCGCTTCGGTACGCTCGCCGGGAGCAAGCTGCCGCGGCTCGAACGCGTCGAGATCACCATCATGGAGGAGGCCAATCCGCGCCTCCTCGCGTTCGACTCGGGGGCGCTCGACTACGTCGAGTTGCCGACCGAGCTCTCGCGCCACGCGCTCGACGCGAAGGGCGGGCTCAAGGCGCCGTACGTCGCGCGCGGCGTCACGCGCCAGCGGCTGACGCAGCCGGCATTGCAGTACGGCTACTTCAACATGCAGGATCCCGTCGTCGGCGGCTACGGCAACGAGAAGATCGCATTACGACGCGCGCTCGCGATGGCCTTCGACACGCCGCAGCTCATCGACGTCGTCTACCAGGGCGAGGCCGAGCGCGCGACGCAGCCGATCCCGCCCGGGGTTCCCGGCCACGACCCGACGCTCGACGTCGCCGCGCCCTACGATCCGGCGGCGGCGCGGGCGCTCCTCGACCGCTTCGGCTACGTCGACCGCAACCACGATGGATTTCGCGAGCTTCCCGACGGGCGGCCGCTCGCGCTCTCGATGGCGTCGACGCCGACGACGCGCGACCGCGAGATCGACGAGGTGTGGGTGACGAGCCTCGCGAAGATCGGCGTGAAGATCGGCTTCGTCAAGCAGCGCTGGCCCGATCTGCTCAAGATGGGCAAGGCGGGCACGCTGCAGATGTGGCGGATCGGCTGGATCAACGCCTATGCGGAGGCCGATGCGTTCTTCCAGCTCCTCTACGGCCCGAACATCGGCCAGACCAACTACGCGCGCTTCGACCTTCCCGAGTACAACGAGCTCTACAGGAAGTCGCGGACGCTTCCCGACGGCGCTGAGCGCAACGCGATCTACCGCAGGATGTCGGAGCTGATCGCCGCCTACGCCCCGTGGCAGCTCGGCGTGTATCCGATCGAGAACACGCTCCTGCAGCCGTGGCTCACCGGCTACAAGAAGCACGCCTATTGGGAGAACCCCTGGGTGTACCTCGGGGTCGACCGGGAGCGCCCGGCCTAGCTCGAGTGCCGGGCGCATCCGCGAAAACGGATCTAGCAGGAGCGCTGCAACTGGCTCGTGATGCTGTCGCCCGGGGCCACCGGGTTCTGCAACACCCGCGGCTCGTTGGCCTTCAGGCGCCCGATGGCGAGCTTGCCCTCGGTCTGCTGCATCGGCGTGCCGTCGGTGCCCTTCTGGTTCTGCATGCGCATCGACTGGTAGGTGGTGTCGTACTGCACCACCTTGCACTGCGTGCGCTGCGCATCGGCGTTGGCCACTGCCTCGGGACCGTTGAGCGTTTCGCAGCCCGCAAGCGCGAGCCCCGCTACCGCCAACGCACCCACAGTCCACATGTTCATCGCGATCTCCTTCCACCCATCCATGCGGCAGGACAGTCCGCGCTGCCAGCTTAATCCTCCGCCGGGCGCCGGTAAACCGGTGCCTCGTTACCGGATGTTGCCGCCACGCCCGCCGGCACCGCCGGCGCCCGTGCGCTCGAGCTGGAACGGGTAGACGGCGGGCAGGCCGAGAAGCCGCGTCAGCTCGTCGAGCGCCCGGCGCGATTCGTCGAGGAGTGCGGGGTCGCGCAGGTCGGCGGCGTCGAGGCGGTCGCGGTAATGCGCGCGGATCCAGGCGTCGAGCGCGGCATCGAGGCGGGCGTCGAAGATCACTCCCGGATGCATCGCCGCCCGCTCGGCCGCGGTCATCGGCACGCGCAGCCGCAGGCACGCCGGGCCGCCGCCGTTGCGCATGCTCTGGCGCAGGTCGAACACGACGACTTCGGCGATCGGGCTGCCGTCGCCGGTCAGCCGGTCGAGAAGCTCGGACGTCACGCGATGCGCGCGGCACTCGGCCGGCGCGACCAGCAGGTAACGCCCGTCGCGGCGGGCGATCAGCTGGCTGTTGAAGAGGTAGGTGGCGACGGCGTCGGCGAGGGGAAGCTCGGCCTCGCGCACGACG
The DNA here is from genome assembly GCA_018241785.1 of Pseudomonadota bacterium. Classification (GTDB taxonomy): domain Bacteria; phylum Pseudomonadota; class Gammaproteobacteria; order Burkholderiales; family Casimicrobiaceae; genus VBCG01. The sequence continues at coordinate 583 of JAFEDF010000170.1, read as the reverse complement.
ATCGACTGGAACGCCGGGCCGACGACGCGTGCGAGCGCCTGCAGGATCCCCGGCTGGTCGACCCACGCGCGCTCGTGGCAGAACATGAGCGTGCCTTCGCCGACGGCGATCACGTCGTTGTGGAACACGCCGGCATCGATCGCGTCGGGCCGCTGCTGCGCGAAGAGGCAGCGGCCGGGGTCGAGCCCGTGGCGGCGAGCGACCGCCTCGCTCGCTTCACGCGTCTGCCGCGCCGGATAGCGCGTCGGCACGGCGCCCGGGCCGAACGCGCGCTTGCCGAACACGAAGAGCTCGACGCCTGGCCGGTCGACGCCGGCGCCGAAGCGCGTGTGGTTGGCGGCACCTTCGTCGCCGAACTGGGGGACCGTCGGCAGCGGATCGTGCACCTCGAAGCGCGTCGGGTCGGCGAAGATCGCGCGCAGCACGCGCGTCGTGGTCGCCGCCTCGATCGCACGGTGCAGGTGGGTGACGAGGTTGGCCGGCGTGAGGTGCAGCCGGCCGTCGGCGCAGTCGGCCCACGGGCTCCCCGTCGCTCCCTTCGCAGTCCACCTCCCCGCCGCCGACGAGCACGCGGCGCGGAGTT
>JAFEDF010000016.1 GCA_018241785.1 Pseudomonadota bacterium | reverse complement strand
TGCGTTGGCGCGGCCGCGGGGCGGACGCGCGCAACGAATATCATACCCACGTGAAGACCTCGAGGCGCGACATCTTTCTGCTCGCCTGCTGCCAGGCGCTGCTCCTCGTCAACTCGGCGGGGCTCGTCTCGATCAACGGATTGATCGGCTATTCGATCGCTCCGTCGCGAACCTTCGCGACCTTCGGTGCGACCACCTACGTGCTGGGTTCCGCGCTCGCTGCGCTGCCGATGGCGCTGTGGATGGCGCGCGCCGGGCGCCGGGCCGGGTTCATGACCGGCGCCCTCGTCAACATCATTGGTTGCCTCATCGCGATGCTCGCGCTGCACCTTGCGAGCTTCGTGCTGTTCTGCTTCGCGACGGCCGTCATCGGCATCTACAACGCAGTCGGTCTCCAGTATCGCTTCGCGGCGGCCGAAGTGGCGGCTCCCGCCGATCGCGCGACGGCTATCTCGCTGGTGCTCGCCGGCGGCGTCGTCGGAGGGTTCGCCGGTCCGGAGACGGCGAGGCTCACCCAGCATCTGTTCGCAACGCCCTTCCTCGGCTCCTTCGTCGCGCTCGCAGCCGTTGCGATGGTCGCCCTCGCCGTGCAATCGCAGGTGAGGGTTCCGCCACCGGCTCGGACGGCGTCGCTGGGTGGAGGCCGCCCGCTCGCGGCGATCGCGCGCCAGCCGGCCTTCCTCGTCGCGGTGGCGGCTGCGGCACTCGGCTACGGATTGATGAACCTCCTGATGACGGCGACTCCGATCGCCATGGATCTCTGCGGCCATCCGTTCAGCGCCGCCGCAATGACGATCGAGTGGCACGTCGTCGGCATGTACGCCCCGGGGTTCGCAACGGGAATGCTGATCCGCCGGTTCGGCGTGCTGCGCATCATCGTCGCGGGGGCGGCGCTGATGGCGATCGCCGCCGGCGTTGCGCTCAATGGCATCACGGTCATGCATTTCGTCGTCGCGCTGGCACTTGTCGGTGCGGGCTGGAACTTCCTCTACACCGGCGGCACGACACTGCTCACCGAGACCTATTCTCCCGAGGAGAAGGCGCGGACGCAGGGGATCAACGACCTCATCGTGTTCGCGACGATGGGCGTGTCGTCGTTCGCCTCGGGCGCGCTCGTCACGTCGACCGGCTGGGCTTCGATGAACCGTGCGGCGCTGCCGGTGCTGGCGGCGATCGCAGCGATGGCGCTGTGGCTTGCGTGGATCCGCGCGCAATCCTCGCGGCGAGCCGTGCCGCCACCCGCGCGGTGAGTCCGTCGCGGTCGAAGCGCGGATTGAATTCGGCGATGTCGGCAGCGACGATCCGGCCGGAACGCATCACCGCATCGACGATGCGCTCGATGCAGGCGAGCGGCACGCCGAGCGCGGCAGGCGCCGACACCCCAGGGGCCTTTTCGCCGGGCAGCACGTCGAGGCATACCGTGAGGTAGACGTCGTCCGCGCTCGCGAGACCGGAGGCAAGGGCCGCACCGGCGGCGTCGGCGCCGGCCGGATCCTGCAGCGCGTCGTCCGGCCAGAAGTGGACGCCGAAGCCTGCCGCGCGGTCGAAAAGGGCGCGCGTGTTCGAGTAGCGGCTGATGCCGAGTGCAAAGTAGTCGAACGCGGCGCCATGCTCGATGCACCAGTCGTGCATCTGCCGGAATGGCGTGCCCGAATTGCCGGCCGGCGCTTCGCGCAGGTCGAAATGGGCGTCGAGATTGACGATCGCGAGGCGCCGCCCGGTGGCAAGCGCCGGCACGAGACCCTGGAACGTTCCCCACGCCATCTCGTGGCCGCCACCCAGCACCAGCGGGAGCACGCCCTGCGCGCGCACCCGCGCGACCCGCTCGCCGAGTGCCGCCTGCATGGCTTCGAGCGCCGTGCCTTCGCACGCGATGTCGCCGGCGTCGTACAGCATGGGCTCGCCCGCGAGCGGAAGGTTCGCCAGTGCTGCGCGGAGCACTGCGGGCCCTTCGGCGGCGCCCGAGCGCCCGCCGTTCCTGCGCACGCCCTCGTCGCAGGCGAAGCCGATCAGCGCCACGCCTTCGTCGGCACCCGGGCCGAAATCCTGCACGACGTGGTGCCAGCGGCGCGTATCGCCGGAGTCGGCGGAATCGTCGCGGCCGTGCCAGATCACCGACATGCGCAGTCAGTGGTCGTCGATCGCGGGCGGCATCGGCCGTGGCGGTGCTTCGCGCGGCCGGGCGGTGTCGCGCGTCACGACCGCCTGCAGGAATTCGCGCGTGCGAGGATGCCGCGGCGCATCGAAGATCTGCGCCGGCGGGCCCGACTCGAGCAGCACGCCGTGATCCATCACCGATACCACGTCGCCAACCTCGCGCGCGAAGCCCATCTCGTGCGTCACCACCATCATCGTCATGCCCTCGCGGGCGAGATCCTTCATCACCTGCAGCACTTCGCCGACGAGCTCGGGGTCGAGCGCGGAAGTCGGCTCGTCGAAGAGCATGACGAGGGGCTCCATCGCGAGCGCGCGCGCGATCGCGACGCGCTGCTTCTGGCCCCCCGAGAGCGTCGCCGGATAGGCGTCGGCCTTGGCTGCGAGGCCGACCTTGTCGAGCAGGCGGCGCGCCGCAGCCTCGGCCGCTTCCGCCGACATGCCGCGCAGCCGGCGCGGGCCGATGGTGACGTTGCCGAGCACGGTCAGGTGCGGGAACAGGTTGAACGACTGGAACACCATGCCGACGTGCATGCGCAGCGCGTTCAATTCCTTCTCGGGAAGGCGGCGCCCGTGATCGGCGAGCCTCTTCCCGCAGATGTCGAGCGTGCCACCATCGGCGGTCTCGAGACCGTTGCAGCAACGAAGCAGCGTGCTCTTGCCCGAGCCGCTGGGACCGATCACCACGCTGACCTGCGACGGAAGGACATCGAAGTCGACGCCCTTCAGCACTGCGAGCGGGCCAAACGACTTGGTGAGGCCGCGTGCGCTGACGATCGGCCGAGCGTCCTGCGCGCTGTCCGGACCGGCGCTGCTCACGCTGTCGCCGTGCATCGCGGCATTCACCGGACGAGCCCGCCGACCGCGAGCCTTCGCTCTGCGAGGCGCAGCGCGAGTCCGGTCAGGTTGGTGAGCACGAAGTAGACAACGGCGATCGCGAGGTAGACCTCGAGCGAGCGGTACGACACGCTGATGATCTTCTGGCCCTCGTGCATCACGTCGGCAATGGTCACGAGCGACACCAATGACGAGTTCTTGATCACCGCGACGAACTCGTTGCCGAGCGGCGGGATCATGCGGATCACGGCCTGCGGGACGATGATCGTGCGCATCGCGAGCCCGTAGGGCATGCCGAGCGAGCGCGCGGCCTCCATCTGCCCGCGGTCGATCGACTGGATCGCCCCGCGTACGACCTCCGACACGTAGGCGCCGCTGTACATCCCCATCCCGACGACGCCGCAGAAGAACGCCGGGAGCTCGATGCCGAAGAACGGCAGCCCGAAGAACCAGATGAAGAGCTGCACGAGCAGCGGAGTTCCGCGCACGACCGACAGGTAGGCTGAGCACAGGCCGTAGATCACCCGCCGGCGGGGCTCGAGGCGGCCGAGCCCGATGATCAGCCCGACGATGCAGCCGAGGATGATCGCACCGATGGTCACCTCGACGGTGACGAGCGTCCCATGCGCGAGCTCGTGCCACCCGTTCCACACCGGCGAAAAGTCGAAGTTCATCGTGGCTCCCGCGCCGGGTGATCGTCAGGCCGTGCGCATTCCGTCGCTCCCGCCGCAGCCTACAGGTATTTGGCGACGAGCTTGTCGTAGGTCCCGTCGGCCTTGAGCTTCTTCAGCGCTTCGTTGAACTGCCGCGTGAGCTCGGGCTCGTCCTTGCGCAGCGCGTAGCCGTACTCCTCGACGGTGAGCTGCTTGTCGACGACCTGCAGCGTCCCGCGGGTCCTCGCGTAGAGCTTCGCGGCCGGCTTGCCGGTGACTGCCGCATCGGCACGACCGATCTCGACCAGCTGGAACATCTCCTGGTTCTTCTCGACCTCGATGCGCTGCACGTCCGGATAGTGCTCCTTCAGGTAGTTGACCGACTTGGTTCCGACCTGCACGGTCACCTTCTTGCCCTTGAGGTCGTCGGGACCGTTGATCGACGTGTCGCCCTTCCTCGTCATGATGACGAGCCCGCCGGGGTAGTAGGGATCGGTGAAGTCGACCACCTTGCTGCGCTCGGGCGTGATGTAGATCGCCGATGCGGCGACGTCGAAGCGCTTGGCGACGAGACCCGGGATCAGTCCCTTGAAGTCGATGTCGGTCCATTCGACCTTGCGGTTGAGCACCTTCCCGATCGCCTCGATAAGGTCGACGTCGAAGCCGGTGCGCTTGCCGTTCTCGGTGTATTCGAATGGCGGAAACGTGGCGTCGGTCGCGACGCGCAGCACTTCCTCGGCGTGCGCGGTGACGCCGAGCATCATTGCCGACGAAGCGGCGAGCACGAGCAGGTTGCGGCGGATGCGGTTCATCGATGGACCTCCCAGGGTTCGCGCAGCGTGCGCAGGTCAGAAGCGGCCGGAGATCCGCCCGGCGGCGGCCACGGTGGCGTGGATCAAACCGGTGTGACGGCGTGCAACGCGGATCGACGGCGCCATCAGCGACACGCCGCCGAGCAGGCGGCCGTGGCGGGTGGCCAGCGGCACCGATACGCCCCAGACTCCCCAGTCGACCTCGCCCTCACTTACCGCGTAGCCGGCCTCGCGGATGGCGGCGAGCTCGCGCACGAGCGTGCGGCGCTTCGCAGCCTCAGCCGTGCCGAACTCACGGTCGAGGACCGCGTCGCGCTCGCGTTGCGGCAGGAAGGCGAGCTGCGCCTTCGCGGACGCGCCGCGCACCAGAGGCAGCGCGCTTCCCTTGCGTATCGAGCAGCGCAACGACTGCGGGCTCTCGACGAGATCGAGGCAGGCGAGTCTTCCGTTGATCGTGACCATCAGGCCGGCGCTCTCGCCGGTCGTCTCGACGAGGCGCTGCAGCTCGTCGTGCGCGATGCTGACGAGCTGCGACGTCTGGCCGCCCCAGCCGAGCTGCAGGCTCGCCGGGCCGGGCTCGTAGGTTCCCTCGCGCTCTCCTTCGGCGACGAAGCCCCAGCGCTTGAGGATCGCGAGGTGGCGGTACACGGTGCTCGCGGGCAGGTTCGCCAGCTCGGTCAGGCGCTTCACCGGGACTGCGGCGCCGTGCTGTGCAACGGCCGCGAGAAGCTGCAGTACGCGGTCGGGCGCGGACAAGGCGGCGACTCCGGCTTCCGGGGTGCGGCGCATGGACATGGGCGGCATCGTGTCACGGCATTCGACGAAATGATAGCGAGATTCCCACCGCGCGGGAATTGGAGGGGAATCGGAGGGGGTCATTCGGAGGGGGTCAGGTCTTGCCTTTTGCCTCTTCGGGGCGGCGGACGAGCGTTGCCACTGCGTACACGGCTGCGCCGGCGAGGCCGCCGAGGGCGATGCCGATCGCGAACGGAGTAAGCGCCGCGAGCACGGCGCCGATGCCGCGGACCGCGCTCGCTGCCCGGCTCCATTCGTCCACCGCCGCGCCAACACCCGGAATGCCATGGGCGAGAATGCCGCCGCCGACGAGAAACATCGCTACCGTACCCGCGACCGCGAGCGTACGCATCAGCGCGGGCGCGAGGCCGACGATGCGCGCGCCGAGCGCACGCCGCATCCGGGCGAGGCCGCCGGCGCCCGGCATCCTTGCGAGATGCAGGCCCACGTCGTCGAGCTTGACGATCGCGGCGACGAGCCCGTAGACGCCGGCGGTCATCGCGATCGCGATGCCGATCAGTACGGTCACCCGGGTCGTGAACGTCGCCGAAGCAACCGTGCCGAGCGTGATCGTGATGATCTCGGCGGAAAGGATGAAGTCGGTGCGGATCGCGCCCTTGATCCTCGATCGCTCGAAGGCGTCGAGGTCGAACGCCGCATCGGCAGCCCCGATCGGCGTGGCGGCTGCTGTGCGGTCACGTCTCCCGCGCTCGATGCGGTGGGCGACCTTCTCCATTCCTTCGTAGCAGAGGAAGAGGCCGCCTGCCATCAGCAGTGGCGTCACCGCCCACGGGATCCACGCGCTGATCGCGAGTGCGGCGGGGACGAGGATCGCCTTGTTGACCAGCGAACCCTTCGCCACCGCCCAGACGACGGGCAGTTCGCGGTCGGCTGCGACCCCTGCTACCTGCTGCGCATTGACCGCGAGATCGTCGCCGACGACCGCCGAGGTCTTCGCCGCTGCGGTCTTGGTGAGGAGCGCGACGTCGTCCAGCACGCTGGCGATGTCGTCGAGCAGCGCGAGAAGGCTCGATGCCATGGGTGCGGGTCATGGGGTGGGGTCAGGTCTTGCCTTTTGCCTGCGGCGCACCGCGCCGCAGGCAAAAGGCAAGACCTGACCCCCTACCGTGACCCCCTACCGGACTTGCCCGCTGCCGAGGACGATCCACTTGCGGCAGGTGAGACCTTCGAGGCCAACCGGCCCGCGCGCGTGAAGCTTGTTCGTCGAAATCCCGATCTCGGCGCCGAGGCCGTACTCGTAGCCGTCGGCGAAGCGCGTCGAGGCGTTCACCATCACCGAGCTCGAGTCGACCTCGCGCAGGAAGCGCATCGCATTCGCGTGGTCGCGCGTGACGATCGCATCGGTGTGCTGCGAGCCGTAGCGGGCGATGTGGTCGATCGCCTCGTCGAGCGAGCCGACGACGCCGATTGCGACGATCGGCGCGAGGTATTCGGCGCGCCAGTCGTCCTCGGTGGCCACGGCCATCGCGGGGACGAGGGCGCGGGCACGCTCGTCGCCGCGCATCTCGACGCCCTTCGACGCGTAGATCGCCGCGATCCGCGGCAGCACCGCCTCCGCCGCCTCGGCGTGGACGAGGAGCGTCTCCATCGTGTTGCAGGTCGAATAGCGCTGCGTCTTCGCGTTGTCGGCGATCGCGACCGCCTGATCGGCGTCGGCGCTCGCGTCCACGTAGACGTGGCACACGCCGTCGAGGTGTTTGATGACCGGCACCTTCGCCTCGCGCGTGACGCGCCCGATCAGCGACTTGCCCCCGCGCGGCACGACGACGTCGATGTGCGCCTCGTCGGCGAGGAGCATGCCGACTGCGGCGCGGTCGGCAGTGTCGACGAGCTGTACGGCGTCTTCAGGGAGGCCGGCGACGCGCAGGCCATCGCGCACGCACGAGGCGATGGCCCGGTTGCTCGCGAGCGCCTCCGAGCCGCCGCGCAGGATCGTCGCGTTGCCCGCCTTGAGGCACAGTGCGGCCGCATCCGCGGTGACGTTCGGCCTCGACTCGTAGACGATCGCGATCACGCCGAGCGGCACGCGCATCATCCCGACCTGGATGCCCGAGGGCCGGTAGCGAAGCTCGGAGATCTCGCCGACCGGATCCGGAAGGGCGGCGATCTCCTCGAGCCCGCGCGCCATCGCCTCGATGGTCTTCGGCGTCAGCGTCAGCCGGTCGACGAAAGCTGCGTCGCGCCCGGCGTGACGGGCCGCGGCGACGTCCGCTGCGTTGGCGGCGAGCAGCACGGATTCATCGCGGCGGATCGCCGCCGCCATCGCATCGAGGGCGCGATTTTTGCTCGCCGTGTCGGCCCGCGCGAGGGCACGCGAGGCCGCACGCGCAGCTTCTCCGAGCGCGCGCATCGCGGCGGCGAGATCCGCCGCCGGGGGGGTGCGCAGATCGTTCATGCGCGCGATTCTAGCGCGGCCGAGGCGCTGCAACGCCAACCGGTCACGCGCGATCGGTCTGCGGAAACAGCAGCTCGAACAGCGCCCGCGTACCCGGGGTCAGATTGGCCGGGTCTGGACGCAAGAGTTCGTCTTCGGATACCAGCACCTTCGCGTAGACCGCCTCGAATACGCGCTTCACGGCTCCGCCTTCGATGACCTCGCGGTCGTAACCGGGAACGAACCCGAGCAGCCGGTAGCCCGCTCGCTCGAGCGCGCGCTGCATGTTGGGCATCTTGAGCGTCGCCATCGCGTACATGAACTCTGCTCCCATTGCGCGCCCGACCCGCTCGGTTCCCGCCATCGCGGCATTGGCGAGCTTCGCCCCGCGATGCTGGGGCGCGACGATCAGCAGCTTCCCGTAGAGCGACAGCGCATCGGGTTCGCGCTCGAAAGACCACATGCCCGCGAGCTCGTCGCCGTGAAGAAACAGCACTACCGACACATCCGTCTCGGCTTCCCCTTCGAAGAACACCTTGTCGCGGTAGAACTCATCGCGCAGATAGCAGCTTCCGGCGCCGACCGAGATGTCCGGATACCAGCGCACGATGGCGTCGATCAGCGCCGGGACGCCGCCGCGCTGCAGGCGCTCGTAGCGGTAACCCTCGGGCAGCGGCACGAGCGCCGCGATCTCGTCGATGGTGAGCCACCTCATGCGCGATGTCGACCGTCGTTGCCCACCTGCCGGCGGCCGCCGGGATCGACCCGGATCGTTTCGACACCGGCCTCTCCCCCGAGCAGGATCACGTCGGCGCCGCGCCTTGCGAAGAGCCCGACGGTGACCACGCCCGCGATGCCGTTGATGCGGTCCTCGAGCACGAACGGGGCGACGATCGACAGGCCCGAGACGTCGAGGATCACGTTGCCGTTGTCGGTGGTGAAGCCCATCCGCCACGCCGGGAAGCCACCGAGCCGCACGAGCTCGCGCGCGACGTAGCTTCGCGCCATCGGGATCACCTCGACCGGGAGCGGGAACTTCCCCAGCACGTCGACCTTCTTCGACGCGTCGGCGATGCAGACGAACTTGCGCGCCACCGCGGCGACGATCTTCTCGCGCGTCAGTGCTCCACCGCCGCCCTTGATCATCGCACCATGCGAGGTGACCTCGTCGGCGCCGTCGACGTAAACGGGGAGGTCGGAGACGTTGTTGAGCTCCTCGACGACGATTCCGTGGGCTTTCAGCCGCTCCGCGGTCGCGACCGAGCTCGCCACGGCACCCTTGATCCGCTGTTTCACCTTTGCGAGCTCGTCGATGAAGAAGTTCGCCGTCGATCCGGTACCGACACCCAGCCACGTGTCGTCGACGACGTAGCGCAGCGCCTCGCGCGCGACGGCGCGCTTCTGCTCGTCGTGTTTCATGAGTGGGGTATTCCGAAATGGAAAATCGGTGTCGTCAATATCGATGCCTGATATCTGCTGCTACGCCTTATCGATGACTCGTATTTCGCCGACCGCGACGGGGTGACGGGCTGGCGCAAACACATGGGTGGTTGCGGCGTCACCGCTTCGCTCGACGCGGTCTTGCCGCGCCTTCGGTCACGTCGAACGTCTTCAGCACCTCGTCGCCGAAGTGATTGATGACCTTGACCGCGATCCGGCCGGTCGACGGCGGGTCGAACGGACGGCTCGTCGTCGAGTGCAGCGCCGACCACACCGCCTCGTCGACGTCGGCGCGCAGCGCACGCTTCAGTCTCTGGTACGGCTCGTCGGCGCCCGTGAAGTAGGCGTGGCGAACGAAGAACGCCTCGCCGTTGTAGGCGGTGTCGATGAACCAGCACGCGATGTCGTCGGTCGAGTGCGAGCGAATCTCGCCGGTGGTCGGGTCGTAGACGTCGACGCCGCGGATCTCGACCACCACCTGGCCAGCCTCGTCGCGGATGCGGATGTCGGGCTCGCCGAACACCATGAAGAGGTTGCCCGCCCCGGTCTTCTTCAGGAGCTCGTCGCCCATCGCGAGGTCGGGATTCATCCGCGTGACGAGCACGTCGAGCTTGCCGTAGCGCTTCGCTTCTTCGGACACGTGGGGATCGAAGGCAAAGCCGCAGACGAGCAGAAGGTCGAAACCGACGCCCTGTACTGCCTCCTTCGCCGCCTCCTTGACGAGATCCGGCCCGACGGTGCCCCGCTCGGGGCCGAACGCGACCGCGACGCGCTTCGATTTTCCTTCGGCATCGGTGTATTCGCCGGAAGCCTGCAGCCAGAGGCCGGCATAGGGATCGAGCCGGTCGAACCTGATCCGCAAGCCCTTCTCGGTGCCCTTGACGCCGGACGCGCGCAGATTGTCGATCAGCATCGTGACGAAGCTTCCGGCGTCGTCGCCCGCGGCGCCCGGATAGTCCGGAGACGGCCCCTTGCGTGCGAGATGCGCGGTCGACGGCGTGCCCGAGCCGTCGTCGTGCACCAGACCGGCGATCGGCGAGCCGTCGGCGGTCGAGAGCACGCGGTGCGGCGAGAGACTCTCGACGGTGAACGGACCCGCGACGCGCACGCGCTTCCCATCCTCGTAGGGCTGGTCGAAAAGCGTCTCGGTGTCCGCATGATGCGCGATCGACGCGTCGATCTCCTGCTGACGATCGCGACGCAGCGCCCACCACTGCGCGAGCGTCTCCTTCGCCATCTTCGCGAGCTTCGCGGCTTCGGGCGCGTCGGGCCGAGGCACCTCCCATTCAAGCCATTTGGCTCCCGCGGCCTTGTTCAGCTTCGCGAGCAGCGGATCGAGCTTCGCCTGCCAGCGGTCGTGGATCGAGTCGATGTCGGGATTGTTCGCGATCGATTTCAGCGTGACGTGCGGCACGCGCCGATAGACGAATCCCTTGCGGACGTCGTTCGTGGTTCGGTATTCGGGCGGTACGATGCCGGTGACCTCGCCCCCCTTCTTCACCCCTTCGGCGCTGTCGGCGAGGTAGTAGTACGGATAGCGCGCCGCCATCAGGCGCGTGCGGGCGAGCGCGAGCGCGACGCGGCTCGTATCGACCGTGATCCAGCGCCGGCCCCACTGCTCGGCGACATACGCCGTCGTGCCCGATCCGCAAGTGGGGTCGAGGACGAGGTCGCCGGGGTCGGTGGTCATGAGCATGCAGCGCGCGATGACCTTCGCATTTGTCTGAACAACATAGACCTTATCGTCCCCATACCCGCCGCTCGCTGTATCGATCCAAGAGTTTGAGAGAGGGAAGTACGGAAAGTCGGTGATATAGCGGCGATATGAAAGAGTAGCTCCATATGACTCGAGGCGGTTAGCCGCAGCGAGTCTTGAAAATCCCACGCGGTTGGTTTTCCATCCTCCCTTGCCGGGAGAGAACGTCTTTCCTTCGTACGTAATATCCATGCTCGTCGATAAGCTGGCAGAGGCCGATGTCAAAGGTGATCGACGATATATGGTCCCGCCGTCGGGAACAGGACATGTATCGCGTAGTTCAGCGGAACTCATCCGACGGTGCTCGCCACTCGGCAGCCGCACAAAATCGTAGTTCACCCAATCACTGCCTTCCCGGGCGAGATAGGGTGTTCGGTGCTTTACTTGCAAGCGCGACCGTCCATACCAAAGTACATAGTCATTGGTGTCCGGAAGCAAATCGCCCGCTTGCGTTGTTGTCTTTCGAAAGCTAATGATGCTGCAGAAATTTTCGCTCCCCATAACCTCGTCCAGCAAGCATCGAACGAGATGCAGATTCTCCTCCCCAATCTGGACGAATACGCTTCCTGTTTCGCCGAGTAACTCGCGCGCCAACACCAACCGATCGCGTAGATATGCAAGGTACGAGTGAATTCCGAGCTCCCACGTGTCCCGGAACGCCTTCACCACCTCCGGCTCACGTGACGCATCCTCGGCCTTGCCGTCCTTCACCTCGCGCTTGCGCGTACTGACCTGCCAGTTCGACCCGAACTTGATGCCGTACGGCGGGTCGAGGTAGATCATCTGCACCTTGCCCTTCAGTCCCTCCTTCTCGGCGAGCGAGGTCATCACCGTCAGCGAGTCGCCGAGGATCATCCGGTTCGACCAGTTCTGCTCGTGGGCGTAGAAGTCGATCAGGTTCTCGAAGGTGATGCCGTTGAAGTCCGAGAACAGGTCGGCCTGCGGCTCGACCTCCTTGCGTGCTTCGGCGCGGATCGCCTCGACGATCGCCTGCGGATGGATCTTCTCCTGGATGTAGATCGGCACCACGGGGACGGCGAGCGGATGGCGGTCCTGCTCGTCCTTGCCTTTCCACACGAGCTGCGGATCGAGCGAGGGGTCGCGCGGATACAGCATCGTCTGCGGAGCCTTCTCGGCGTCGGAGACGAAGTCGCGCAGCTCCTCGGTCGGAATGTTGACGCGCTTGTCGTCGTGCTTGAGCGAGGAGACGGAGATCGGCCCGTTGTTGCGCTGGTTTCGTGGTGGCATGGTCAGTGACGGATTGCGAGGTTCGAGTTCGAGTCATTCTCGGTGAGCGGACGGGTACCTTCCTCGAGCACTTCGAGATAGCGGTGATAGGCGAACACGCGCCCGCGTTGCCGGCCGGTGGTCTCGCGCACGACGCCGAGCTTGGCGAGCGTCTCGAGCGCAGCGTGAACCGTGGGCGCGCTGAGCTGCAGCTCGATAGCCGCGCGGCGGGGTGAGACGAGAGGGTGCCTGCGCAGAAGCTCATGCACGCGCAGCGGCGACGCGGCTGCGCGGCCAAGCTTTTCGATACGGGCACGATCCGCGGCGAACAGCTCGAGCAGGCGCTTCGCCGCTCCGGTGGCCTGTTCCGCGGTTTCGACGACTCCGGTCAGGAAGAATCGCAGCCAACCTTCCCAGTCTCCTTCGGTGCGTACGCGCTGCAGCCAATCGTAGTATTCGGTCCGTCGCGTCTTGAAGTAGAGGCTGAGGTAAAGCAGCGGCTGGGCGAGTGCCTGCTCGGCGCAGAGCAGAAGCGTGATGGCGAGGCGCCCGACGCGCCCGTTGCCGTCGAGGAACGGATGGATTGTTTCGAACTGCACGTGTGCGAGTGCTGCTTTGATCAGCGTCGGTGTCGGTTCGGGATCGCCATGCAGGAATTTCTCCCATGCACCCATGCATTCGATGACGCGATCCGGCGGGGGCGGAACGAAGAGGGCGTTGCCGGGGCGGGTTCCGGCAATCCAGTTCTGGGTGGTACGGAACGCGCCGGGCGACTTGCCCGCGCCGCGACCCTTGCGCAGCAGGACGCCGTGTATCTCGCGCACGAGGCGCAGACTGAGCGGAAAGCCTTCACGCAGGCGGGCAAGCCCGTGCTCCATCGCCGCGACATAGTTCGACACTTCGCGCACGTCGTCGAGGGGTACGCCCGGCGTCTCGGCATCCTCGAACAGCAGGAGGTCGGAGAACGACGAGCGCGTGCCCTCGATCTGGCTCGATAGAACCGCTTCCTTCCGTACATACTGGTACAGGAAGAGCTGCGGGTCGGGAAGCAGCGAGGACAGACCATCCAGCCGTCCGAGCGCGCGATTGGCGCGTTCGAGCAGATCGATGTCGTCGTTGCCGAGGGCGAGCGGCGGGCTCGGCGGAAGCGGAAAAGGCACGTACGCCCGGACCTTCTCGCCGACGGTCGAAACGGTCACGAATCGTCCGGTCGTGCGATGGTCGGGCATCGGGCGGCGGTCTGGCCCAACCTGTCGCGATGGGCGTTAGTTAAGCAAGGTTAACTTAGCGTCGGGCTTATTTAAATATACGCCATCAAATTTAACTAAACAACGGCGGCGTTCCGACGTCCTCCGCCTGCCTGCTCGGAGCCCAGCGCCGCCCGGATCGTCGGCTCGGCGTCCCAGGGGTCGGTCACTTCGACGAAGGCCCAGCGCCCGAAGCTCCCGTCGTTGTCGACCGCAGGTACCCAAAGATCGCGCGCGGTCGCGACCTTCGCTGCCTTGTCTTTGCGCGGCTCGCCCGAGCATTCGACGATCAGGTTGACGAGGTCGTCCGGGCCGCGTCCATCGTCGACGCGCACGATGAAGTCGGGCAGGTACTGGCGTTCTTCGCCGCCGAGCGTGTAAGGAATCGAAAACCCGAGGTTCTGGTTCTTGACGTAGGCGCGCACTTCGGGCATCGACTCCAGCACCTGGGCGAGCTTCTGCTCCCACGAGCCGGTGTCGGCGACAACGTGCGAGACGTGGCACTTGTGCGGGTCGGTCTTCCACGTCGGACGCGTGGTGTCGAAATCCACGTAACGCGTACTCCCGACCGCGTCGTAGGGACGCAGGATCGGCACCAGCGTCTTCTCTCCTTCGGTCGTCTGGACGATCGAACGGTAGATCCGGTCCGCGGCGTCGTGCGCGAGGCCGACGAGCAGCAGGAGCTGCCGGAACGTTCCCGCCTTGCACGTGACGCACTCGGCGAGCCAGCGCCGGGCGATCTCCAGCACCTGGGGGAAGAGCCATGCCTGGACGTCGGGATCGACGTGGCGAATTCCGTGCGCCGATCGCGGCTGCTCGTTTCCTGAAGCGGCTGGCGGTCCATCGGGCGGATCGGCTCGAAAGTATTTTTCGAGCACGAGCTTGGCGAGCAGGAACGCCACCTCCTGCTCGCGCCGGCGCCCGAGGTCGTCGAGCGACATGATCGCGGTTTGGCCGACGATCGGCGCGTTCTCGACGTGAACCGGCACGTCGGCGGTGCTGAGCGCGAGCTTCGCATCCGGTCCGAAGCGCGCGGAGAGCCGGCGCGCCGGCAGGATGTAGCGGTAGCCGGTGACCCGCGGAAACGTGATCTCGCAGTCGATGCGGTCCTCGAGCGCGCGCACCCGGGTCGGCGTCGGGCCGGGCTTGGGATCCGTGGTGCCGCCGGCGGTCGGGATGAACGAGAACGGCACCCCGAATACCTCGGCGTACTCGGTCGAAAACGCGTCGATCCCGACCGCGCGCCCGCCGATATCGAGCGTCTTCGGCGTCGGCGCATAGCTCATTCGCCGCAAGCCACGCCCCACCACCTGCTCGCACAGGAGCTGAGTGCCGAATGCGCGTACGCCGAGGATGTGCGTCACGGTGTTCGCGTCCCATCCCTCGGTCAGCATCGATACCGACACCACGCATTTCACCTGCTCGCCCAGCTTACCCGGCCTGCCGATCGTATTCATCACTTCGCGCAGCAGGTCTTCGTCGGTGATCGCGTCGGCGTCGCGGCCTGGAAAGCGCGCGCGCAGGTCGGACTTGAACTCCTCGATCTCGGCGGCGGCGATGGTCTTGAAGTCGCTCGACATCGCGTCGCCCGATTCGAGCTGCTCGCTGTCGACGAGGATCGTGTTCGGACGATTGCGCCAGCCGCCGTCGCGCTCGTTGCTGAAGATCGCGAGCTTGCCCGGCACGACGCGCGGCGTGCCGTCGGGCAGCGCGTGTTCCCACCCGGCGACGTAGTCGAACACGAGTTTGGAAACGCTGGTGTTGTTGCAGACGACGATGAACACGGGAGGCGTGAGGCCGGCCAGTCGTGCGTCGGAATTCGCCTCCCACCGGCGGTATGCCTTCTCGTAATGGCCGTAGAGCGTCTGCAGCGCGCCTTCGAGGACGAGCGGCAGTTTCGGCGGACCGGCGAGAGTGTCGCTGCCGCGGCCCTTCCTGGGGAGCTCGTCGCGGATGCTCGCCCACAACTCGCGGTACGAAGGCTGCTCCCCGGTCATCCGGTCGTCGGCGACCGGAACGCGGGGCACCTTGACGATACCGCTCTCGATGGCGTCGATCAGTGAGAAGTCGGACACCACCCACGGAAACAGCGTGCCTTCCGAATAGCCCGAGCCGCGCAGGAAGAAGGGCGTCGCCGAGAGGTCGTAGACGACGCGCACGCCGAGCTTCGCCTTCACTGCCTCGATGCCGGAGATCCAGACACGTGCCTCCTCGTTGCGCTTCTCGGCTTCGCGGCGGGCCTCGCCCTTCGCCCCCGAGATCGCGTCGCCGTTCGCCCTGCGCCGGTAGCAGTGATGCGCCTCGTCGTTGAGAATGACGAGCCCCTTCTTCCCGGCGAGATCGCGGCACACGCGCCGCACCATCTGCTCCGGGGATTCGCGATTGACCCCGGTTGCCTCCTGGCCTGACAGCACCTTCGCCAGCCGGCTCGCCTCGGTCTTCTCGCGCGGCAGGAACGCGTGATAGTTGGTGATGACGATCTTCGCCTTCTGCAGTTCTTCGCGCAGGTCGGGCGGGACGACATCGAGCGCCCGGTAATAGTCGCCGGGGTCATTGGGGAGCAGCACGCGCAGCCGGTCGCGGATCGTGATGCCGGGGGTCACGATCAGGAAGGCGTCGGAGAAGCGCGCATCCTGCGCATTGGCAAGCTTGTTGAGGGCCTGCCAGGCGATGAGCATCGCCATCACCACCGTCTTGCCCGAACCGGTGGCCATCTTGAAGGCAACGCGGTACAGGTCGGGATTGGCGGCGTCGTTGAAGGCGCGAAGGTCGTTCTCGATCCACGCGTCGCCGTACTTCGACGCGACCTCGGCGAGATAGATCGCCGTCTCGACCGCCTCGATCTGGCAGAAGAACAGCCGGCGTTCGCGGTCCGGGCTCGACCAGTGCTCGAGAAGGCGCCGCGTCGTGCGTGTCACGCCGGCGTGGCCGCCACGGCGCCAGACCGATACCCGCGCGCGTACGCGATTGATGAACGCGTTCTCGCTGATCCGCTCACCGAGCCATTCCGTCTCGAACGAGAGCTGCCTGCCCTTCTTCTTCGGCGGGGGGATCGGGATGAAGTACGAGCTTGCCCGGCGTTCCTCGACGACTTCGGTCGTGATTCCGTGCTCGCCGAAGCGGAAGTGCCGCGCGGGCTCCTCGAACGGCGAGTTGATCAGCGGATCGTCGATCACCGCCCCGGCCGCCACGCCGTGCCCTCCCGGCTCCATCGACGCGCTACACCAGCCACGGCGCCGGCTTCGCGGCGTCGATGCCGTACTTCGCGATCGCCTCGGCGACGCGCTTCGCCGGAATCGCGCCGTCGTCGGCGAGCGCCTTAAGCGCCGCCACCGCGACGTGCTGCCGGTCGACCTCGAAGAAGCCGCGCAGGCGCTCGCGCGTGTCGGATCGCCCGAAGCCGTCGGTACCGAGCACGACGTAGCGGCGCGGGACGTACGGGCGGATCTGCTCGGCGAACGTGCGCACGTAGTCGGTGGCGGCGATCACCGGCCCCGTCGTCGTGTCGAGGCATGC
>JAFEDF010000169.1 GCA_018241785.1 Pseudomonadota bacterium | reverse complement strand
TGCCTCCGGCTTCCTTCAGATTCCCAGTCACCCAGGACACCCTTGCCGTGCAGCTAACACTTCCCCGTGTCGGGTGTGTAGAGGACTTTCACCTCCAAGTGAGTGCGCCCTGCCGGGCGCACCAAAAAAAGACGCCGCCTTGGGGGCGGCGTCGAGGTCCCCTCGCTATGCGCGAGGGGGAGGGAGCCGTCAGGACGCGTGCGGTGAGGCCGCGTCCGCTGCATTCAGCGCTCGAACCACTCGTCGCGACGCGGCAGCGCGTCGCTCCTGCGCGCGTCGATCGGGTGCGGCAGCACCGTCCCGAGCAGCGTGAAGACCACGAACATTACCACGCTGCCGAAGAACAGGATCTGCGCGAGTGCAAACGTCCGTGCATCGTGCACCGATGCACCGACGAGCCCGCTCGCAACCGCGAACCCGAACCACACGAAGCCCCACCTCAACATGCGTGCCGCAGATGCCGACTCATGCCTGCCCCCGGTTCGAACACCCGAGCGAGCGTAGGATGGATCGCGGCGTCGCGCTATCGGGAAACCCCGCGTCCCCGTGTCGGACGAACACCTACCCGTCCCGGACACGCATCGGGGCGCGTCGCGCGTATAGTGTGTTCCTTCGATCCGGGTGCCGTGCCGTCGGCGCGCGGATCTGCGCATCCCTCGTGCCGAGCAGGGCCGTCTGCGGCCATGAAACGTCTGCTTCCGTTCCGCGTCCTGGTGCCGATCGTCCTCGGCATGCTGGTCGCGCTCGCCGTCGTCGCCTTCGCCGAGATCGGCTACCAGCGCCTCGAGTTCGCCAACCGCGCGATGTCGACCGCGCTCGAGATGGAGACGGTCGTCAACCAGACGCTGGCGCTCGTCGTCGACGCCGAGTCGAGTCAGCGCGGCTACCTGCTGACCGGCGATCCGTCCTACCTCAAGCCGTACGAGGATGCGCTGCCGAAGATCGACCGCAGTTTTGCGCGCCTGCGCGCGCTGGTGGACTCGAGCGGCACGACGTCGATGATCGAGCATGCGGACCGGCTGAACGGGCTGATCGGCCGCAAGCTCAACGACCTCGAGGCAACGCTCGCGCTCAAGCAGCAGGGTGGACCCAATGCGGCGCTCCAGCTCCTCGATACCGGCGTCGGCCGCAGGCTCACCGACGAGATCCGCGGCGAGGCGCAGAGCATCCTCGACGAGCTCTCGCTGTCGGCACGCCGTGGCGCGATGCGCTGGACGAGCGACATCGAGTTCGGCCGCGT
>JAFEDF010000168.1 GCA_018241785.1 Pseudomonadota bacterium | reverse complement strand
CGGCCGCATACCACGCCTGGTAGGAGGCGGTGTGCGTGAACTGATAGGGTCCCGCGACGTCGCCGCAGGCGTAGATGTTGGGATAGAGCGTCTGCAGATAATCGTTCGTGGCCACGGTTCGCGCTGCGGTGGTCGGGATGCCGAGTTCCTCGAGCCCATAGCCGCTCACGTTCGCGATGCGGCCTGCGGCGCATAGCAGTGCGTCGAACTCGATGCGTGTCTCGGTACCTTCGCGTTCCACGACCAGGAACTTGGTGCCGTTGTCGACGATTACCCGCTTCGCCATGTGCCCCGCGAGCACGCGGATGCCTTCCGCACGAAAGCGCTCGGCGACGCGCTCGGAAATATCCGGATCCTCGCGCGGCAGCAGGCGCGACAGCGTCTCGACTTGGGTGACCTCGGAGCCGAAGCGGGTGAAGCATTGGGCGAGCTCGCTGCCGATCGGCCCACCGCCTAGTACGACGAGGCGTTTGGGTAGCTCGCGCAGCGACCAGAGGTTCTCGGACGTGTAACAGCGAATGCGGTCCAGCCCCTCGATCGGTGGTAGAAAAGGCCGCGCGCCGGCGGCGATGACGATGTTGCGAGTGGTCAGCGTCTTCTTGCCACTGGCCGAGTTCACCTCGACGCTGTAGGGCGACGTGATCTTCGCCTCGCCGGCGATGCATTCGACCCCGAGCGAGGCGTAGCGCTCGACCGAGTCGTGCGGCGCCACCGTTTCGATAACACGCTGCACCCGCGCCATCACATCGGCGAAGTCGAACTTCACCGAGACTTCCGCGAGGCCGAACTCGCGGGCGCGCTTCGCCTGCGCGACGAACCTCGCCGACCGGATCAGCGCCTTCGACGGCACGCAACCGGTGTTGAGGCAATCGCCGCCCATCCGGCGCTTCTCGACCAGCGTCACCCTGGCCTTCACTGCTGCCGCGATGTACGCCGCGACCAGGCCCGCCGAGCCGGCGCCGATCACGATGAGATCGCGATCGAAGCGGCGCGGCCGCGGCCAGTTCGCGAGAGCCCGGCGCGCACGCATCGAGTCGACCAATCTCCTGGCGATCAGCGGAAGGAATCCGAGCACTGCGAAGGACACCAGCAGCGGGGGCGACAGAATACCCGACAGCGAACGGACCTCCGCCAGTCGAGTCCCCGCGTTCACGTAGGCGATCGTCCCCGCGAGCATACCGACCTGGCTCACCCAGTAGAAGGTCCGCACCGGCAAGGTGCTCAGCCCCATCGCGATATTGACGAGGAAGAACGGGAACGCAGGCACCAGGCGCAGCGCGAAGAGGTAATAGTTCCCCTCGCGCTCGATGCCCTCGTCGACCGCGCGGATGCGCGCGCCGAAGCGCTTCTGCACGGCCTCGCGAAAGACGAAGCGCACCGCGACGAAGGCGAGCGTGGCGCCAAGCGTCGAGGCGAACGAGACGATGACCGTG
>JAFEDF010000167.1 GCA_018241785.1 Pseudomonadota bacterium | reverse complement strand
CGTCTGGCGACCTGCCGATTCAACGCGCCTGCCGCACAATCCAGCACAATTTGCGAGCGCAGCGCCAACGCCTGAGACGTCTTGCGTCGACGCGTCCACGCTTCCAGTTGTTCACGCTCGCTCACACGCAGTATCACTTGCGCTTTCGGTTTCCCAGCCATCGCTCCCCTCACTGTCTCGATGACAGTAACTGGAGACAGCAAGGAGACGAAATGATTCAACGAATTAGTAACTCACGACACTAGCCGACCGGATCGCCCCGGGGGAAAGTCGTCGCGTCGCCGATCTCGCGGAAGAGTGCAATGTAAGCGCGACACCTTTGCTCCGAATGCTTCGCGCCCTCGCAGCCGCTGGTGTCTTCCGCATCACCGCATCCAGCGAAGTTTCTCATACGCCGATGTCGCGCCTTCTTCGAACCGATGCGCCCGGAAGCCTGCACTACGGCGCGAGGTTCTGGACGGGCTCCGGTTCATGGCGGGCGTGGGAGGAAATGGACGTGGCGCTTACCGACGGGACACCGCATCAAGTCGCTTGGAACATGGGCCGTTTCGAGTACCTGTGCCAGCACCCGGATGAAGCGCGCGCTTTCGACGAATTCATGGCACATTTCCCGGATGACCGGCATCAGGCGGTCGCTGATGCGTACGATTTTTCCGGCGCGGGACTCATTGCCGATATCGGTGGCAACAGGGGTGAGGCGTTGCGGCGCATCCTCACGCGGTTTCCGGAACCTCGCGGGCTGGTGTTCGACCGTGATGACGTGGTGGCGGCATTTCCCGACGATGGACGGATGTCAGGCCGCATCGCGACCGAGGCGGGCAGCTTCTTTGATCGCGTGCCGAAAGGCGCAGACGTCTATCTACTGATGCGCGTGCTGCACGACTGGTCTGATGACGACTGTCGACGCATTCTCACCCATTGCAGGGCTGCGATGGAAACGGGCACACGCCTGCTGATCTGCGAACAGATTCTCGAACCCGACCCAGCGAGGGGCGATCCCTTCCTCTACTCGGTCGACACCCAGATGCTGGCGATGTTCGGCACAGCCCGTGAGCGTAGCGTGGCCGAGTTCGAGAACCTGCTGATCGGGACCCGCTTCGCGTTTCAGCGCCTGATTCCAACGACCTCAAGCGTCTTCATTATCGAGGCGGTTGCGGCGTAGGATCAACGGGCATCCGACGTCGTGGCCGGGCCGGCGCTCGCGACGCTCACGCGCCAGACCGGATGCCGGCTCGAGCGTGATGGTGGCGAGCGCGCAGACGACGATCAGCGGCGGTCCGCAGATCGCGTTCGGAACGAGCGCGCTGACGAAGAAGCCTACAGCGAGCAGGAACGGCAGTGGGGCGAGGTCTACAATGACGGCATCGGCCCGCGCGAGGGCAATCTTGCTCGCCGGCCATCCACCCGCCAGGAACCTCCCATGATCCATTGCGTACTGCACGATCCGAACGACAGCGTCGCCGTCGTCGTCGTCGAAGGCGTCACTGCCGGCACCCCGCTCACCGGTCTCATCCTCGACGAGGACCGCACGAT
>JAFEDF010000166.1 GCA_018241785.1 Pseudomonadota bacterium | reverse complement strand
GCAGCCGTCACTGCGGCGGCGACGCCTGCCGCACCTGCTCCTACGACGAGCACGTCCGCGTGCAGCGTATCCATCGGGCGCAAGTCGGTGATGTGGCTCGATCGATCTTTCATGAGCGTAGTCTCCTTATGCGGTCTTCCCACCGGTCGTCGAAGTACCGCGTTGAGCATCCGCGGTGCTTCGAATTGGACCCGGGAAGGTTGCCGCTATCGTTGCGTGCCACTTGGGCAGACATCTTACGGCAGGCCATTGCGGGAGTGCGCCGTTGAGGCTTCCGGCGCGACCTGACGGCAGCCGCGGTTGCGCCTCAACGAAACGCCGGCTTCGGCCGGCGAGCAAAGACTTCCGATCTCCCGGCTTCGACTTCGCGCAACGCACCCGTTCAGCCGCCGAGATAGGCCTGCTGCACCGCGGGGTTGTCGAGCAGCTCGCGGCCGCTGCCGGTCAGCACGACGCGGCCGGTTTCGATCACGTAGGCGCGCTGCGCAATCTTCAGCGCCTGGCGAACGTTCTGCTCGACGAGGAAGATGGTGAGCCCGGCACGATTGATTTCGAGCAGCTTGCGAAAGATGTCCTGCACGATGATCGGCGCCAGCCCCATTGAGGGCTCGTCGAGCAGCAGCAGCCGCGGTCTGGCCATCAGCGCGCGGCCGATGGCGAGCATCTGCTGCTCGCCACCCGACAGATTGCCGGCGAGGCCATTCGCGCGCTCGGCCAGCACCGGGAACAGCTCGAACACCCGCGCGAGGTCATCGGCGCGGCTGCCGCGGTCGCGGCGGCTGTACGCGCCGAGCTCGAGGTTCTCGCGCACCGTGAGCGTCGTCAGCGTTGCGCGGCCCTCGGCAACCTGTACGACGCCGCTGGCGACGATGCGATGCGGCGCCATCCGGGTGAGATCGCGGCCATCGAACAGCACGCGCCCGGCGGCCTTCTTCACCAACCCCGAGAGCGCCAGCAGCGTCGTCGACTTGCCGGCGCCATTGGCGCCGACCAGCGTGGTGATCTCGCCCGTGCTGAGCTCGAGGTCGATGCCGCGCACCGCCTCGACCTTGCCGTATACGACCCTCAGTCCCTGCACCTGCAGCAGTGCCGCGACCGTCATGCCGCCGCTCCCGGAGCCCCATCGGGCGCCGCGTCGTCGTCCTCGCGCCCGAGGTAGGCCTCGATCACCTCGGCATTGACGCGAATTGCATCCGGTGCACCGCGCGCGATGATGCGGCCGAAGTTGAGCACCGCGATGTCCTGGCAAAGACCCATCACGAAGCGCATGTCGTGCTCGATCATGAAGATCGTGTAGCCGCGCTCGCTGATCCGGCGCACGTCGGACATCAGCGCGTCCTTCTCGCCGCTGTTCATGCCGGCGACCGGCTCGTCGAGGAGCAGGAGTTTGGGGTTGCTCGCCAGCGCCCGCGCAAGCTCGAGCTTGCGTTGATCGCCGTAGGAGAGATTGTCGGCGCGATCCGACAGCTTGTGATCGAGCCGCACCCACGACAGCAGCTCGCGTGCCCGCTCGCGCGCTGCACGCTCGTCGCGCCTGAAGTGCCCCGTGGCCAGGATCAGGTCGTGCGTGCGATAGCCGAGCTTCGCGTGCAGCCCCACCATCACGTTCTCGAGCAGCGACATCTCCCTGAACAGGCGGATGTTCTGGAACGTGCGCGCAATGCCGAGCCGCGTGATGCGGTGCGGCGAGCAACCGGAGAGCGAATGGTGCTCGAACTCGATTCGGCCGCTGGTCGGCGCAAGCAGACCCGTGATCAGGTTGAATACGGTGGTCTTGCCGGCGCCGTTCGGCCCGATCAGGCCGAAGATGCCGCCGCGCGGGATCTCGAGGTTGACGTCCTGCAGCACCATGAGTCCACCGAAATGGCGCGACAGCCCATCGAGCCGCAGCAGCGGCGTGCTCACGCCTGCCGCCGTACGATGCCGGCCCATCGGCGCAGGCGCTCGGTGTCCCAGATGCCACGCGGCAGGAACAGCACGATCAGCACCAGGATCAGCCCGTTGAACACCAGCCTGAAGTTCTGCAGCGCACGCAGCAGTTCGGGCAGCAGCGTGAGGATGACCGCGCCGACCACCGGCCCGGTCAGGCTGCCGATGCCACCGAGGATCGCCATCGTCAGGATCTCGACCGCACGATCGAAGCCGTATTCGCCTGGACCGATGAAGAAGGTCAGGTGCGCGTTGAGCGCGCCGGCGAGGCCGGCGATCGCCGCCCCCAGCACGAAGGCGAGCATCTTGTATCCCGCCACGTCGATGCCCATCAGGCCGGCGGCGGTCTCGTCTTCCTTGATCGCCTCGAACGCGCGCCCGATGCGCGAGCGGCGCATCCGCCACAGCACGGCTAGCGTCACGGCCAGAGCCAGCGCAACGTGCCACCAGCGGGTGAGCTGCGGGATGCCGTTGAGCCCGAGCGCACCGCCGGTGACGCGGTCGGTGTTCAGCAGCACGATGCGCACCACCTCGCCGAAGGCGAGCGTGGCCATCGCCAGGTACACCCCCGACAGCCGCAGCGTCGGCCTGCCGATCAGGAAGGCCATCAGCGCGGGGGCGGCCATGCCCGCGGCGAGCGCCACGGGAAAGGGCCAGCCAAAGTTCAGCGTCAGCAGCGCCGAGGCGTAGGCGCCGATCGCCATGAACGCTGCGTTGGCGATCGACAGCATGCCGCACGCCAGCGTCAGCCAGATGGAGAGCGCGAGAAGCGCGTTGGTGCCGACCGAAAGCACCAGGTTGCTGTAGACATCCCAGAAGGTGCCGAACCACGCCACGGTCACACCTTGCGCTCCATCAGCGTGCCGAACAGGCCCCTGGGCCGAATCAGGAGGATCAGGAAGAGCAGGCCGAACGCGACCGCATCGCGCATGCTCGAGCCGACGTAGGCGACCGACAGCACCTCGGCGAGACCGAGGAACAAACCGCCGATCAGCGCACCGCGCATGTCGCCCATGCCGCCGAGAATGATTACCGCGATGCCCTTCTCGAGCATCGACTTGCCCATCAGCGGGAACAGCGCGTTCGAATACAGGCCGATCAGCACGCCGGCAATTCCGCCGAGGCCCGCGGCGACGAACGAGGTCAGGTAGAACAGCCCCTCGACGTTGATGCCGAGCAGGTACGCCGCGCGCGGCGATTCGGCGATCGCGCGAAGGGCGCGGCCGAGCTGCGTCTTCTTCAGCGCCAGCAGCAGGAGCGCCATCAGCATGAACGACAGGAGGATGATGCCGAGCTCGAGCGCGGTCACGTCGATACCCTCGACGCTGATCGTGCGGTTTGACACCAATTGCTCCGGGAAGCGGATGTTCTGGGCGCCGAAGATGCCCTGGATCGCATTGGTCAGGATGATGCCGACGCCGATCGTTGCGATCATCGGGATCAGGTGCGGCGCGTTGCGCGCGCGCAGCGGGCGCAGCACCAGGAGGTCGATCACGAGGCCGAGAACACCGCTGAACGCGAATGCGACGATCAGCGCACCCCACAGCGGCAGGCCCAGGTGCGACACCGCCTGCTCGGCCGCATAGGCGCCGACCATGAACACCGCTCCGTGCGACAGGTTGATGACGCCGAGCACGCCGAAGATCAGTGTGAACCCGAGCGCGAACAACGCGTACACGCATCCGAGCGACAGCGCATTGACGAGTTGCTGCGCCAGCACGATCCCAGGCTCAGCTGTCAAAACGAAGGGCGACGCGCGATGGCGCGTCGCCCCGTCGATCGGATGGGTTGCGTGCTCCGGCAACCCGCCCGCTGCGGCCGCCGGAGCGCATTGCCGCTACTTCTCGATGACGAACTTGCCGTCCTTGGTCACACTCACGATCGCGGTCTGCTGTGCGT
The DNA here is from genome assembly GCA_018241785.1 of Pseudomonadota bacterium. Classification (GTDB taxonomy): domain Bacteria; phylum Pseudomonadota; class Gammaproteobacteria; order Burkholderiales; family Casimicrobiaceae; genus VBCG01. The sequence goes on along the minus strand of JAFEDF010000166.1, from coordinate 5,303 downwards.
CGTAACCGGCCGGCTTGCCGGCCTTGTCGGTCGCACGATGGAACTGGAACGCCCCGGTTGCACCGGTCCACTTCACGCTCGGCAACGCGTCGCGCAGTGCGCTGCGCTCGGCGGCGAGGTTGCCGCCCAGCTTGATCGTCTTCAGCGCCTGCACCATGATGTGCATCCCGTCATAGGACTGGGCCGCGAACTGGTCGGGCTGGGTCTTGAACTTCGCCTCGAACGCCTTGATGAACTTCACGTTCTCGGGGCTCTCATTGCTCGCCGACCACGGGCTGCCGACGTAGAGGCCGTCGGACGCGCCCTTGGCGAGGTCGAACACCTTCACCGAATTCATGCCGTTGCCGCCGATGAACGGCACCGTGATGCCGAGCTGGCGTGCCTGCACCATGATCGGGGCGCCTTCGGCAAGCAGCGCGGAGAGCACGATCGCGTCCGGATGGGTGGCCTTGATCTTGGTGAGCTGCGCCTTGAAGTCGACGTCGCCCTTGGCGAAAGTCTCGGTCGTCGTCACCGGGATCTTCGCGTGCTCGAGCGCCTTCACGAAGTTGTCGTAGCCGCTCTTGGTGAACACGTCGTCGTTGCCGTACATCACCGCGACCTTCCTGATGTGCGCGTGCTTGACCGCCACGCGCAGGGTCTCGGGCAGCACGTCGGCCTCGGTGACCGAGTTGCGAAACACGTAGTCGCCGATCGACGTGATGCCGTCGGCGGTGTTCGACGTGCCGAACGCGACGGTCTTGGCCGCCTGCGCGATCGGGTCGGCTGCCTGCGCCGAATTCGAAAGCGTCGGGCCGAACACCATCAGCACCTGGTCCTGGAAGATGAGCTTCTTGAAGACGTTGATCGCCTCTTCCTTCTTGCCCTGATCGTCTTCGATGATCAGTTGCAGCTTGTTGCCGTTGACCCCGCCGGCAGCGTTGATCTCGTCGGCCGCGAGCTCGAATCCATGACGAATCGAGATGCCGTACTGCGCGGCCCCGCCGGACAGTGCCTCGGCGACACCGATCTTGATGTCGGCCGCGTGGGCCGTGGCGGCAAGGGCAGTTGCGGAGATCAGCGCAAACAACGAATGCGCAAGAGTATTTCGCTTCATGGCGGGACCTTTTGGGGATGCGGATTGCGGATGCGGCCGATTATACCGCCGGCAATAGCACGGAGCGGCGCGTGGCGGGCGGGGCGATCTTCGAGTTCGCGGCCTGGCCCGATGCCGCTGTCATCGCAATCCGGATGCGGGGTGTGTCGATTCCGGCCCCTTGAGAGCAAGGGGGATTCGCCTTTGGGCGATCTGGTCGACAGCGACGATGGAGATCGCGTCCGCGCATCGCCCAAGGCAGGATCGGCGACGTCTTGCTTGGCAACCCGTTCCAGGCGAACGTGTTACCCATGTCTCGGGAATGATCGGTGACCTATGTGACCGGAACAAGCCTGAATGCGCTGGCTCCCCGGCCAGGGCGCGAGCCTGGGATCCGCGGATTGACAGGCCGCCACGAAATTGCGCGTTTTCAGGTACTTCGGTCAAATTCCGTTCCGCAATTTCCGCGAATTGGTCATTCGCGGACCCATCACTGCCATGTTTCCCCGACAATTTGCGGAGCGGAATTCGGGGTGCTTGCCGATCGGGTGGCAAGGTGCTCGCCCGTGCGGACCCAAGAGCGACGCCGCAAGTTACGCGCCGATAACGCGCAGCCCGCTTGCCTTCGCGGCGACGGCCAATGCCACGTCGTGAGTCGCCATCGACAAATCCTTCCCCGCCTGCTCCTTCCACAGCAACGCCGTGGCGAGGTGAATCGCATCTAGCGTTCCCAGTGCCGTTGGGAGCGGTTGGGCAGCGCGTGACAGAACTGGGTGGGTAATCTCCACGATCTCCATTGCTTCCAACAACCGGTATACCGCCTCCCTCTGTTCTGCGATCATCTCATCGGCGAATCCTTGAACCAGGCGCAATCGGTCCAGCGTGCGAAGACACTCCACTTCCGCGAGCGCCGAGGCGATGCCCTGCGTGACTCGGCTCCACTCCTTCAGAGCGTTGCGCTGGCCAAGCACAACACGCAGCAATACCGACGAATCGAGGTAGGTGATCACCGATCGCCTTGCCGCTCTTCCATGAGCAGCCTAACTACGTCTCCACGGAACCGGAGGGGCGGCGGAAGAGGCACGCGCTGGAGTTTCGGCGCTCCGGGAACGGGTGCCCGAAGCTTGAGGGAGCCAATGCCCGCCTTCCACGGAACAATGCACGCGATCGGCGTATCCCGGTCCAGAATCGTCAACGAACCACCTGCCCGTACCTTGCGCAGATGTTCGCTCAGGCGGCTCTTCAAGTCGGCGATGCGTATGCCAGTCATGGTCACATAGTAGTCAAATCTAGTCACTATCGCAAGCGGGACCGGTGTGAAGGCACCACTATCCCGCGGTCGGATCATCGCATGATCGGTATCCATCCAACCGATTGTCGGGCAGGGACGGGCAGATTATCGATTCCCGAGCTGATGGGGCGGAATCGTACAGGCGTCGTATTCAGTAGGATGCACGCTCGATGCGCTGTTTCATACCCTCGCCCGCCGGGCCGCGTCCAACATGGGCGAGTACCTGCAGGCCTGCGAACTGTACCTGCGCCTGGCGTTGAAGGCGCAAAGCCAATGCCGGGCGACCGTCGAAACGCTGGCGGACATCAAGTACCCGGCGCCGGTCGCGTTCGTGCGGCAGGCCAACATCGCCGACGGACCGCAACAGGTGAAGAATGGGGCGTGTGGGACAACGGTACGCGCAGCGGTACGCACCGACACGTGCGCGCGAGAATCCTCAACCGCGCCGGACGAACAATCGAGGTTGACGCATGACGACGAAGGGCAACGGCTGGACGGCAGCGCACTGCCGACAACAGGCCGAGCGCATCCGGCGCTGGAAGCCGTGGGAGCGGTCAACCGGACCGACGACGCCGGAAGGTAAGGCCAAGTCGGCGCGCAATGCGTGGAAAGGCGGAACGCGACCGCTGTTGCGCGAACTGGCGCGGACCCTGCGCCGGCAGCGGGAAGTGCTGAACGACTGAACCGGGGAAGGTACTTCCCGGCCAGGCGTCCGGGGGCCATTCCCACCCCGCTGTCACGCCAGCGCGGCGAGGCTCTGGGGTTGACACATCCAAGCCTGGGATCGGTCGCATTGGCTAAATCTCGTATCGCGTTGTGAGCCTTCACCACACATCCGATTACGATGCTTTTCTTGTTGCGTCCACGGCCTCTAGGGAGTGTAATTGACGCAAACGTCGTCCTAGGCGTTCCAAGGGAGACCCAAGATGATGCGAATCGTATTCGGGCTGATCCTCGCCTCGTTCGTCTCAACGGCGCATGCCTTTCAGCCGCATACAGGGCATTGGTACGATCCGAGCGAGCCTGGCACCGGCTACAACTTCGACATTCAGAATGGCGTGTTGGTGATGACCGCCTACAGCTACAACACCTCGGGACAGCCGCAGTGGTATCTATCCGCAGGCCCGATGACCAACGGGCAGCGGAACTATGTTGGCACGCTCGACAAGTACGCGAACGGGCAATGCCCAAGCTGTACTTATCGTCCGGCGCAGCTCATCGGGAACGATGGTACGGTGAGCATCTCGTTCACCGACGAAACCACTGCCACAATCACGTTTCCAGGAGGGCGTTCTGCCGTCATTCACCCATTTAACTTTGGCTACGGGGATCCACCACAAGGGCTACTCGGCGAATGGGTATTCGTTTACGACATCATCTCGACCTTTGCGGATCGCTTCGACTTCACTGTGCTGGCACCTGCCAGCGCGAATGGGACCGGCATCGCCCTGGACCCAAGTCGCATTGCCGGATGTGAATACCAGACTAGTGGCGGCGCGGCTGGAGAGATTCTGTGCGCGCAGACCGCAAGTGACGGTACGATCGAAAATGGTTACGAGTTCAAGTGGGGTGGAATTGACGAAACCTTCGAGGGCGTGTGGATCGCACCGATAACCTTCGATACCTACGCGATGAAGGGCTTCAGGGTTGTCTCACCAAAGGGCTACAGCAAAGCCGCCAGACGCCTTCCCGACGCCAAGGCAGGACTCGTCACCAACGATCCTGCGGCCACGTTGAAAGCGAGTCAGGTCATTGCGGGGGCATCGTTGGGCAAGGCCTCGCCGGAGCTGATTGCCAGGTTAAAGGCGATTGCCACCGACCTTCGTCGTTAGTAGACGCGAAGCCGCAGAGTACCCGCGCGACGGGCGATCCGTCATGGACGCAGTGCGGACATTGGCGCATCCCTGCGGCCTAGGCACTTGAAACCGTCGCCGCACCTGTCGAAAGTGGCAGGCACCGCGCAGCCGCATTGCCACCCCGAAAACAGGGACAACGGCAAAGTAACGGCAACGAAAGCTGTTGAACTGGACTTTGGCGCGGAAGCTACTTGCCTAAGTCATTGATTATCTGGCTCCCCGACCAGGGCTCGAACCTGGGACCTGCGGATTAACAGTCCGGGCCGAAATTTCGCGCAAGCCTTTGTCGCTCAAGCGTTTCTAGAGCGCGGCCCGGTAATATTTCCGCGTGATCGCGGACTTCTTACCTTCGGAGGGGTGGGCTCGCCCTCCTGATATTACCGAGGTCGTCTCCTCCTCGAGAAGAAATAGAGCGCAAGATATGCCGTAAACCACGCGCCGCTTTTCCCACCGACGTGCTGACGGCGCTGAGGTTAACGCGCAGAACCGGAGCAACCCGAACCGTCAGTTTGCCTTTGGTCAAAGCAACGGAACGCGATTTGCCGGAATCTAATCGATGAATTTTGGGCGGACGAGGTGAGCATATGAACTATTCTCCCCCCATCGAAGAGCGGCAAGGAGCCGTTAGAGATCCCCAAGCATGGCAGCAGAACACGACAAGGGATTGGGCTTTTCTTGAGTTCGGAGTAATCGTAGCGCTTGTCATTGGCGGGATAGGCGTCGTCGTCTTCGCCGTAGACATGATTCTGCGCTAAATAGCGTCCCTGGGGCGAAGCTTTCGGGCGGGCCGCAACGGCGTTGATCGCCTCAGGGAAGCCCTTGAGCCCGTCCACGACCGCGATCAGCACGTCGTGGGTGCCGCGGTTGCGGATCTCGGGGGTCACCACCCGCAGCCAGAACTTGGCCCCTTCGGTCTACTCGATCCAGATCCCCAGCACCTCCTTGTGCCCCGAGCAGCGCACGCCGATGGCCAAGTAAACCGCCTTGTTCTTGACCGCCCCTTCGTCGCAGATCTTGATGCGCAGGCAGTCAAAGAAGACGATGGCGTAGATCGGAGGCCCCTCGATCGCATCGGCCAGAT
>JAFEDF010000165.1 GCA_018241785.1 Pseudomonadota bacterium | reverse complement strand
TGGTGCGCAGTGGCATCGCCGAAGAGGAGATTGTGCACGCGATCGGCGGGCCCTCGAGCGAGCGCTGAAGCGCGGCGGCGACACGGGCTCGCCGAGCGTCGAGGAGCGGCCGCAGCGCAGGAACGAGAACGGCGCCCACAGGCGCCGCTCTCGTTCGTCGCTGCCCGGACCTGGGTCCGGGTCAGCGACGTCAGTTGCACTTCAGCTTGGCGAGGACGACCTGGCTGCCTGACGACACGTTGACGTCGAAGACGCCGGTTGCCGCAGTGCTGAACGAAACCGTCACGTTCGCGCCCGATGGCGTCACCGTCGCCGTACCGGTTGCGCCAGCCTCGGGATTGACGGCGTTGGCGTAGGTGCCAGTACCTCCGCTCGCGAGGAAGGTGAACGAGGAACCCGACGAGCATGCTCCGACTCCGGTGCTAAGCGAGCCCGGCGTGACGACGAGTGCAGGTGGTGGCGGCTGAACCGAAGTGTTTGTCTGGTTGATGACGGTCGGGCTCGTCGCCGTGCGGCCGGTCGCATCCGTGATGACCAAGGTCATCGGGTTCACGCAGATGCCGGTCGTGGTGATCGTGAACCCGCCGCCGCTGCTCAGTACCGGAGCGCCGCGGATCGTGACCGCCTGCGGGAAGCTCGCAACCACCGTGTAGGGCGGCGTTCCACCGAAGATGTAGAACGAAGCCTGCGCGCCGGCGGTGCAGTTTGCGCTGTCTGGTCCGGTGAACGTCACGGTGCTGGGGATGACGGTGAGCAGCGAAGCGCCGTTGGTGTACTGGGCGATCGTGAACTGGCCGAGGACCTGGCTTCCGCTCGTCACGTCGGTCGCGCTGATCGTGGCGATCTGCGTCGGCGCCGAAACCGCGACGACGAGGCGCACGGTGGCGTTGCCGTTCTGATCGGTGTTGACGACGAGCGAAGTCACCGGCGATCCACCCGGCGGCGAGATCGTGAAGTTGCCTTGGACGACGTCGAAGCGCACCGGTCGATTGGCGAGCGGGCCGCCTCCGGGGCCGGTGACCTGGACGGAAGCGGTGCCGTCCTGGCCCGAGCAGAGCGTCGCACCCGACGCTGCGCAATTGGTGTTGCCGGTGATGGTGATCGATGCCGGAAGGAACAGCATCGGATTGACGGTGAAGGTGCTCGTCTGCTGGCGGCCGAGCGAGTCGGTCACGGTGAACGCAACGCCGGTCGCTGTCGCAACCGTGCCCGGGAGCACGACGAGCGAGGTGCCCGACGCCTCGGCCGGTACGGCCAGCAGCGCCGGGTTGCTCGACGCCGCCGTATAGGGGGGCGTTCCCCCCGAGATCGTCAGCGTGAACGGGACCCCCGAGTAGCCGCTCGCACTCGCCGGCGTGATGGTCAGCGCGCCGCCTCCCGGCTGATAGGGATTGTTCGGCGAGCCGCCCCCGCCCCCGCAGGCCGCGAGAGAGAGCACGCCGGCCAGCGCGGCAAGGGTGAGGAGCGGGCGCAGCCAGCCAGTCGGTCGGTGTGCGTGCATGGCGGGTTTCCTGATGATGTTGTCCTAAAGATGCGATAGGGCAGCAGCTGAATTAAACGTAGCAACAACGATATAGCGGAGTTTGTTCAGATTAAAGCCTAACATGGGTGCACGTGCAAGTCTTTCCGGCGGAAAAACGCTGCCGGCCGGAGCGCTGTTGCATTGCGGATGCGCCGCGCCCGGCTTGCCGCATCGCAGCATCGCGCGTAGCATCAAAAGGTTTCGGCCGTGTTCGGGTGACGCCGCGGCGGCGGTGGGCACGGCGGCGGTCGATCTGCGTTTGCCAGTGGTGAGGTCAACTTGAGCACTTCCCCTACCCCTTCCGGTCACGCCTGGCCCCCGGTGGCCCAGGGCCTCTACGCTCCGGCGCAGGAACACGACGCCTGCGGTCTCGGTTTCATCGCGCACATCAAGGGTCGAAAGTCGCACGCGATCATCGGGCAGGGTCTGCAGATCCTGAAGAACCTGACCCACCGGGGGGCGACGGGAGCCGATCCGCTGCAAGGGGACGGCGCGGGCATCCTGATCCAGCTCCCCGACGCCTTCTTCCGGCGTGCCTGCGGCCGGCTCGGCATCACGCTCCCGGCCATCGGACAGTACGGCGTCGGAATGGTGTTCCTGCCGCAGGAGCCCGCATCGCGGATGGCCTGCGAGCAGGAGCTCGAGCGCGCGATCGCCGCCGAGGGACAGGTGCTCCTCGGCTGGCGCGACGTGCCGACGCAAAACGCCGGCCTCTCCGAGCGCACGCGTGAAGTCGAGCCGGTGATCCGGCAGGTGTTCGTCGCGCGCGGGTCGCGCGAGATGGACCAGGACGCGCTCGAGCGCAAGCTCTACGTGATCCGCAAGGCGGCAGGTCACGCGATCCAGGCGCTCAGCCTGCGCCACGGCAGGGCGTTCTACGTGCCGTCGTTCTCGACGCGCACGATCGTCTACAAGGGCATGCTGCTCGCGCACCAGGTCGGCGAGTACTACACCGATCTCGCGGACCCCGCGAT
>JAFEDF010000164.1 GCA_018241785.1 Pseudomonadota bacterium | reverse complement strand
CGCGAGACGTGCGCTCACTGCGGCTCGAGGCGGTGGACCGTTTCCTTCAGCACGGCGTTGTCAGGATGCAGGGCGAGCTGCTTGCTCCACAGTGCGCGCGCACGATCGCGATCGCCCTTGCGCCACAGGACCTCGCCGAGGTGCGCCGCGATCTCCGCATCGGACCGGCTGTCGAGCGCCCGCTGCAGATACGCCTGCGCCTCGTCGAGGCGGCCCAGCCGATAGAGGGCCCAGCCCATGCTGTCGAGGATGAACGGATCATCGGGGGCGAGCTTGTGCGCACGCTGGATCAGCGCATAGCCCTCGTTGGCGCGCGTCGTGCGATCGACGAGCGTGTATCCGAGCGCGTTCAGCGCCTGCGCGTCGTTCGGCTTCAGAGCAACGAGATGCTTCAGCCTCTTCTCGGCCTCGTCGACCCGATCGAGCTTCTCGGCGACCATCGCGAGGTCGTAGATGAGGTCGGGCGAGTCGGGATGCGCGGCGAGCGCGCCTTCGAGGACCCTGTAGGCGCCGGCATCGTCGCCTGCGCCGCGCAGGACCTGCGCCTGGGCCTGGGCGACCTGGATCTTCTGCTCGGCGGTCGTCGCATCGAGGCCCGCGAGCCAGCGCTTCGCCTCGTCGAGCTTGCCCTCCTTGCCGTAGAGGGCGCCGATGCGCAGTTCGGCGATCCACGCGCGGTCGCCGGCCTTGACCGCGCGGTAGCGCTCGATCGCCTTCGCGTACTCTTTCTGGTCCTCGGCGATCTCGGCGAGATAGAGATCCATCGTTCCGGGCTCGCCGAAGTTGGCCTTCTTCAGGTCCTCGAACAGCTTCTCGGCGGCTGCGTAGTCCTTCATCTGCAGCGCGATGCCGGCGACGGCGAATTCGAGGTCGCGCGAAGCGGGCTCGCGGTCCCACAGCTTCTGCATCAGCGCGCGCGCATCGGCCAGCCGGTGCTGGTCGATGTACGCCTGCGCGAGCGCACCGGTCGCCGCCTTCGAATCGGGCTCCTTCGCGAGAAACGCCTGCAGCCAGTCGATCTTCGCCTGGGCGGACTTGCGGCCGAGGATCTCGCCTTTCAGCACCGCTGCGCGATCCCAACCCGGCTGCAGCTCGAGCGCCTGGTCGACCTCGTTCAGCGCGGTCGTGCTCGCCGCCTCCGTCGAGCTCCCGGCGCGGAATGCGGCGAGCGCCACGGCGTAATGCGCTTCGGGCGACTTCGGATACGGCTTCGCGAGATCGGCGACCAGCGTGAGCGTCGCCTGCGGGTCGGCGCGCTGCGAGAAGAGCGAGTTCAACTGGAGGAAGATGTCCCCGACGCCCTGCCCGGAGAGCGCGGCCTGCGAGAGCACGCGTGCGATGCGATCGCGCATCTGCTCGCTCGCCTCGGAGAGCGGAATCGCGCCCTGGTTGCCGTTCTTCGCCAGCGCCGCCAATACCTGCTTCGGGCGCTCGGCGTCGGGCGCGAGCTTCGACCACAGCGTCGCGGCGTCGTGAACGAGGGTACGGTCGCGGCTCGCGATCGCGATCTCGGTCGCGCGCGCGGCGAGGCCGGGATCCTTCGCGTCGCGCGCCGCGTCGATGTAGGCCTTCGCCGCGACGTCCGGATGATCGCGCTGCAACGCGATGTCGCCGAGCAGCAGGCGATAGAACAGATCGGTGCTGAGCGCGGGAGTCGCGGGCGGACCCGGCGCCGCCTCGGCGGTCGCGGGCGAAACAGCCGCGAAGAGCGCCGCCGCGACGGCGAGCGGGAACCATCGGAATGGGATCATCGACGAATCAACCTTCGATCCCGGACGATCCCGGGACGACGATTAGTATAGTCGGAGCGTCGATCCGGAATCCGTCGCCCGCGGGAACCCGCAAGGCCGCCTGCGATGGCGCCGCTCCATTCACCATGCCCGAACTGCCCGAAGTCGAGACCACCCGGCGCGGCATCGCGCCGCACATCAGCGGCCACGTCGTTTCGCAGGTCATCGTCTACGACCGCCGCCTGCGCTGGCCGGTTCCTGACGACCTCGAGCGGAAAATGCGTGGAGCGACGATCGTGTCGGTCGAGCGACGCAGCAAGTACCTGCTCCTCCACACCGGCGCGGCGGCGCTCCTCGTGCACCTCGGGATGACCGGGTCGCTGCGCATCTGGCGCGACGCACCGCCGCGCGGCCGGCACGATCACGTCGACATCCGCTTCGACGACGGCACCGTTCTGCGCTATCGCGATCCGCGCCGGTTCGGCGCGATGCTGTGGGCGCCGATGCCGGTCCTGCGCCATCCGCTGCTCGCCGCGCTCGGGCCCGAGCCTTTCGACGCCGCCTTCGACGCCGGCTACCTGTGGCGCGCCACGCGCACCCGGCGCGCGGCGATCAAGCTCATGCTGATGGACAATGCAGTGGTGACCGGCGTCGGCAACATCTACGCGAACGAGGCGCTGTTCCGCGCCGGCATCCGCCCGGCGACGCCGGCGGGCCGAGTTTCGCGCGTGCGGCTCGCGAGGCTCGTCGCGAGCGTCCGCGACGTGCTCTCCGAAGCGATCGCGAAGGGGGGCACGACGCTGCGCGACTACGTCGGCTCGGACGGCCGGGAGGGGTACTTCCGGCTCGACCACTACGCCTACGGGCGCGGCGGGCTGCCGTGCCGCGTCTGCGGGGAGCCGATCCGCGTGGTCCGCATCGGCCAACGCTCGTCGTTCTACTGCCCCCGCTGTCAGGCCTGCTGACCGGGGATGGCACGCGGCGTGCTTCGCTAGGCAGACTCGTGCTGCGGGCGCCGCCCAGGCCCCGTCAGCCGCCAAGGACCAAGCGCCCGGACACGCATGGAACACTCCCGCGACCTCGTCGCCCGCTTCGAGGCCTACGCCGACTGGCGCCGCCGGCTGTCGGCCGGAATCTCGACGCTGCACGGCTGGCTGCAGCAGCAGGACCTCGCCGACGCGCAGATCGACGTCAAGGTCCAGCGCGTGCTCGAAAGGCTGCAGGAGGACAAGCTCGTCGTCGCGTTCGTCGCCGAGTTCTCGCGCGGCAAGTCCGAGCTCATCAACGCGATCTTCTTCGCCGATTTCGGGCAGCGGATGCTGCCGTCGTCGGCCGGGCGCACGACGATGTGCCCGACCGAGCTCCTCTACGACCCTTCGCGCCCGCCGTCGATCAGGCTGCTGCCGATCGAGACGCGGCTCAAGGACGCGTCGGTCGGCGAGTTCAAGGAGTATGCGGACGAGTGGGTGACCTTCCCGCTCGACCTCGGCGCTGCCGAGCGCATGGCCGAGGCACTCGCGCGGGTCTCGCAGATCAAGCGGGTCCCGATCGCTCTCGCGCGCAAGTACGGCCTCTACCGCGAGTCCGACGAGGACCTCCTCTCGGCGCTCGAGCGCAACGACGAGGGGAGCGTCGACATCCCGTGCTGGCGCCACGCGATCATCAACTTCCCGCACCCGCTGCTGCAGCAGGGGCTCGTCATCCTCGACACGCCGGGCCTCAATGCGATCGGCACCGAGCCTGAGCTCACGCTCTCGCTCCTGCCTTCGGCGCACTCGATCCTGTTCCTGCTCGCGGCCGACACCGGCGTGACCAAGACCGACCTCGAGGTCTGGAACGACCACCTCGCCGGCGACGAGGCGGCGCTGCGCTCGGCGCGCCTCGTCATCCTGAACAAGATCGACGGGATGTGGGACGACCTGAAGCCGGAGTACGAGATCAACGCCGAGATCGAGCGCCAGGTGCACCAGAGCGCGGCGCTCCTCGGCGTGCCGGCTGCGCAGGTGTTCCCCGTCTCGGCGCAGAAGGCGCTCCTCGCCAAGGTCAACGGCGACGACGCGCTGCTCGCGCGAAGCCGCCTGCCGGCGCTCGAGCACGCGCTGTCGCGCAAGCTGATCCCCGCCAAGCGCGAGGTGGTCGGCGCCGCGACGCAGAGCGAAGTACGCGCGCTCACCGGGACCGTGCGCGCGGTGCTCGACGCGCGCGCAGCAGGAATCGCCGAGCAGCTCGCCGAGCTCACCGCGCTGCGCGGCAAGAACCAGGACGTAGTCGCGCACATGATGGCGCGGGTCCGCGAGCAGAAGGAGGTCTTCGAGCGCGGCCTCGCACGCTACACGGCGCTGCGCAACGTGTTCACCCAGCACAGCAACGAGCTCTTCGACCTCGTCGGCCTCGCCGCACTGCGCAAGAACGCCGCAGACACCAGGAAGCGGATCGAGGACAGCCCGTTCACCAAGGGCGTGCGCGAGGCGATGGGAGATTTCTTCGCGCGGCTTCGCTCGGACTTCGACCGCTGCGGCCGGCAGACGGCCGAGGTGCACGAGATGATGCGCGCGATGTACGTGCGCTTCGCGAGCGAGCACGGGCTCGAGGCTTTCGTCCCGCCGCAGTTCTCGGTCTTGAAGTACCAGAAGGAGATCGAGCGGCTGGAGCGCGCCTACAACACGCACTTCAACACCCTCTGGAACATGGTGAGCAAGGCGAAGTATCCGCTGATGCGCCAGTTCTTCGAGACGGTCGCCGCGCGCGCCAAGCACGCGTACAAGGTCGCCAATCGCGACCTCGACACGTGGCTGAAGGCGGTGATGTCTCCGCTCGAGACGCAGGTCCGCGAGCACCACCTCCAGCTTCGCCGGCGGCTCGACAGCATCCAGCGCATCCACCGCGCGAGCGAGGAGCTCGAGGCGCGCATCGTCGAGCTCGAGCAGGCGCGCGATGCGCTCGAATCGCAGCTTCAGGGCCTGCGGGAGCAGACGTCGGCGGTCGAGGTCGTGATCGAGGCCCCGGACGCGCTTCCCATCGCCGCCAACGGCTGAGCGCGCTGCCCCGCTGGCGTGCGTGATGGCCGGCGGCCGAACCCAGGGAAGCCCTGCGAAACGGGAACGGACCCTGTTTGAGCGATCGGCCGCGCCGGGAAGCGGCGGGGATGCTCCGGCACGCTCTACACCGACCGCGAAGGCCGAGGGAGCGGGGTAGCGTGACGCGCGAGTTCGGCTGCGGAACGCAGCCGCTGTTTGAGCCCGTCACGGTCCCCCGCTCCCGCGGCCTTCGCGGTCGAACTCGCGCGCCGGAGCAGCCCCGCCGCTTCCCGGCGCGGCCGATCGCTCAAACAGGGTTCGTTCCCGTTTCGCAGGGCTTCCCTGGGTTCGGCCGCCGGCCATCACGCACGCCAGCGGGGCAGCGCGCTCAGCCGT
>JAFEDF010000163.1 GCA_018241785.1 Pseudomonadota bacterium | reverse complement strand
GACCGCGGGTGCGAACGCCCCGTAGCGCCACGCGCTCATCGGGCGACTTCGGCCAGCGCAGCGTCCGCCGCGGCAACTGTCTCCGCGATGTCGTCGTCGGAGTGTGCCGCCGAAACGAAGCCGGCCTCGTAGGCCGAAGGCGCCAAGTAGATGCCGGCGTCGAGCATCGCGTGGAAGAAGCGGTTGAAGCGCTCGCGGTCGCACGCCATCACCGCGGCGTAGCTTGCCGGCGGTTCGGGTGCGAAATAGAGACCGAACATGCCGCCGACCGCCTGCGCGGAGAATGCGACGCGGTGTCGCTTTGCCGCGGCGACGAGTCCGTCGACGAGTGCGCGCGTGGTTTCGGCGAGCCGTTCGTAGAATCCGGGCGCCTCGGTGATGGCGAGCGTCGCGAGCCCGGCGGCCACGGCGACCGGATTGCCCGACAGCGTCCCCGCCTGGTAGACGGGGCCGAGGGGCGCGATTCGTTCCATGATCGCCCGCCTGCCGCCGAAGGCGGCCACCGGCATGCCTCCACCGATCACCTTGCCCAGCGTCGTGAGATCGGGCGTGACGCCGTAGAGTCCCTGTGCCGAGCGCGCGTCGACGCGAAAACCCGTCATCACCTCGTCGAAGATCAGCACGGCGCCGTGGCGATCGCAGATGCGGCGAAGACCCTCGAGAAAGCCCTGTGCCGGCCGCACGAGGTTCATGTTGCCGGCGACGGGCTCGACGATCACCGCGGCGATTGCATCTGCGTCGTCGTCGAATGCGCGCTCGACCGCGGCGAGATCGTTGTACGGCAGGACGATCGTTTCGTTGGCGATCGCTGCAGGCACACCGGCGGAAGAGGGCTGCCCGAACGTGAGCGCGCCCGAGCCGGCCTTCACGAGGAGGCTGTCGGCGTGGCCGTGGTAGCAGCCCTCGAACTTGACGATCTTCGCACGCCCGGTGAAACCACGCGCGAGGCGCAGCGCGGACATCGTCGCTTCGGTCCCCGACGAGACGAGGCGTACGAGCTCGAGCGACGGCAGGCGCCGCACGAGCGTTTCGGCGAGCTCGACTTCGAGCGACGTCGGCGCCCCGAACGAGAGCCCGCGCGCCGCGGTTCGCTGCACCGCCTCGACGACGGCGGGGTGCGCGTGCCCGACGATCGCCGGACCCCACGATCCGACGTAGTCGACGTAGCGGCGCCCGCCCGCGTCCCACAGGTACGCGCCCTCGCCACGCACGAAGAAGCGCGGCGTGCCTCCGACCGAGCGGAACGCCCGCACCGGCGAGTTGACGCCGGCCGGAATGACGCGCTGCGCGCGCGCGAAGAGCGCGTCGTTGCGAGTGGCGAAGACGTTCGCGATCGCCGCAGCGGCACGCTCGATCGCCGCGGCGTCTTCGTGCGCGAAGACGTCGGCGATCACCGCCACCGCCGCCGCACCGGCGTCGACGAGGCTGCGCGCGTTGGAAGCGGTGATGCCGCCGATCGCGACGACCGGAACGTCGAGCTCGCGCGAGCGCTCGAGGAGCGACAGGTGCGCACGCGTCGCACCAGGCTTCGTCGACGACGCGAAGAAGCTGCCAAACGCGACGTAGTCGGCGCCGGCGTCCCGTGTGCGGCGCGCAAGGTCGAGGTCGCCATAGCACGAAACCCCGACGAGGCGCTCGTCGCCGACGGCCGCCCGCGCCCTCGCGATGCCGGCGTCATCCCTGCCGACGTGCACGCCGTCGGCATCGGTTGCACGTGCGAGTTCCGCGTCGTCGTTGACGATGAAGAGCGCGCCGCGCGCGCGGCAGAGCCCGGCGAGCATGTGCGCCTGCCCGGCGCGCAGCGACACCGTTCCCGTCTTGTTGCGGTACTGCACGGCCGCGGCTCCTCCGGCGAGCGCCGCGGCCACCATCATGCCCAGGCGCGCCGTATCGGGCTCCTCCGGGGTGACCGCATAGAGACCGGCGAGGCGAAGCGCGCGCCGTCGTCGCAGATCAGCTGTCGCCGGTCGCATGCGCAGCCTCCGCCTCGACGTCGTCGCGCCCCCAGAAGAAGCGGTCCGGCACGTACTGGCCCATGCCGGGCCGATACGCCTTCTCGAGCGCGTGCCACGTGTAATCCTGCGCGTCGCGCACGGCGTCGGCGGCGCTGGCGCCGTTGGCGAGCATCGCGGCGATCGCCGAGGCAAGTGTGCAACCCGAGCCGTGGTAGCTGTGGGGCAACCGCGGCCAGCGATCGCTGCGCACGACTCCGCGCTTGCCGTAGAGCGTGTTGACGACCTCGGGCGTCGGCTCGTGCGTGCCCGTCACCAGCACGAATTCGCAGCCCGCTTCGACAAGGCGTTTCGCACATACAGGAAGCATCAGCTCGTCTTCGTCGTCCTTTGCCGCGAGCCTGCGCGCTTCGACGCTGTTCGGCGTGAGGATCGTCGTCTGCGGCAGCAGCATGTCGCGAAGCGCGCGCACGGTGTCGTCGTTCGCGAACTCGTCGCCGCGTCCCGACGCCAGCACCGGATCGAGCACAAGTGGAATGCCCGGATAGTCCGATACGATCTCCGCCACCGCGACGACGTTGTCGACGCTGCCGAGCACGCCGATCTTGAACGCATCGACTGCGCTGTCCTCGAGGAGCGCGCGCGCCTGATCGGTGACCCAGTCGGAGTCGATCGCGAGCACGCCTTCGACGCCGGCGGTGTCCTGCACCGTCAGTGCGGTGATGACCGACAGCGGGTGGCAGCCCATGCTGCCGAGCGTCAGCAGATCGGCCTGGATGCCGGCTCCGCCCGACGGGTCGGAGGCAGCGAAGGCGAGAACGATCGGCGGGAGCGCAGGATCGGTCGGATCGGGCATGGCTGCGCGGCGGCAGCGCTCGGCGCCGCACCGTGAGGAGGGATTGCTACACTTGCGCATTCTAGCGCACACAAGCCTCGCACCTTCGCCCGAACGATGAAAAAATACATGTGCCTGATCTGCGGATACATCTACGACGAGGAAACCGGCGCACCCGAGGATGGGATCGCGCCGGGAACCCTCTGGGAGGACGTTCCGCCGAACTGGTCGTGTCCCGAGTGCGGCGCGCGCAAGGAAGATTTCGAGATGATCGAAATCTGAGCCGGTGACGGGGATCCAGGCGACGCGGCCACCACGCGAAGGAGTTCACGAAATGCGCATCCTGCACACGATGCTGCGCGTCGGCAACCTCGAACGTGCGGTCGGCTTCTACACCGGAGTGCTCGGCATGAAGCTGATGCGCCGTACCGAGCGTCCCGAGCAGCGCTACTCGCTCGCTTTCGTCGGCTACGGCAGCGAAGACACAGGCGCCGTCCTCGAACTCACTTACAACCACGGTGTCGACCGCTACGAGCTCGGTACCGCCTTTGGCCACGTGGCGATCGAGGTCGATGACGTCGCCGCAGCATGCGAACGGGTCCGCGCTGCAGCCGCGCGCCACGGCGGCCGCGTCACGCGCGAAGCGGGTCCCGTCAAGGGCGGAACGACGGTGATCGCGTTCGTCGAGGATCCCGACGGCTACAAGATCGAGCTGATCGAGCGGCGCAGCGCGGACTGACTTGCGGCGGGCGACTGCGCGCCGCGGAGGCAACGGCGGCTGAGCGCGTTCAGCGCGCGCCGGCGAGCTCAGAGCAGGCGCGCTCGAGCAGGCGCTCGAAGTCCGCGGCGAAGCTTCGCGTGTCCCACAGCGGCAGCGTTGCACGTCCGCGCACGAGCGATTCCGACATCGCGCGCAACGCGCTGCGGTCGCGCGCAAGCCCGATCAGCCGTTTCGCATAACCGGAGAGATCGTCGGTGATGAGCTCGGGCAGGCCTGCGGCCGTGACGAGGCTCGCGCCGACGCGGCCGGCGAAGGTCGATCCACGGCAGGTTAGGAGCGGCACGCCGGCCCAGAGCGCGTCGACCCCCGTCGTATGTGAGCCATAAGGCAACGTGTCGAGGGCGAGATCGGCGCAACCGATCCGCGCCAGGTGCTCCGCGTGGCCGACCCGCTGCGCGAATACGATTCGCTCTGCCGCGATGCCGCGGCGCTCGGCCGCGGCGCGGAGGTTCGCCATCACCGCGGGGTGCGTCGCGAACAGCCACAGCACGCTGCCGGGAACCTCGGTGAGCGCGTGCATCCAGATCGCGAACACTTCCGGTGAAATCTTGTAGCTCTGGTTGAGACTCGCGAGAACGAGCGCTTGCTCGGGCAACCCGTGGTCGGAGCGCCGGGCCGGGCCCGGGGCCAACTGGGCGCCGTCGGTCACGAAGTAGCAGCGCGGCAGCCTGAACACGCGCTCGTGGTAGAGCGCCTCCTCACCCCGTGGAATCACGATGTCGTCGGCAATCACGCCGTCGATCGCGTCGAAGCCCAGCGTGGCGGGAAAGCTCATGTAGTGGAGCTGCACCGGCGCCGGGCGTTCGGCAAGAGCGGCAAGCCGTCCGCCTTGCGTGTGCCCCTTGCGGTCGATCAGGACGTCGAGCGCATCCGCACGAATCGCTTCGGCGATCGCATGATCCGAACTCCCGCCCAGATCGCGCCAGTGATCGAACGCTCCGGCAATCCGCCTGCGCAGCGGCGAGTCCTGCGCGCTCCCGTAGCTGTAGCCGAAGACCTCGACGCGGCTGCGATCGTGCGCCTCGAACAGGCCCGCCATCAGCCGCCCGGTCGGATGATCGCGGAAATCGGGCGACAGGTAGCCGATACGCAGCCGATCCCGGCGCAGCGCGGTCGCGCCAGCTCCCGCAACCGAGGCCGGCAGCATCGCGCGCGACCAGCGTCGCGCCACGGTGAGCTGCTGGGCGGAGGTGAAATGAAGCGCGAGTGCGATGAACGGCGAGATGCGAGGGTCGGCCTGCGGATCGTCGAGCGACGCCGCGAGCCTTTCTTCGAGCACACCGAGCTCCTCCCAGATGCACAGGTATTGCCGGCAATGGGCGAGGTCGGCGAGCGCGGGCACGAGGCGCGGGTCCGCGTCGACGGCGCGCGCGAACATCGCTTCCGCCCTGACGTAGTCGCCGCGCGCGAGCCACGACGTGCCCAGATTGGCGAGGAGCCCGGCGGTCTTCACGCCCTGGGCAAGCGCCGTCTCGAATTCGCGCCCGGCGCGCTCGGGAAGGCCGATCTGGAGGAACGCGACGCCGAGCCCCACCCGCGCATCGTGGCGCGCCGCGTCGACGGCGAGTGCGCTCTCATAGGCCTTGCGCGCGGCAGCCGCGTTGCCGGCACCGAGCTGCGCATCGCCCAGCAGCGCCAGGAGCGTCGCATCGCGCGGTGCCCGCGCGAGTCCGTTCTCGCAGCAGCGTATGGCGCGTTCCCACTCGTGCGCGCGGTTCGCAATCCAGGCGCCGGCAGCGAGCGCACCGCGGCTCGGCGGATCCGCCGCGAGCGGTGCGGCGAGTGCAGCCCAGGCATCGCCGAAACGATGCTGACCGGCGAGTGCCTGCGCGAGTCCGATCGCCGGCGACGCGCGGTTGCGGTCGCGGCCGGCGGCTCGCCGGAAGCTCTGCTCGGCGGCCACGAAGTCGGCATCGGCAAGCGCTGCGTCACCCGCACCGAGCAATGCCGGAACGTGATCGGGAAGCGCGGCCAGCACCTGGCCGTAGATCGCGCGCGCGGTGCGAACATCGCCGCACCGCACCGCGTCCTCAGCGCGCTTCAGCGCGTCGGCGACGGTGACCTGCACGGATCACGATGCGGCATCGGGCGAAACGGCGCGTCTCATGACGACGCTCCGAGCAGAAGCCCGATGTCGTGCGCGAACACGTCGGGTCCCTGCCCGTTGGCGACGTAGAGGCGCAATCGCCCCTTGGGATCGAAGACGTAGCTGCCGGCCGAGTGGTCGACCGTGTAGCTCCCGGGAGTCGCCCCCGGAACCTTGTTGTAGAGGACGCGAAACTCCTTCGCGACCTTCGCGGTCGCCGCGTCGTCGCCTCGCAATCCCACGAACCGCGGATCGAAGGCCGGAACGTATTTCGCGAGCAGCGCGGGAGTGTCGCGCGCGGGATCGACGGTGACGAACAGCACCTGCACGCGATCGGCCCGGCTGCCGAGTTCCTTCATCGCCTGCGCGAGGCTCGCGAGCGTCGCGGGACAGACATCGGGGCAATTCGTGTAGCCGAAGAACATCACGACGACCTTGCCGCGAAAGTCCTCGAGCGTGCGCGTCCTTCCCTGCGGATCCTGCAGCGCGAAATCGCCGCCGAACGACGCTCCGGTGATGTCGGAGGCGTCGAACTTCGGACCCTCTTTCGCGCACCCGGCGACGATCACCGTCGCAAGCATCACGGCGACCAGCGCCGCGCGCGCAAACGCTCTCACGATGCGCTCACAGAAGGCGGAGGTAGTGATCGACCAGGAGCGCCGAGAAGAGTGCGGCGAGGTAGACGATCGAGTAGCGGAACGTCGTGCGCGCGAGCGCGTCGCTGTACATGACGCGAAGCCTCAGCGCATAGCCGACGAAGATTCCGCCGAGAACGAGCGCCGACGCGAGGTAGAAGAGCCCGCTCATCCGCACCGTGTACGGCAGCAGCGTCACCGCGGCGAGCGCGACCGTGTAGAGCACGACCATCGACTGCGTGTAGCGCATGCCGTGGGTGACAGGGAGCATCGGCAGCCGGGCGTTCGCGTAATCGTCGCGCCGGTACAGCGCGAGCGCCCAGAAGTGCGGCGGCGTCCAGACGAAGATGATGAGGAACAGCAAGAGCGCTTCGGCCGGGACGTGCCCGGTGACCGCCGCCCAGCCGAGCACCGGCGGCATCGCCCCCGACGCGCCGCCGATGACGATGTTCTGCGGCGTCGCCGGCTTCAGCACGACCGTGTAGATGATCGCGTAGCCGACGAAGGTGCCGAGGGTGAGCCACATCGTCAGCGGATTGACGAGAAGATAAAGGATCACCAGGCCGGCGCCGCCGAAGATGGCTGCGAAGGCGAGGGTCTCGCCCGACGAGAGCTGGCCCTGAGGCAGCGGACGCCAGCTCGTGCGGCGCATCAGCCGGTCGATGTTCTGCTCGACGAGGCAGTTGATGGCCGCAGCAGCGCCGGCAACGAGCGCGATGCCCAGCGTGCCGAAGACCACTGGCCCCGCAGGGGGAATGCCCGGAACGGCGAGGAACATGCCGATCACGGCGGTGAACACGATGAGCGACACCACGCGCGGCTTCGCCAGGGCGAAGAACTGGCGGGCGCGGAGTTGCGCGTAGGCGGCGGTGGTCACGGTGTCGTGCGTTCAGCTTTGGCGCGATTTTAGCGCAGCCGCCGCGCCGTGGTGCCGGCGCGCGCCACTGCGCCGCGCGTCGCTGCCCGACGCCCGACGCGCGCCTCCCCGCGGCAGCAATTGCGCCGCTGCACGGGCCGGGGCATCGCCCGCTCCGCTTCGGTGGCGCAGAACCCGTCGGCGGGCGGGTCCCGGCGCGCGCTTCGCAAGGTGTGCTTCGGTGCAATGCGCAGGTCATCGCAGTGCTCGCTCGCGCCACCCGCCTGCGCCGACTGCGCCACAGGCGCTGGGCGGGCGATGCCCCGGCCCGTGCAGCGGCTGGCGTCGTGCCGAATCGGTCTCATCCGCACCGCCGGCTCCGGTCCTGCGCGACGCGCACAGGGTGCGAACACCGGACGCCCGTTACGCGGCTGACGCGTGACACCTGTTGGCAGCGTGAGGCAAGGACGCGTCCGCGCAGCGCCTGTGGCGCAGCCGGCGCAGGCGGGTGGCGCGAGCGAGCCCTGTGAGGATGCGCGCATCTGCAGGATGCACACCTTGCGAAGCCGCGCCGGGGACCCGCCCGCCGGCGCGCCTTGCGCCACCGAAACGGAGCGGACGCGGCCTTGCCTCACGCGGCGCTGCAACGGACGGCGCGGCAACGGGCGGCGCGGCAACGCGCGGCGCAGCAACGCGCGGCGCAGTGAGAGGATGCGCGGGCCCGCTTCGCGCTCGCCATGCGAGCACTCGCATGAGGCGGCTAACCGATCTGCGACGCGCGCAGCAGATGCGACAGATCGTGTGCGAGCGCCTTGATGTCGGGCTCGACTGGCCAGGCGAGCACCAGGTTGCCGAGCGGGTCGACGAGATAGATCGCGGCGCTTCCGCGCGGCAGCTTCGTCACCGATGCGGGCGACACGCGCGCGATCTCGAGATCGGGGTGCTCGCCCGCGATCTGCGCACTCGGCTGGGCGGAATCGGTGACGAGCCAGATGCGCAGCACGCGGTTACGCTCGGCGTTCTGGAGCGTGCGTGCCTGGCGCGTCGCGTAGAGCGCCTGCTCGCAGTGCGAGTCGCAACCTCCGCCGGACGCGTAGAGGACGAGCCAGCGCCCGCGCAGGGCGTCGG
Source organism: Pseudomonadota bacterium (assembly GCA_018241785.1). Taxonomy (GTDB): domain Bacteria; phylum Pseudomonadota; class Gammaproteobacteria; order Burkholderiales; family Casimicrobiaceae; genus VBCG01. The sequence continues at coordinate 1,856 of JAFEDF010000163.1, read as the reverse complement.
TGTCAAACGCGGCGGACGTGCCGCCGATGCGTTCGCCGGTGATGCGCGGCATCGGCGCGGTCGTGAGAAGCTCGCCGTAGTTGGTGCGAGCGTTGCGCGGCCAGTAGTGGTAGGCGCCCCAGGCGAGCACGATCGGCGCGACCGCGATGAGTGCGATCAGCACGATGAGCCGCCGCGTGCGGCGATCGGTGCCACGCGGCGGTATCGATGGACTGCGTTCGTCGGTCATCGCGATCTCCCCTCGCCGCGCGCGCCATCCCTCGCGGCCGCCCGCCGTGTACGCCACCATGGGCGCAGCGTGAACCATCCCCACAGTCCGGCGGCCATCGCAGCGAACGTGTACCACTGAAGCATGTAGCCCTCGTGCATCGTGATGCCGAAGTCAGGCGGACTCCACGCGCGTACGAGTCCTTCACCCGCGATGTCGTCCTGCGCGTCGATGACGATCGGCAGCACGGCGACCCCGGTCGCGGCCGCGAAGCGCGGCGGATCCAGGTGTTCCCACAGCGCCCCGGCCGGCGCCTTGCGGCCGCCGAGTTCGAGATAGTGCGTCGTCGGAATGTCGATGCGCCCGCGAATCGTCACCGGCCCGCTTGGCGGTGCCGGCATCGGCAGGTTCGCACGCGACTCGCCGAGCGGGAACCAGCCGCGATCGACGAGCACGTGGCGCCCGTCCGCGAGCTCGAGCAGGGTCACCACGTCGAAGCCCGCGCGCCCATCGTGGATGACGTTGTCGACGAGAATCTGCCTCGTCGCGTCGAACGTGCCGGACACGCTGACGTGGCGAAAACGCCACGTACTCCAGTCGGCGACGTCGCGCGGGAGCTCGACCGTCGCGACACGGTCCGCCGCGGCGATCCGGTCGCGGAGCACCTCGCTCTCGCGCAAACGCCGGTGCTGCCAGTTGCCCGCACTCACGAACAGCGCCACCGCAACCAGCGCGGCAACCGTCGGAATCCACGCGGGCCTGCGCGGCGTGGCCGCGGCTTCGCGCAGGCCTCGGACCCTGCGTTCGTCGGGATCTCTCATCCGGGTGCTACACTGCAAAAGAGCCGGAGCGCGCCATCAAAGTCGTCGTCATCATCTTCCTCGCTGCGATCGTGGCTGTACTGTTCGCGGCCCTCGTGTTCCTCTATCGCGACCAGGGTCATGGCAATCGCGTCGTGATCACGCTCGCGATTCGCGTCGGACTGTCGATGACGCTGATCGTGCTGCTCGTCGTCTCCTGGTGGATGGGGTGGCTCCATCCGACGTAACAAGCCACGTCGCCGCGCGCAGCCCGCCTCCCCCGCCGCTTCCCACACACTGCTTCCAACTCGCTGCGGCCAGCCGCTCGCCGCAGGTTGTGCGTTCGCCCCGCGTTCGCCCCGCGTTCGGCCCGCGGCGCGCGCCGTGGCACGCGGAGCGCCTGTGGCGCAGTCGCCGCAGGCGGGTGGCGCGGGCGAGCACGGCAATGATGGTCGCATCTGCAGTGCGCCCACCTCGCGAAGCCGCGCCGGGACCCGCCCGGCGACGCGCCTTGCGCCACCGAAGCGAAGCGGGGCATGGCGTGCGCCGCGGGCCGAACGCGGGCCGAACGCGGGCCGAACGCGGGCCGAACGCGAAGCGAACGCGTTGCCGGGGGCGAGCGCGGGGCGAGCGCGGCTGCGAAGCGGGCGACGCCGGCGGGCAGCGTGCGGTGTGGCGCGACGCGCCGCTCAGACCAGCCAGTAGACGAGCACGAACAGCAGCAGCCAGACCACGTCGACGAAGTGCCAGTACCATGCGGCCGCCTCGAACGCGAAATGGTGCTCCGCATCGAAGTGCCCGCGAAACGCGCGGACGAGCATCACCGTCAGCATCGTCGCGCCGATCGT
>JAFEDF010000162.1 GCA_018241785.1 Pseudomonadota bacterium | reverse complement strand
GCCGCGACGGCCTCGTCGTGCCTCGCGCTGTGGCTGCCGCGACTCGATGCCGGCACCGCCCCGATTGCGCGGGGCGACGACACCGCTGCCGATGGCTCCTCCGTCGATGCCTCCGCTGCCGACGGTGCGGCTGCCGGCAACGCCGGACATTGGATACGCGAGACGTTCGCCGACCGCGCATGGATCGGTGTTGGATTGTTCGCGCAGGCGGGCGACCGGCGCCGGCTCGCGCACGCGCAGGCACTGTCGCAGGCGGCCGGGCTGCCGCTCGCTGCGGCGGGCGACGCCCACATGCACGTTCGCGCGCGCCGTGCGCTGCAGGACACGCTGACCGCGATCCGGCTGAAAACTCCGGTCGCGTCCTGCGGACAGGCGCTCTTCCCGAACGGCGAGCGTCATCTGCGCTCGCGCGCGAGACTCGCCGCCGTCTATCCGCCCGCGCTGCTCGCCGAAACGCTCACCGTCGCCGCACGCTGCCGTTTCTCGCTCGACACGCTGCGCTACGAGTATCCGGAGGAAATCGTGCCTGCCGGCGAAACGCCGGCATCGTGGCTGCGCAAGCGCGTCGAAGAGGGCCTCGTACGCCGCTACGGACGGGAAGCGGCGTGCGCGCCGATCGAGGAGCCGCGCGATCCGCCTGGATGCTCGGGGTCGTGCGAGCCGTCGCGGCTTTCCGCAGTGCGTGCGCAGATCGAGCACGAGCTCGCATTGATCGCCGAGCTTCGCTACGAGCCGTATTTCCTTACCGTCGACGAGATCGTCGCCTTCGCGCGCTCGCGCGGCATCCTCTGCCAGGGGCGAGGATCGGCAGCCAATTCGGCCGTCTGCTATGCGCTCGGCATCACCGAGGTCGATCCGGCGCGAAGCTCGATGCTGTTCGAGCGCTTCATCAGCCGTGAGCGCAACGAGCCACCCGACATCGATGTCGACTTCGAGCACCAGCGGCGCGAGGAGGTGATCCAGCACATCTACGCGAAATACGGCCGCCACCGCGCGGCGCTCGCCGCGACGCTCATTACCTACCGGCCGAAGAGTGCGCTGCGCGACGTCGGACTCGCGCTAGGGCTCGGCGCCGACGAAGTGGATCGTCTCGCCGGCGCCTTCGCGTGGTGGGACGGCCGCGCGATCCAACCCGAGCGCATCCGCGAGGCGGGCTTCGACCCCCGCCATCCGGTCGTCCGCCGCGTCGTGACGCTCGCCGGGCAGCTTCTCGGCTTCCCGCGCCACCTGTCGCAGCACGTCGGTGGCTTCGTCATCGCGCGCGATTCACTCGAGCGGCTGGTGCCGATCGAGAACGCCGCGATGGACGAGCGCACGGTCATCCAGTGGGACAAGGACGACCTCGATGCGATGGGCCTGCTCAAGGTCGACTGCCTCGCGCTCGGCATGCTCTCGGCGATCCGCCGCGCGCTCGACCTGATATCGCGGCTGCCTGCGCAGCCTCTGCGGATGCAGGACATCCCTCCCGAGGACCCCGCCGTGTACGAGATGATCCAGCGCGCCGACACGATCGGCGTGTTCCAGATCGAATCGCGCGCGCAGCAGTCGATGCTGCCGCGCCTCCTGCCGCGCACGTTCTACGACCTCGTGATCGAAGTCGCGATCGTGCGGCCGGGCCCGATCCAGGGCGGCATGGTGCATCCCTACCTCAAGCGCCGCCAGGGTCTCGAGCCCGTCACCTACCCGAGCGATGCGGTGAAAGGGGTGCTCGAGCGCACGCTCGGCGTGCCGATCTTCCAGGAACAGGTGATGCAGCTCGCCATCGTCGCCGCCGGGTTCACTCCGGGCGAAGCCGACCGGCTGCGCCGCTCGATGGCGGCGTGGAAACGGCGCGGCGGCCTCGAAGGCTTCGAAGCGCGGCTGGTCGAGGGAATGGGGACGCGAGGCTACGACCGCAGATTCGCGCAGCAGATCTACCAGCAGATCCTGGGCTTCGGCGAATACGGCTTTCCCGAATCGCACGCCGCGTCGTTCGCGCTGCTCGTCTACGTGTCGGCGTGGCTCAAGCTCCACGCACCGGCCGCGTTCTGCGCGGCGCTCCTGAACTCGCAGCCGATGGGCTTCTATGCGCCCGCCCAGCTCGTCGCCGACGCGCGCCGCCACGGCGTCGACGTGCGCGCGCCCGATGTCGCGGCGAGCGACTGGGACTGCACGCTCGAGCGCCCGGACCGTGTCGCTGGCTCCGTCGCCCGGTATGCAGGCTCCGCCGCCCGGTCCACCGGCTCTGCCACTCGGTCCACCCGCTCCGGCGCGGACCCCGACGCCGCCTCCGGCCCCATCCTGCGTCTCGGCCTGCGCATGGTCGGCGGGCTCTCCGAGCACGGCGCGCAGCGAATCGT
>JAFEDF010000161.1 GCA_018241785.1 Pseudomonadota bacterium | reverse complement strand
CTTGGCGATGCGCAGCGCAAAGTGGTCGCAGAAGCGATAGAACCAGCCGTCCTCGCGAATCAGCGGGACCGCCTCGGACGCTGCGGCGAAGGCCTCGTCGAGGTCGCCGCGCTCGGCGTGCGCTCCGGCGAGGTTGGCGAGTCCAAGGCCCAATGATGACTTATGCGCCACCCCGGACTTGCGGTTGATCGCGATCGCCTCGCGCATGCCGGCGATGGCGGCGTCGAGGTCGCCGGTGATCCAGGTGAGATCCGCAACGCTGTTCGCAACGTCGGCGATCGCCCGCTCGGCGCCGATGCTTCGATACTCGCGCAGCGCCGATTCGTAATACGTTCGCGCGAGTGCCGGGCCGGATTCACGGACACGCTTCGCGCGGGCCTCGAAGTACCATCCAAGGTAGCGCGGCGTCGCGGCGTCCTTTAGGAGCAGGTGCGCCTCAGTGAGCGCGCGCTGCGCCTCATCCTCGGCCTCCAGCGGGAGGTTGAGCGCGTAGTCGACAAGTGTCGTAGCGAGCTCGGCCGGTCGGTCGGCCTCGCGGAAGAGCGCGACGGCGTGCGCCAAGGTCTCAATGCAGCGCGCGGGTGCGGCGTCGACCCATAAACCCCCATAAGTCGCCCAGTAGCGGCCGGCGATCGCCGGGTCCAGCGCGTCGCTCACTCTCAAGGCGAGCGCGGCCATCCGCTGCCGGCCTTCGGCCTTCAGCGAGAGGCGATACCACATCAGCCACGACGAGCCGGCGATCTCGATGCCGACGGCGCTGTCGCCATGCGGGCCGAGCGCCCAGTCGAGCGCGTTGCGAAGATTGTCGCGCTCGGGAAGGTAGGTGCTCTCCCAGCGGGCGTCGGATGCGGTCGGATACTCGTCGAACGCGCGCGCGAAGAGGTCGCGGACGAACGTCGCATGGCGCCGCTCGATTTCGTCCGATTCGCCGGCCTCGGCGAGCTTTTCGAGCGCGTAGGCGCGGGTCGTTTCGAGGAGCCGATAGCGTGTGCCGGTGTTCACGTCGGTGTCGGCGGCGACGAGCGAGCGCGCGACGAGGCGCGACAGCGCGTCGATCACCTCGAATTCGTCGATCGCGTCGTCGCCGGCGACCCGTCCGGCGCCGTCGAGCGTGAATCCCCCGGCGAAGATCGAGAGGCGGCGAAGCACCGCGCGCTCGCGCTCGGAGAGAAGCCCATAGCTCCAGTCGAGCGTTGCACGCAGCGTCTGCTGGCGCGGCAGCGCGGTGCGCCGGCCGCCGGTCAGCACGCGGAAGCGCTCGTCGAGCTTCTGCGCGAGCCGATCGACGCCGAGCATCGGTGTGCGCGCCGCGGCCATCTCGATTGCGAGCGGGATGCCGTCGAGGCGCCGGCAGATCGCGGCAATCGTCGATGCGTTCCTGTCGTCGACCTTGAAGCGCGGATCGGCGGCCTTTGCGCGCTCGGCGAAGAGCTGGATCGCGCCCGATTTGAGGGCATCCTCGACCGCAATCTGCGCGTCGCCGGGAACGCCGAGCGACGGGAGGCGGAAGATCTGCTCGCCGGCGATGCCGAGGGGCTCCTGCGAGCTGACGAGGAACCGAAGCTTCGGCGTTGCGGCGAGCAGCGCCTCGACCATCGTCGCCACCGCTTCGATCACGTGCTCGCAGTTGTCGAGGACGAGCAGCAGATCCTGGTGGCGCAGCCGCGACACCATTGCCTCGAGCGGAGTCTTCGCCGACGACGTGTCGATGCCGAGCGCCGTCGTCACCGCGCCAGGAACGAGCGACGCATCCGAGATCGCGGCGAGCTCGACCAGCCACACGCCATCGGGGTAGCGGTCGAGGAGCCGCATCCCGGCTTCGAGCGTGATCCGCGTCTTGCCTACCCCTCCGGTGCCCGTGACGGTAACGAGCGGATTCTCCGCGAGCAGGGTGTTGATCCGCGCGAGCTCGTCTTCGCGGCCGATCAGCGCAGTCGGCTGGCGCGGCAGGTTGGTCGGGCGCAGATCGATGGTGCGCAGCGGCGCAAACTCGTGCGGCTGGCCCGGAACGTCGACCTGGTACACGCCGACCGGCTGCAACGGATCGTCGAGCGGATGCGCGCCGAGGTGACGCAGCGTATGCCGGCTCTCGCGCTCGGCGACGACGAGTTCGGCCACCGACGGCGTGACGAGCACCTGTCCGCCGTGACCGAGCGCGAGGAGCCTCGCGACGCGATTCAACGCCGGGCCGAAATAGTCGCCTTCGCGCTGCAGGGCGGTGCCGACGTGGACCGCCATCCGCACGGCGAGCCCGCCGACCCCCGACCAGTCGCGCTCCGCGAGCGCCTGCTGGGCGTCGATCGCCGCGCCGAGCGCATCGGCGGGTCTCGAGAACGCAGCATGGAACGCGTCGCCGCCGGTCTTGAACACGGTGCCCCCGTGCGCGGCGATCGCCGTGCGCAGCAGGTCGTCGTGGATGCGCAGAGCCTCCTGCATCGCCGCACGGTGATTGAGCCACTTGAGGCTCGAGCCGGCGATGTCGGTGAACAGGAAGGCGACGAGGCCGGGCTGCGACGCGGGCTGCGAAGACGTAGACGCAATGACTGCAGCAGACTGCGCTTCAGCAACCATCGCCCTTCCCTCACGGAACCCCGGCAAGCCGCAGCGACCGCGCGGATCCGCGGACCGGTTTCCCTGAACTGGCCGGCAGTCTAGCAAGCTACGACGCCGCGACGCCAGCTAGAATCGAATCATGGACGATGCCGCGCAGCCTCGCGCCCCCGCCTCGTTGCAGGCGCGATCGCGGCGCGAGGGCTGGTGCGAGGCGCTCCTCAACCGGCGGATGCTGATCTGCGTCTTCACCGGGTTCTCGTCAGGGCTGCCGCTCTATCTCCTCATCAACCTGCTGCCGGCGTGGCTGCGCACCGAGGGCGTCGACCTCGCGACGATCGGCTTCTTCGCGCTGATCCAGCTTCCGTACACGTGGAAGTTCCTCTGGTCGCCGCTACTCGATCGCATCGCCCCGCCCTTCCTCGGCCGCCGGCGCGGCTGGATGCTGCTGACGGCGGTGCTCCTGCTGATCGCGATTCCGCTCTTCGGCGCGTTCCAGCCGCAGCACGACATCTGGCCGATCGTCGCGCTCTCGACCGCGGTCGCGCTCTTCTCGGCGAGCCAGGACATCGTGCTCGACGCGTACCGGCGCGAGCTCCTTCCCGACCTCGAGCTCGGCCTCGGCAACGCGATCCACGTCAACGCCTACCGCGTCGCGAGCCTCGTCCCCGGCGCGCTCGCGCTGATCCTCGCCGACCACCTGCCGTGGTCGAGCGTGTATGCGATCACCGCGCTCTTCATGCTGCCGGGAATCGTGCTCGCACTCGTCGTCGCCGAGCCGGTCGCGCCGGCCGGGCAGCCGCGCAGCCTGCGCGAAGCGGTGATCGAGCCCTTTCGCGAGTTCGTCGAGCGCGACGGCGCGTTCGAGGCGGTCACGCTCCTTGCGTTCATCTTCCTCTACAAGCTCGGCGACAGCATGGCGACCGCGCTCGCCACGCCCTTCTACCTCGACATGGGCTTCAGCAAGACCGATATCGGGCTCATCGCGAAGAACGTCGGCCTTTGGACCAGTGTCGTCGGCGGGCTGCTGGGCGGCCTGTGGATGGTGAAGATCGGCATCAACCGCGCGCTGTGGCTCTTCGGCGTCGTGCAGGTGGTGTCGATCCTCGGTTTCGCGTGGCTCGCGTGGGTGCACCGGCCCGACCGCGCGCTCCTCGCGCTCGTCATCGGCTTCGAGGCGCTCGGCGTCGGGCTCGGCACGGCGGCGTTCACCGCGTTCATCGCGCGCGCGACCGACCGGCGCTACACGGCCACCCAGTTCGCGCTGTTCACGAGCCTCGCTGCGGTGCCGCGCACCGTCGTCAACGCGTCGACCGGCTGGATCGTCGACCACATCGGCTGGTTCGCGTTCTTCCTCCTCTGCACGGCGCTGGCGCTCCCCGGGATGGCGCTCCTCTTGCGGGTCGCGCCCTGGCGCGCGCAAAGTCCTGAATGGGATCCTCCACGCGGCATCGCGTGACGACGATGGACCTGATCCGCTACACGGCAATTGCGCACCGCGATCACGACTACAACAATCCGGTCTCCGCGGTGAAGATCGAGCGCGTGCTCGATCTCCTGCCGCTCGATCCCGCATCGCGCGTGCTCGACCTCGGCTGCGGCCGCGCCGAGCTCTGCCTTCGCATCATCGAGCGCTTCGGCTCGACGGCACTCGCCATCGACCGCTCGTCGCTGATGCTCGACGCCGCGCGCGAACGCGCCGAGTGGACGGGAGCGCAGGGGAGGCTCCACGTCGACAACGTCGAAATTGCCGACTTCGAGGCCGATCCCGAGACCTTCCACCTCACGGTGATGTTCGGCAGTGGCATCGGCGGCGGCATGGCGGGCATCTGCCGCCGTCTCAAGGGCTGGACGCGCGAGGGCGGCTACGTCCTCGTCGGCGAACGCTACTGGCGCCGGCGCCCGGCCTCGAAGTACCTCGCAGTCCTTGGCGGCGCTCCCGATTACCTCACCCATGCCGGCAACGTCGCGGCCGGAATCGGCGAAGGGCTCATTCCGATGCACGCGGTGACCGCGAGCGAGGACGAATGGGACGAATACGAGTGGAAGTACCTGCGCTCGATCGAGCGCTATGCGCGCGAGGAAGCGGACGACCCCGACGTTCCCGAGATGCTCGCCGAGGTGCGGCGCCGGCGCGACGCCTACCTGCGCTGGGGCCGCAGGACGCTGGGCTACGGCCTCTACCTCTTCTATCGCCCCGGCGCCCGCATCGGTTGAGGGGGGTCACACCTACAGCGCCTCGGCGAGCTCGAGCCATTCGGTTTCGAGGCGGGCGAGCGAGAAGGTGAGCTCGCCCTGGCGCTCGAGCGCGGCGACGAGCCGCGCTTTCTCGTCATCGGCGTAGGCGGCGGGCGAAGCGAGCCAGCGCTCGAGCTCGCGCTTCTCGCCTTCGAGGGCTTCCATCTCGCGCTCGATGACGGACTGGCGCGCGAGCAGCGGCTTGCGGCGGTCGGAGCGTTGCTGGCGAACGAGCGCTTCGGCACGGCGCTGCGCGCGCCGATCGCCTCGCTCGCCTCCCGTTGCGTCATCGGCCCGCTCGCCTCCCTCCCGCTCGCCGCCGGGGTTCTCTGCGGCACCCTCGGTCGCCCTGCGCCTCCCCCGCGCGAGCACCTGCGCGCGGTAGTCGTCGAGATCGCCGTCGAACGGCGCAAGCGTGCCGTCGGCGATCCACCACAGCTCGTCGGCGGTGGCACGCAGCAGGTGCCGGTCGTGCGCGACGACGATCAGCGCGCCGTCGTAGTCCTGCAGCGCCTCGGTCAGCGCCTCGCGCATCTCGAGGTCGAGGTGGTTGGTCGGCTCGTCGAGGAGGAGCAGGTTCGGGCGCTCGCGCACGATCAACGCGAGTGCGAGGCGCGCCTTCTCGCCGCCCGAGAGGGGCGCCACCGGCTCGGTCGCCTGGTCACCGCGAAAGTCGAAGCCGCCGAGATAGTCGCGAAGTTCCTGCTCGCGCGTTTCGGCCTCGAGACGACGCAGATGCCACAGCGGCGACTGGTCGCTGCGCAATTGCTCGACCTGGTGCTGGGCGAAGTAGCCGAGCCGCAGCGCCTGCGCGGCGTGGCGCGTGCCGGCGATGAGCGGCAGCGTTCCGGCAAGCGACTTCAGGAGCGTCGACTTGCCCGCTCCGTTGGCGCCGAGGAGCCCGATGCGCGCTCCGGCGAGCACCGCCCAGTCGATGCCGGCCAGCACCGGTGGCGCGCCCGCATAGCCGAGGCTCGCGGCTTCGAGGCGCACGAGCTGCCGCGCGTGCACGGCGGTCGGCGCGAACGCGAATTCGAACGGGCTGTCGACGTGCGCGGGCGCGATCAGCTCCATCCGTTCGAGCGTGCGGATGCGGCTTTGCGCCTGGCGCGCGCGGGTGGCCTTGGCGCGGAAGCGATCGATGTACGCGCGAAGGTGGGCGATCTCGCGCTGCTGCTTCGCGCGATTCGCCTGCAGGAGCGCGAGCCGCTCGGCCCGCTCGCGCTCGAACTGGGCGTAGTTTCCGCGGTACGAGACGAGCTTGCCGGCATCGAAGTGCACGATGGTCCCGGCGACGGCATCGAGGAAATCGCGGTCGTGGGTGATGAGCAGAAGCGTGCCCGGATAGCGGCGCAGCCACTCTTCGAGCCAGAGAACCGCGTCGAGGTCGAGGTGATTGGTCGGCTCGTCGAGGAGCAGGAGGTCCGAGCGGCACATCAGCGCCCGCGCGAGGTTGAGGCGCATCCGCCAGCCGCCCGAGAACGTCGCCACCGGTCGCGCCTGCGCCGCCTCGTCGAAGCCGAGCCCTGCAAGGAGGGTCGCTGCGCGGGCGCGCGCGCGGTAGCCGCCGATCGCCTCGAAGCGGCTGTGCAATTCGGCGACGTGCGCGGGGTCGGGCGCCGTGTGGGGGCCGGCCCCGTCGCCAGCTCGCACATGATCGTGCTCGGCGAGCGCGAGCTCGCGCTCGAGTGCGCGCAGCTCGGCGTCGCCGTCCTGCACGAACTCGATCGCGGGAATCTCGACAGCCGGTGTTTCCTGTGCCACCGAGGCAAGCGTCCACCGCGGCGGCAGTTCGACCGAGCCGGCGTCGAGGACGAGTTCGCCGCGCAGGAGCGCGAACAGGCTCGACTTGCCGCAGCCGTTCGAGCCGACGATGCCGACCTTGTGCCCGGCGTGGACGGCGAGATCGGCGTCCCTCAGGAGCACGCGGTCACCGCGCGCGAGCGTGAGGCCGGCGATGCGGATCATCGCCGGCGCTCAGGCAAGCTCGAAATCGTAGTCGACGACGAGCGGAGCGTGGTCGGAGAAGCGCCGCGCCTTGTAGATCGAAGCGGAGCGAGCACGCGAAGCGATTCCCGGCGTCGCGATCTGGTAGTCGATGCGCCAGCCGACGTTCTTCTTCCACGCCTGTCCGCGGTTCGACCACCACGTGTACTGCTCGGGGCGCGGGTCGAGGCGGCGGAACACGTCGACGAAGCCGATCTCGTCGAGCACCCGCGACAGCCACGCGCGCTCTTCGGGCAGGAAGCCCGAATTCTTCTGGTTGCTGCGCCAGTTCGTGAGGTCGATCGGCTGGTGGGCGATGTTCCAGTCGCCGCAGACGATCACCTCGCGGCCCGACCGGGCGAGCCTCGCGAGCTGCGGCAGGAAGGCATCGAGGAAGCGGAACTTCGACGCCTGCCGGTGCGGTCCGCTCGAGCCCGACGGAAGGTAGAGGCTCACGATCGACAGCATGCGGAAATCGGCCTGCAGGTAGCGACCCTCGGCGTCGAACTCGGCGCTGCCGAAGCCGCGGATGAGCCTCGCCGGAGCCTGCGAATAGAGCGCGACGCCGGCATAGCCGCGCCGCGCGGCCGGCTGGAACGCCGCGTGCGACCGGCGCGGGTTGGCGAGCGCGCGCGGCACGTCTCCGTCCGCGCACCTGATCTCCTGCACGCAAACGACATCCCACGGGTCGGTGTGGGCGAGCCAGTGCGCAAAGCCCTTGCGCTCCGCCGAGCGCAGGCCGTTGACGTTGAGGGTGATGATGCGCACGCGGAAGATGGAAGGCGGAACGGGCGTGCGAGGCCGGGCGGCAATCGCGACGGGCCGCGAGTTTACCGCACGCGCTCATTTGGCTCTGCGAAATCCGGACGGACCGCATTTCAGGGATCCGCCGCGCCGGGTAGCGGTGGGGATGCTGCGACGCGCTCTGCACCGACCGCGAAGGCAGGCAGTGGGGCACCGTGACGCGCGAGTTCGGCTGCGGAACGCAGCCGGTGTTTGAGCCCGTCACGGTACCCCACTCCCTCGGCCTTCGCGGTCGAACTCGCGCGTCGCAGCATCCCCACCGCTACCCGGCGCGGCGGATCCCTGAAATGCGGTCCGTCCGGATTTCGCCGAGCCAAATGAGCGCGTCTCACGCTGGGCCGATGCTATCCTCGACCGACGTTCGTCGACCGCTCGTCACTTCATGACCGATTTCCGGCAGGCCTTCCTGCAGTTCGCCTTGGCACGCGACGTGCTTAGATTTGGGGACTTCGTGACCAAGGCGGGGCGCAGGACTCCGTACTTCTTCAACG
>JAFEDF010000160.1 GCA_018241785.1 Pseudomonadota bacterium | reverse complement strand
GCACGCGCGCAACCTCCCTCGCGGCCTCGCCGACGGCCCCCGGTTGCCGGGTGGCGCGGGCGAGGTCCTGATGCAGTTCCTCATGCTCCTCTCTGATCGATTTCGGAACGGTGGTTTCCACGGTGAGCTCCTTCATGATGCGTCGGACGAGGGGGAAATGGTGGGCGACCGAAGCCTCGCAGCAATCAGGCGGCCGCCGGGGCCGCCCCGTCTTGCGTCCATTCCCGCCTCGTGCACCTTGTGCCCCCCTTGATCGACCACGCGCACACGAACCGGGATGCCGCGGCGGAATCCCCCAGAGGGATCGTGACGCCGATGTCTGCGACGCGCACGCGTCCGCGCTCCGTCCGCTCGAACCTGCCCGCGACCTCGCCGCGAAGCGGCGCGGGGCCAGCGCCTGCAGCGAACCTGCACAACTGCGCCGACGATCATCTCCGCTCCTGACCCGCGCGTTCTTGATGCGCGTCAACGCCGGGGCGCACCACCCGCCAGATGTCGAGTACGCCGCTCGTCGCGTGATCGTTGGCATTGCCCTCGGGCAATGCGATGCGGCCATCGGCCACGATAGGGCTGTTCCAGTGGCCGCCGCCGCACTCGAGCCCGGCGAGCAGGCGTCCGCTGGCCGCGCCGTAGACGCGCAGTGTGCCGGCGGGGTCGTACACGTACACCAGTTCGTCGGCGACCACCGGGCTGGTGCCCGCGTGATCGTTGCGCCACTGCGGTTTCAGCGTGTCGCCGTCGAGCGTCCACGCCGACGTCCCGCGGCTGTCGGCAACGTACATCCAGATGGTTCCGGCGTGGTGCCAGACCGCCGGCGCCGTGAACAATCGCGCAGAGCCCGGAGTGGGAACGCTCGACGATTCGCCCCCGCGATGGGCGGTCGTGCCCGCCATCCTGCGCCAGTCGAGCACGCGCAGGATGCCGTCCTTGCCTCCCTGCACGACATATGGGCCCCCGGCAAGCGCGGGTGAGCTGGAGCCGAGGTCCTCGTCGGTCGCGTTGAGCTCTTCGGTGTTGGCCGGCGTGTAGTTTCCGAGGATCCTCGTCGCATCGGGATCGAGTTCGACGACGGCGTCTCCCCAATGCTCGACTCCATCCCAGCGTGCATTCCCGGTGGCGACGAAGATGTTGCCCGTCCTCGCATCGATCACCGCGCCTGCACGGCCCCAGATCGCCGCGTCGCTCGCCGGGCACGTCGCGGGATCGATCAGCCCGCGCCGATTGCTGCAGAGCGCGTTCCAGACGTGCAGCAAGGCACCGGACTTCGCGTCGAGGATCGCGACGTGGCCCTGGTACGGCGGCCGATCGCCGATGTAGCCTCCGGTCGTCGCAATCACGCGCCCCCTGGAGAACGCGAGAGGGGAAGCGATCTTCTCGCGCTCCGGCAGGCGGGTGATCGACGTGCTCCACTCGACATGGCCGTCGGCGACCGCCAGCCTGCGGATGATGCCATCCGGCGACGCCGCGTAGATCGCGTCGCGACCGGGGTCGGCGACCGGCGTCGCCGTCGTGATCCGGTAACTGCCCTTCAGGCGGTCAAAGCCCGACGGCGTGAACGTCCACAGCACCGTGCCGCGATCGGCGTCGATGGCGAGCGTCTTGCCGTACGTAGTGGTGACGAAGAAGACGTCGTGCGGCGCACCCGCCACCGTCACGTCGTGAAGGTAGATCGCCGATGCGTCGACGGTGCCGTCGATTCGGACCTGCTGGCGCTGCAGGAAGGGCAAGTCGTCCGCGGTGATCCCCATCGGGACGTTCGGGGCGCTGCTGCGGCCGGCATCCCAGCCGAACATCGCCCAGTCGTGCTTCGCCGCCGCCGGCGCAGGCGTGCCGACCGCGGTCACCGCGAACGACGATACCGCTGTCGCGGCCGCTGCCACTGCCACTGCCACTGCCACTGCGAAAGCGAGACGAACTGCCGCGTTCACCGGATCGGCCCCGCGCCGTGATTCGAGCCATGTTATACCCGTCGCCGCGACGTTCGACCGGCGCGGGGATCGACCCGCCCGGCTGCTAAGATTTCACCGCAGCTCGGCGCAAGCGGCTTCGCGCCGCACGAAGCCCCTTGCGCATCGCACCGCGTCATGACCCTCGCCGAGCACACTCCGATGATGCAGCAGTACCTGCGCTTCAAGCAGGAGCATCCCGATCGCCTGCTGTTCTACCGGATGGGCGATTTCTACGAGCTCTTCTACGGTGACGCCGAGCGCGCATCGCGCCTGCTCGACATCACGCTGACTGCCCGCGGCCAGTCGGCGGGCGCGCCGATCCCGATGGCCGGCGTGCCCTATCACGCGCTCGACTTGCACCTCGCGCGGCTGATCGAGCGCGGCGAGAGCGCGGTGATCGTCGACCAGGTCGGCGACCCTGCGGCGGCGAAGGGCCTCGTCGAGCGCAAGGTGACGCGCGTCGTCACGCCCGGAACGCTGACCGACGCAGGGCTCCTCGATGCGCGCCGCGAAGCTCCGCTTGCAGCGGTGCTCCAGGACGGGGCGCGAACCGGCATCGCGTGGCTCTCGCTCGCCGCCGGGCGCATCACGCTCGCCGACGTCGCGAACGCCGAGTGCGCGGCGACGCTCGAGCGGATCGACCCCGCCGAAGTGCTCGTCGCCGAGGACCAGCCGCAACCTGCGTGGCGCCAACGGGCCGTGCCGACGCATGCGCTGCCGGCGTGGCACTTCGACCGGGCGAACGCCGAGCGGCAGCTGGCGCGGCGGCTCGGCACGCTCGACCTCGCAGCCTTTGGCGTCGCCGGTGCGCCGCTGGCCCTCGCCGCGGCCGGTGCGCTGCTGATGTACGCGACGGCCACCCAGCAGAATTCGCTCGAGCACGTACGCACGCTGACCGTCGAAGCCGATGGCGAGTTCGTCACCCTCGACGCCGCGACGCGGCGCAACCTCGAGATCACGCGCACGCTCGCCGGGGAGCGCGAGCCGACGCTGCTGTCGCTGCTCGACCGCTGCGCGACTGCCGCTGGGAGCCGGCTGCTGCGTCACTGGCTGATGCATCCGCTGCGCGACCGCGAACGCATCGTCGCGCGGCAGGGCGCGATCGCCGGGCTCTGCGGCGACGCTGCCAGCGTGCGTACGCTCACGAGCGAGCTCGCGGGTACCGTCGACGTCGAGCGCATCGCAGCGCGGATCGCGCTCGGGACGGCGCGACCGCGCGATCTCTCGGGCCTTCGCGACACGCTCGCGCGGCTGCCGCAGATCGCCGGAATTGCCGGCGCGCGCGGCGGCACGCTGATGCTGCGGATCGCCGCCGATCTCGGCTGCGATCCGGCGTGGCAAGCGCTTCTCCGCGCGGCGGTCGCCGAAGAGCCCCCTGCGCAACTTCGCGACGGCGGCGTGATCGCGCGCGGCCACGACGCCGAGCTCGACGAGCTGCGCGACATCGATGCCGGCTGCGCGAAGTTCCTCGTCGAGCTCGAGCAGCGCGAGCGGACGCGGACCGGGATCGCCGCGCTCAAGGTCGAGTACAACCGCGTGCACGGGTTCTACATCGAGGTCGGCCGCAGCCACGCCGAGCGCGTGCCCGGCGATTACCGGCGCCGGCAGACCCTGAAGAACGCCGAGCGCTACACGACGGCCGAGCTCGCCGCGTTCGAGGCAAAGGCGCTCTCGGCGCAGGAGCGCGCGCTCGCGCGCGAGAAGCTCCTGTTCGAGGAACTGCTCGCGAGGCTCCTGCCGGCGCTTCCCGCGCTCCAGTCCGCGGCTGCGGCGCTCGCGAGCCTCGACGTGCTGGCGACGCTCTCGGAGCGCGCCGAATCGCTGCGCCTCACCCGCCCCGAGTTCTCCGACGACGTCGCGGTCGCAATCGACGCGGGACGCCACCTCGTCGTCGAGCGCCAGGTCGAGGACTTCATTCCGAACGATCTCGCCCTCGACGCGACGCGCCGCCTCCTCGTGGTCACCGGCCCCAACATGGGCGGCAAGTCGACCTACATGCGGCAAACGGCGGTGATCGTGCTGCTCGCGTGCTGCGGCATGTTCGTCCCGGCGAAGCGCGCGCGCATCGGTCCGATCGACGCGATCCTCACGCGGATCGGCGCTGCCGACGATCTCGCCGGAGGACGCTCGACGTTCATGGTCGAGATGACCGAGGCCGCGTGGATCCTCAACCGGGCCACGGCGCAAAGCCTCGTGCTGATCGACGAGATCGGCCGCGGCACGTCGACCTTCGACGGGCTCGCCCTCGCGTGGGCGATCGCGCACCGGCTCGCCGGGCACAACCGCAGCCTGACGCTGTTTGCGACCCACTACTTCGAGCTCACCGCGCTGCCTTCGGAGATCGAGGGTTGTGCGAACGTCCACTTCGACGCGGTCGAGACGAAGGGACCACGCGGCCCCGGAATCGTGTTCATGCACCACGTCGAGAACGGACCCGCGAATCGCAGCTACGGCCTGCAGGTGGCACGCCTCGCGGGCATTCCGTCCGACACGCTGAAGCAGGCGCAGCGCTACTTCGCACGCCTCGACAAGTTCAACACGCGCGACGACGCCCAGCACGATCTGTTCGCCGCCGCGCAGCCCGCCGCCGATGCGGCGCTCGGAGGCGCTCCTGCGGCCGCCCCGGCCCCCACCTCCCACACGGCACCGGAAGCGGTGTGCAGCGATGCCGTGCTGGCAAGCGTCGCCGCACGCCTCGCAACCCTCGATCCCGACGCGATGAGCCCGCGCGATGCGCAGGCCGCGCTCTACGAACTGAAGTCGCTGCTCGGGCGCTGATGCCGGTCAGGTGAGCGCAACGCTCGCCTCGCCGATACCCGGGAACGCGACCGACACGACCTCGCCGGCACGCGCGGGAACGAGTCCCGTCCACGTCCCGGCGGTGACGAGATCCCCGGCCGCGAGCGGATACCCGCGCGAGGCGGCGTGCCGCGCGAGCCAAGCGACGAGGTAACGCAGATCGCCGAGCGGATGGCCGCCGCGGGTCTCGGCGACGGTGATGCCGTTGCGCCTGACCACTGCGACCTGCCGCGCCCAGTCGATCGGTCCGCGCCACGCGATGCCGCTGCCGACGACGAGGGCGCCGTGAACGCCCTGGTCGGCGAGGCGAAGGAGCGCCGGCATCGCTGCGAGATCGCGAAAGCGGGGCGCGACGATCTCGATCGTGACGACGATTTCACCGATCGCATCGTCGATCGATCCACTCGGATCGCGCAGGCGAAACGCCACCTCGCCCTCGATGCCGATCGACGTGAAGGCGCCTGCGGCGAGCGTCGCCGGCGACTCGACGACCCCTGCCGGCGGGAGCGGTGTCGCCTCCGGCGTCGCATCGCGCGCCGGCGCACCGACTTTCCACGCCGACGCGCGCCCCGACGCGAACCAGCCGAGCTCGTGCGCGACCGCCTGCTGAACCGCGTAGGCCCCCGCCGCATCGCGCGGTGCGACGAACAGGGCGGGATCGAGACCCTCGAACCGCGGTCCGCCATGCGCCTGCCGATTCTGCGCGCGCCGCACCTCGACGAGCGCTTCGGCGAGGCGCCTGTCCGGATCGGCGATCACCCGGCCCGACGCGACGCCACCGCCGAGCGCAGCACCGCCATCGCCGCGTCCACTCCTCCCGGAGCGTGCGGAATGCCGGCCTCATGCAGGCTCATCTCGACGCCAGCGAGCGTCGCAAGCACGGTCAGGTCGTTGAGATCGCCCAGGTGACCGATGCGAAACACGCGCCCGGCGAGCTTCGACAGTCCGGTGCCGAGCGAGAGATCGAAGCGGTCGAGCGCGATCCTGCGCAGGCGATCGGCATCGTGCCCCTCGGGTACGCGAACCGCCGTCAGTGCAGGGCTGCATTCGGCGGGATTCGCGCACTGCACTTCGAGCCCCCATGCGCGAACCGCCGCGCGCGTCGCCTCACCGTGCCGCATGTGGCGCGCGTACACCGCCGCCAGCCCTTCCTCGAAGAGCTGGTCGAGTGCCGCATCGAGTCCGTAGAGCAGGTTGGTCGCCGGCGTCGTCGGCCAGTAGCCTTGCGCGTTCGCCGCGATGATCTCGTCCCAGCTCCAGTAGGCGCGCGGCAGGCGCGCGTCCTTCGACGCCGCTCGCGCGCGAGCGCTCACCGCGTTGAACGAAAGGCCCGGCGGGAGCATCAGGCCCTTCTGCGACCCGGCGACCGTCACGTCGACCCGCCACTCGTCGTGGCGGTAGTCGATCGAGCCGAGCGACGAGATCGTGTCGACCATCAGGAGCGCCGGATGCGCGGTGGCGTCGAGCGCCCGGCGCACCGCCGCGACGTCGGTGACGACCCCGGTCGACGTCTCGTTGTGAACGACGCACACCGCGCGGATCGCCTGCGTACGGTCGGTGGCAAGGTGCTCGCCGATCGCGGCGGCATCGGCGCCGTGCCGCCAGTCGCCAGGGAGAAATTCGGCAACGAGCCCAAGGCGCTCCGCGAGGCGCTTCCACAGCGCCGCGAAGTGCCCCGTCTCGGCCATCAGCACCCGGTCGCCGGGCGAGAGCGTATTGACGAGCGCCGCCTCCCACGCGCCGGTGCCCGAGCCGGGATAGATGACGACCGGTTCACGCGTGCCGAACACTGCGCCGATGCGATCGAGGATCGAGCGCGCGAGCAGCGCGAATTCGGGCCCGCGATGGTCGATCGTCGGGTGGTCGATCGCGCGCAGCACGCGATCGGGAACGTTGGTCGGACCGGGAATCTGCAGGTAGTGGCGCCCCGATGGATGACTGTCGTAGCGGAACATGGCGGCTGGCTGGTTGGTGATCGCTGGGGTGCGCGGGTGCGGCGTCAGTGATGGTGCCCGTGCGCGCCGTGGACGTGACCGTGGACGATCTCCTCCTGCGTCGCGGGCCGCACGTCGACCACCGTGCAATCGAAGCGCAGGCGCATGCCGGCGAGCTCGTGGTTGCCGTCGAGCACCGCTTTCCCGTCGGCGATGTCGGTGATGCGCCAGACGTGCTCGTGGCCGTCGTGCTCGGTCACCAGGTGGCCCCCCACAGCGACGTCGTCGGGAAGCCGGTCGAGCGGCTCGATCTTCATCAGCGACGTGTCGTAGTCGCCGAAGGCGTCGGAGGGCTCGAGCGTCACCGAGACCCGGTCGCCCGGCTTGTGGTCGGCGAGCGCCTCCTCGACCTTGGGCAGGATCCCCGCGTGGCCCCCATGCAGATAGGCGATCGCTTCGGTGGTCTCCTCGACCAGACGGTTGTCGGCGTCGAAGAGCCGGAAGGTCAGCGTGACCACGGTGTTCGCGAAAATGTTCATCGGGGCTGCCCGCGAGTGGACCTGCATGGCAGCGAGCCGCGCCGCTGCGGCGGGCATTGTACGCCCCGCGTGCGGGCACGATCGCTATACTCGACGCGTGAGCACGGTCGAATCACCGCGCGCGCGGCCCGGAACGCGCCTCGCATTGTTCGGCGGGCGCAGCCCGGCCACGTTTCTCGCCCGCTACTGGCAGCGGCGCTCGCTGCTTGTCCGCAGCGCGTGGCCGGCCGTCGACGAGCTGGCCGCCTTCGCCAGCCGCGAGCGCCTGTTCACGCTGGCCCTGCGCGACGACGTCGAATCGCGGCTGGTGACGCGCAGCGGAATGCGTTACGAGCTCGCACACGGGCCGTTCCGGCGCAGGCATCTCGAACGGCTCCCGCCGCGCGACTGGACGCTGCTCGTCTCGGGGGTGAACCTCGAAGACCGCGCCGCCGATCGGGTGCTGCGGCGCTTCGCATTCCTCCCCTGGGCGCGACTCGACGACCTCATGGTGAGCATCGCGGCACCCGGGGGCGGTGTCGGACCGCACGTCGATTCGTACGACGTGTTCCTGCTGCAGGCGGCCGGACGACGCCGCTGGCGCTACGGCCGCCAGCGCGACCTCACACTACGCAACGGCGTCCCGCTGAAACTGCTCGAGCGCTTCGCGCCGACGCACAGCGAGACGCTTGCGCCGGGGGATCTTCTCTACCTGCCGCCCGGGTACGCCCACGACGGAGTTGCCGTCGACACCTGCGTCACCTGCTCGATCGGCTTTCGCGCACCGCTCTTCCAGGAACTCGCCGAAGCGTTTCTCGACGACTTGCGCGACCGCGTTGCACTCGACGGACGCTACGCCGACCCCGGACTGCGGCCGCGGTCGCATCCGGGCGAGATCGACGCAGCAATGCGGCGGCAGGTCGCCGCGGCCCTGAAGCGCGTCCGCATCGACGGCGCGATGATCGCGTCGTTCCTCGGCCGCTGGCTGACCGAGCCGAAGCCGCTTATCCATTTCACCGTGCCTCCGCGGACGCGGCGTGTCGACTTCGCGCAGCGCATCGCGCGCTCCGGCCTCGCTCTCGACCTGCGCACGCAGATGCTCTACGATCGCACCACGCTCTACGTCAACGGGGAAGCGATGGCGATGCCGCAAACCGACGCCTCGACCCTCCGGCGGCTCGCCGACCGGCGCGGCCTCGCTGCGCGTGCATGCCGGGACCTCGCGCCGGCGACGATCGCGCTGCTTCACGGCTGGCACCGCCACGGCTACCTGGAAACGACGCCGTGAGCGCCATCGAGCCCGTCGCGCCGCGCGAGGAGCGCCTCGGCACGCTGCCGGCGATGATCGCCGCGCAGGACGAGTTGATCGGCCTCGCACAGCGGCACCTCAAGGTGTTCGACGCCGACCTGTCGTGGGGAGGCTGGCACACTGCGGCGCGCTGTGACGCACTGGCGCGATTCCTGCACGACCGGCGCGACGCGCGCCTGTCGGTGATCGTCCACGACACGCATTGGCTCGAAGCGCACGCGGCGCGCTTCGTCGCGCTCGTCGCGCGCTACGGGCACGCGATGACCGTCTACCGCGCCGGCGACGCCGCCCGCGCGGCGATGGATCCGCTCCTGATCGCCGACGACGTCCACTTCCTGCACCGTCAGCACATCGACCGGCTGCGTGCGACGCTGTCGATCGGCAACGCCGAGCGTGCTGCACCCCTCGTGCAGCGCTTCGAGGAGATCTGGGAGACCGGCGAGCCCGGTCTTGGCGGCACCGTGCTCGGGTTATAGGCGGGGTCAGGTCTTGCCTTTTGCCTTGCGCCTGAAGCGCGAGGCAAAAGGCAAGACCTGACCCCGCTTTATGACCCCGCTTTAAAGCGGCACGCCGAGCCGGCGCGCGACTTCGCGGTAGTGCTCGATGACTTCGCCAAGATCGCGGCGGAAACGGTCCTTGTCGAGCTTCTCGCCGGTCTTCGCGTCCCACAGGCGGCAGCCGTCGGGCGTGAACTCGTCGCCGAGCACGAGGTCGCCACCGGGCTCGTCGAGCGGGTGCCCGAACTCGAGCTTGTAGTCGACGAGATCGATGCCGGCCCCGGCGAACATCGGCTTCAGCACGTCGTTGACGCGATAGCTGAGCTCGCGCATCCGCGCGATGTCGGCCGCGCTCGCCCAGCCGAGGATGCGGATGTGATCGTCGTTGACGAGCGGGTCGTGCAGTGCGTCGCTCTTCAGGAAGAACTCGAACAGCGGCTCGGGAAGCCGCCTGCCCTCCTCGATGCCGTAGCGCTTGGCCATCGAACCCGCACAGACGTTACGTACGACACATTCGACCGGCACCATCTTCATCGCCCGAACCAGCGACTCGCGCTCGTTCAGCATCCGGATGAAGTGGCTGCGAATGCCGGCCTCGGTGAGGCGCTCCATCACCCACGCGTTGATCCGGTTGTTGGTCTCGCCCTTGCCGTCGAGGCGCGCGAGCTTGACGCCGTCGAACGCCGAGACATCGTCGCGGTAGTGCATGACGAGCCGCAGCGGATCGTCGGTCGCGTAGACGGTCTTCGCCTTGCCGCGGTAGAGCTCCTTCCTCGTTTCCATTCGCTTCGCTCCGTTGGATTCAGATCTCGCGCCACGCGAAACCCGCGGCCTGGTCGGCGACGCCGATCCAGTCGGGTGTGCAGCCGAGGCTCCGCGCGAGCGCGGCACGCGCCTTCTCGGGCGTGTTGTTCTGCTTCGACAAATGGGCCGCGACGACGTGCGTCAGACGCGAGCAGTCGAGCGCGGCGAGCAGCGCCGCGGCCGCCTCGTTGTCGAGGTGCCCGAGCCGGCCGCCGATGCGCTGCTTCAGCGGATACGGGTACGGTCCGTCGGCGAGCATGCCGGCGTCGTGGTTGCACTCGAGCACGAGCGCGTCGCAACCCGACAGGCTCGCCTCGACGTGCGGCGTGCTGACGCCAAGGTCGGTGACGACGCCGAGGCGCCGCGCGCCATCGCCGATGACGAACTGCACCGGCTCGCGCGCATCGTGCGGGACCGAAAACGGCTTCACCTCCAGCGCGCCGATCGCGAAGGCGTCGTCGCTGTCGAAGCCGAATCCGCGCACGGTGCCGGCGAAGCGCTCGCCTGCCGCAGCGAGCGTGCCGAAGGTCGACCACACGGGGATCCGGTGCCGCGCTGCGAGCGGCGCGACGCCGCGAATGTGGTCGCCGTGCTCGTGTGTGACGAGAATCGCCGCGATCGACGCCGCGTCGATGCCGAGCCGCGCGAGACGGACCCGCATGTCGCGCACGCCGAAGCCGCAGTCGATCAGGATCGCGGTGCCGCCCGCCTCGACGATGAGGCCGTTGCCCTCGCTGCCGCTGCCCAGCGAAGCGAAGCGCATTTCGGCGCTACTTGAGCTGGTTCTGCAGCAGGTCGAGAATGCGCTCGCTCGCCTGGGTCTTGTCGGGCGTGCCGTCGGGATCGAGCACGCTGACCGTGCTCTGCTGCGACGCCTCGACGATCCTGATCCGATACTGCTCGGGCTTCGCGCTCTCGTCGTCCTTCTTCCACCAGGTGAAGAGCTTGGCGAGCCAGCTCTCCTGCCGGTCCTTGCGCGCCATGGCAGCGTCGGGATCGGCATAGCGGACGTAGTAGAGGCCCTTCGAGCGATCACGATCGACGACGGTGAATCCGCTGCGGTCGAGCGCCAGCCCGACGCGCCGCCACGCACGGTCGAACGGATCGTCGACGGTGAGCGTCGGCACGCCGTCGGGGCCTTTCTTGACCATCGCGTGGGGCGGGGCGGCGGCGGCCGCGGCCGGTGAAACCGCGGCGACCGCCTGGGCCTCGGGGGTGCCGAAGCGCTCCATCAGGCGCGCAAGCATCTCGGCCTCGAGTCCTGGGTTGGGCGGCATCAGCCCCCACTGGAACCCCGCCGGCGTCCCGCTGCTGGTCCGCGCGGTCGGCACCTGCTCCATGCCGCGATGGGAGATGAAGATCTCGACCGTGCCGGGGACCGAGCCATGCTCGATGCGCGTGCGGAACTTGTCGCGCCGGTAGGTCGAGAAGATCGGATCGAGGTCAACGTACTTTCCGATGAACTTGCGCACGGGGTCGGTCGGTATGTCGGCCCGGTTCTCGGCCCAATCGGTCTCCATGGTGCCGAGCGCGGGATCCTCCTTCGCGATCACGAAGCCGGTGTCGGTCCAGAAGCGGCGGCAGGTCTGCCATGCCTGCTCGGGAGTCGCCTTGACGACGAGCCAGCGCTCGTTGCCCTCGCGCACGATGCGCGCGTCGCCGTCCTTGACGGGGAGGACGTCGGTCGCCTGGGGCCGCGCCGAATTCTGCGCGGCGAGCCCGGTCGCCGTGTTGATCGAGTAGCGGTTGTCGTACTCGGGCGTCGCCAGGTCGGGAGGGATCTCGAGCGAGGGAGCGCTCGACGCCGACTTGTAGTCGATGCGCTTGCCGAGGTTCGAGAAGGTTTCGCATCCCGCCAGCAGGAGCGCCGCGACGGCCAACGCGGGGATGAGCAGGAACAGGTTCCGATTCATGTACGGTAGCCCTTAGGCGATGCTGCCCGCTTCACGAAGCGCGGCGCGCACCGTCTCGTGGTGCCGGGGTGACAGGGGTGTCAGCGGTAGCCGCAATCCGTCCTCGATCCGCCCCAGCGCCGCCAGCGCCCACTTCACGGGGATGGGATTGGACTCGACGAACAGCGCCCGGTGCAGCGTCATCAGCTGCGCATTGCGCTGGCGCGCCGCCGCGAGGTCCCCGGCGATCGCCGCCGCGCACATCTGCGACATCGCCCGCGGGGCGACGTTCGCCGTCACCGAGATGATTCCGTTGCCCCCGACGAGCATGTGGGCAAGGCCGGTATCGTCGTTGCCCGAATAGAGGCCGAACTCGCGCCCGCGCGGAAGCATCCGGCGCAGGTCGACCGGGCGCGTGAGATCCGAAGTCGCATCCTTCAGCCCGGCGATGTTCGGGATCTCGGCGAGTCGCAGGACCGTCGCGTTGTCGAGATCGGCCACCGTTCGCGATGGCACGTTGTAGAGGATCACCGGCAGGTCGGTCGCCTCCGCGACCGCGCGGAAGTGGAGGTACAGGCCTTCCTGCGTCGGCTTGTTGTAGTACGGCACGACCGACAGGCACGCGTCGGCTCCGATGCTCTTCGCATAGCGCGTCAGCGCGATCGCCTCGGCGGTTGAGTTCGCCCCGGTCCCCGCGACGACGGGGATGCGCCGCGCCGTGTGCTCGACCGTCGTGCGAATCAGCGTGCAGTGCTCGTCGAAGTCGACCGTCGGCGACTCGCCGGTGGTGCCGACGATGACGATCGCCGCGGTGCCGCTGTCGACGTGCCAGTCGATCAGGCGGTGCAGCGCCGGCAGGTCGAGTGCCCCGCCGGAATGCATCGGCGTGACGATGGCGCAGAGACTTCCGGAGAGCATGGGTTGCGGCGCGAAAAAGTGGGCAATTCTACCGCATTCGGCGGTCTTCGCACCGCGCTTGCGGCCGGTCAATCGCCGGTCGGCGGAGGCCAGGTGCGCGCGCGCCCGACGGCCGCGAGCCGCTGGACGACGGCCGAAGGAGGATGACCCGCTTCGCCCTGTTCGAAGGCCACGACGACGAGCCTGCCGCGTACGCGCTCGAGGAGTTCGCCGGGTTCGAGCAGGAAGGCGGGATTCGACGGCCGGCCGTAGCGCTCGTTGCCCGCAGCGAACGTCTCGTAGAGAAGCGTGCCGGCCGGTGCCACGAGTGCAAGGAGGTCGTCGAAGCGCGGCCGGTGCAGGTAGCGGCTGACGATCACCGCATCGAAGGTTTCGCCGGCAAGCGGCCACACCGGAGCTTCGAGGTCGGCGCAGCGAACTTCGATCCCGTCGACGCCGGCGAGCGCGGCGAGCGCGGCGGCGTCACGGTCGATCGCGACCACCCTTGCGCCGCGCGCGGCGAACACGAGTGCGTGCCTTCCGCTTCCCGCGGCGAGGTCGAGCACGCGGGCTGCGGGGGCGACGAGCCCGGCGTGGCGCACGATCCACGGCGACGGCGCGGTCACCGTGGTCTCCGGGTGCGCGATCCCTCGGACTCGCGCGCCGCCTCGCTGCGAATCCAGTCGAGGAACGCGACGACATCGCGCCGGCCCGCCGAACGCCCGGCGGCGATCGCGAAGTAGCTGCGCGCCGATTCCAGCTTGCGCGCGAACGGCGCGACGAGGCGCCCGTCGCGCAGATGCTCGGCGAGCATCGGCAGGCGGCCCAGTGCGACGCCCTGGCCGCCGGCCGCCGCCTGTACCACCTGGTCATAGACGAGAAAGTGCAGCGATCCGGCCGCCTTAAGCCCGGCCGCGCCGTTCGATGCGAGCCAGCTCGGCCAGTTGAGCCACGGCATGCGCCCGTCACGATCGTCGAGGTGGAGGAGCACGTGGCGCGCGAGATCGGCCGGGGTGCGCAGCGGCGCCTTGCCCTTGACGATGCCCGGACTCGCGACCGGGGTGAGGCGATCGCCGAACAGGCGCAGCGCCCCCGCAGGTGCCGACGAATCGGGAAGGTAGCGGATCACCGCGTCGACGTCGCCGTGCGCGAGGTCGACGATGCGGTCGTCGGCCGACACGTAGACCTCGGCCGCGGGCTCGAGCGCGCGATATCGTGCCAGCCGCGGGATCAGCCACAGCGACGCGAAGGACACCGTCGTCGAGACCGTCAATCCGGGCGCGCGGCTCGCGTCGCGCGTGTGCTCGGCCGCCGACGCGAGCGCCTCCAGCACGTCGGTGATCGAGCGGTGGAAGGTCGCGCCTGCGACGGTCAGCGCGAGCGCGCGGTGGCGCCGCTCGAACAGCGCGACGCCGAGCGCGTCCTCGATCGCCTTCACCTGGCGGGAGAGCGCCGACTGGGTGACGAACAACTCCTCCGCAGCAAGCGTGAACGAAAGCCTGCGCCCGACTGCCTCGAATCCGCGCAGGAAATCGAGCGACGGCAGCGCCCGCAGCGTTTTATGCATTCTCACAGATCATGCAAGGAATTCCGATTGATCGTTTGTGCGGATTGTGCGGCGGGCGCGAGAATTCTCCTCACCGGCATCCCACTCGCCCACGCTCGCCGCAGGCGCCGGGTCGCGATCCTGCATCAATGAGTCACACGCATAGGTTACACGAATTCCCAAGCACGGAGGTCTGCCATGAGCTGCTTCGAAACCGGAACCGTCGTCTCGCTCGAACCGCACGAAGCCGTGACGCTGCCCGACGTTCGCGGCGCGACGCTGCGCGTCACGCGGGGAACGCTGTGGGTGACCCAGGATGGAAGCAGGCACGACGTGGTGCTTCGCGGCGGCGACAGCTGGGTCGTCGAGCGCGACGGCGCGACCGTCGTCGAGGCGCAGAACGATGCGCTGTTCTGCGTCGCCGGAACCCCGGCACTCGACTATCGCGATGCAGTCGCGGGCCATCGGGCGCGCCGCGGCATCGGCGCGACGCTGCGACGACTGCTGCACGCCTCCGATCACGAAACAGCCGCGCACGGCTGAACCCTCCGCGGCCCTCGCACGGCGTGACGCTGCGAAGCGATCGCGCCGCGCGTGCGCGGCTATGCCTTGGCGAAGGTGATCGCGCCGTCCTTCGTGCCGACGCGTACGGTGTCGCCGGCGGCGTACTTGCCCGCGAGGATCTCCTTCGCGAGCGGGTTCTCGATCGCCTGCTGGATCTCGCGCTTCAGCGGCCGCGCGCCGTAGACCGGATCGAAGCCCGCCTCGGCAACGGCCTTCAGCGCGGCGGCCGACACGTCGAGCCTGATCTCGAGCTTCGCGAGCCTGCGCTCGAGCGCCTGCAGCTGGATCTTCGCGATGCTCGCGATCTGGTCCTGCGCGAGCGGGTGGAACACGACGATCTCGTCGATGCGGTTGACGAACTCGGGGCGAAACGTCGTCTTCACCTCGGCCATCACCGCGACCTTGATCGCGCCCGGATCGCGCCCTTCGGCGGTCATCTCCTGGATGCGGTGCGACGCGAGGTTCGACGTCATCACGATCACCGTGTTGCGGAAGTCGACGGTGCGTCCCTGGCCGTCGGTGAGGCGCCCGTCGTCGAGGACCTGCAATAGCACGTTGAACACGTCGGGGTGCGCCTTCTCGATCTCGTCGAAGAGGATCACCGCATAGGGCTTCCTGCGCACTGCTTCGGTGAGATAGCCGCCTTCCTCGTAGCCGACGTAGCCTGGAGGCGCGCCGATCAGCCGTGCGACCGAGTGCTTCTCCATGAATTCGGACATGTCGATGCGCACCATCGCCTGGTCGCTGTCGAAGAGGAACTCGGCGAGCGCCCTCGTGAGCTCGGTCTTGCCGACCCCGGTGGGACCGAGGAACAGGAACGAGCCGTACGGGCGGTTGGGATCGGAGAGCCCCGAGCGCGAGCGGCGGATCGCGTCGGCGACGAGGCGCACCGCCTCGTTCTGCCCGATCACGCGCTGGTGCAGCCGCTCCTCCATCTTGAGCAGCTTGTCGCGCTCGCCCTGCATCATCTTGGAAACGGGGATGCCGGTTGCGCGCGACACCACCTCGGCGATCTCCTCGGCGCCGACCTGCGTGCGCAGGAGCTGCGGCTTCTTCGGCCCGTCGGCAGCGAGCTTCGTGTCGGCCTTCCTGAGCTGCGCCTCGAGCTGCGGCAGCCTGCCGTACTGCAGCTCCGACATCTTCTGCCAGTCGCCCTTGCGCTTCGCCTCCTCCATCGCGACCTTGATCTTGTCGATCTCCTCCTTGATGTGCTGGGAGCCTGCGACCTGCGCCTTCTCGGCCTTCCACACCTCGTCGAGGTCTGCGTATTCGCGCTCGAGCCGCCCGATCTCGTCCTCGATCGAAGCGAGGCGCTTCTTCGACGCTTCGTCCTTCTCCTTCTTCACCGCCTCGCGCTCGATCTTCAGCTGGATCATCCTGCGGTCGAGCTTGTCCATCGCCTCGGGCTTCGAGTCGATCTCCATCTTGATCCGCGCCGCCGCCTCGTCGATGAGATCGATCGCCTTGTCGGGAAGGAAACGGTCGGTGATGTAGCGGTGCGAGAGCTCGGCCGCGGCGACGATCGCGGGATCGGTGATCTCGACGCCGTGGTGGAGCTCGTACTTCTCCTGCAGGCCGCGCAGGATCGCGATCGTCGACTCGACCGAAGGCTCGTCGACCAGCACCTTCTGGAAGCGCCGTTCGAGCGCGGCGTCCTTCTCGATGTACTTGCGGTATTCGTCGAGCGTCGTTGCGCCGACGCAGTGGAGCTCGCCGCGCGCGAGCGCGGGCTTCAGCATGTTGCCGGCATCGATCGCGCCTTCGGCCTTGCCCGCGCCGACCATCGTGTGCAGCTCGTCGATGAACACGATCGTGCGCCCGGCGTCGGCCGCGATGTCCTTCAGCACGCCCTTCAGGCGCTCCTCGAACTCGCCGCGGTACTTGGCGCCGGCGAGCAGTGCCGCCATGTCGAGCACCAGCACGCGCTTGCCCTTCAGCGTCTCCGGCACCTCGCCGTTGACGATGCGCTGCGCGAGCCCTTCGACGATCGCCGTCTTGCCGACTCCCGGCTCGCCGATCAGCACCGGATTGTTCTTCGTGCGCCGCTGCAGGATCTGGATCGTGCGGCGGATCTCGTCGTCGCGGCCGATGACCGGATCGAGCTTGCCCTCGCGCGCACGCTCGGTGAGGTCGATCGTGTACTTGGCGAGCGCCTCGCGCTGACCCTCGGCCTCCTGGCTCCCGACGCCGGCGCCACCGCGCACCGCCTCGATCGCAGGCTCGAGCGCCTTGCGCGTCAGCCCCTGTTCCTTGAGGAGCCTCCCGGTCGGTCCCTTGTCGTCGGTGAGGGCCAGCAGGAAGAGCTCGCTCGCGATGAACGGGTCGCCGCGCTTCGTCGCTTCCTTGTCGGTGAGGTTGAGCAGGTTGTTGAGGTCGCGCGAGACGCCGATTTCGCCGCCGGTGCCTTCGACCTTGGGCAGGTTGTCGATCGCGGTCTTCAGCCCCGCCTGCACCCGCGGCACGTTGACCCCGGCGCGCGCCAGCAGCGACGCGGTCCCGCCGTCCTCCTGCGCGAGCAGCGCGGCAAGGAGGTGCTGCGGCTCGATGAAGCCGCTGTCGTGGCCGAGGGCGAGGCTCTGGGCGTCGCCGAGGGCCTGCTGGAACTTCGTGGTGAGCTTGTCGAAGCGCATGGTGCGATGGGTGCCGG
>JAFEDF010000015.1 GCA_018241785.1 Pseudomonadota bacterium | reverse complement strand
GCGGAGATTCGCGCATGCGAGTGTTCTGGTTCGAGCAGGCGCTCCAACAGGATAGAGAGGGTTGCGCGCCTACGTTGTACGGCGACATCACGGCCGACGTGTGCATCGTCGGAGGCGGATACACCGGGCTGTGGACTGCCATTCAGCTCAAGCAGAAGCAACCCGACCTCGACGTCACGATCGTCGAGGCCGATCTCTGCGGCGCCGGAGCGAGCGGGCGCAATGGCGGCTGCATGATGACCTGGGCCACCAAGTACTTCACGCTGGAGCGTCTTTTCGGCGAACGCGAGGCGGTTCGCCTCGTCAGGGCGAGCGAGGAGGCGGTGCACGCCGTCACGGCGTTCTGCCGCGAGCAAAGGATCGAGGCGCAGGTTCGCCAGGACGGCACGCTCTACACGGCGACCAACGACGCCCAGCGCGGCGCAACCGACGCCGTCGTCGCAAGGCTGGAAGCGCTCGGCGTGAACTCGTGGCGCGCGCTGTCGCGTGAAGAAGTCCAGCACCGCGCGGCGTCCAGCAGGCACCTTTCCGGCATCTTCTCGCCCGTCGGCGCAACGGTGCATCCCGGCCTGCTCGTTCGCGGTCTGCGCCGCGCGGCCCTGCGCATGGGTGTGCGACTCTACGAGAACACGCCGATGCGCCACCTGGAACGGGGCCGGCCTCCGGTCGTCCGTACGCCGCAGGGATCGGTCCGCGCCGGCAAGGTCGTGCTCGCGCTCAACGCGGCGATGCCGACCGAGTTTCCACAGTTCCGGCGCGCGGTGGTGCTCGTGTCGAGCGACATGATCATCACCGCACCGCGCCCAGACCTGCTCGAGCGGATCCGACTCGACAACGGTATCGCGGTGATGGATTCGCGCATCTTCGTCCACTACTACCGCACGACGACCGATGGCCGCCTGATGCTCGGCAAGGGCGGCAACACGTTCGCCTTCGGTGGGCGCATGCTGAAGCGGTTCGACGAGCCTTCGCCCTACCGGCAGTCGTTGACTGATGCCCTGCACGCGTTCTTCCCCGCGTTCGCTGACGTGCCGGTCGCGGCGAGCTGGAACGGCGCATCGGAGCGCTCCGCGACCGGGCTGCCGTTCTTTGCACGCCTCGACGATCATCCGGACATCTTCTACGGCTTCGGCTATTCCGGGAACGGCGTCGGGCCGACCTACATGGGCGGGCAATTCCTGTCGTCGCTGGTCCTCGGGCTGGATAACGCGTGGGCGCGCTCGCCGATGACGAAGGGACCGCTCAGCACGTTCCCGCCGGAGCCGCTTCGCTACCTCGGCTCGCTGATGGTGCGCAATGCCGTTCGCCGCAAGGAGCGCGATGAAGATCTCGGCCGCCGGCCGCGCTGGATCGACAGGCAGCTCGCGAAATTCGCGGCAGTGGCAGGCAAGGCGGACAAGGAGGAGAGGTCGGCGGCATAGGATCCATCGGATGAGGTGCTGGCCGCGTCGGCCGTCGCCGAACCTGTTCAGCCGTTCGCCGGAGAGCATGCGAAGGCCATTGAGGTGCAAAATACGCTTGTCGGCGCCGCACACAGGGGGCCCGTTTCAGGATTCTCGGTCGACAGACCCATGAGCACCAACGATCCGCTGCGCACGTTCGTCACCGCGATGACCCATGTCGTCGAACGCCACGATGGCAACGAGGCGGCGCTGCTCGACGCGGGGGCATCGCTGCTGGGCGGCCTCGTGGCCTCGGACGATTGGCTGGCTGAGGCGTATGCGGTTCCGAGCGCCGATCGCTACCGGCAGTATCTGCTACACCTTGACGCAAGGGAGCGCTTCTCGGTCGTGAGTTTCGTCTGGCGGCCAACGCAGAGGACGCCGATCCACGATCATCTGACGTGGGGCCTGATCGGACAATTGCGCGGCGAAGAGGTGTGCGAGGAGTATGCGGTGACTGAAATCGGCATCTCGAAGGCGCCCAGGTTCGTGCATCGACTTCGGCGCGGGGAAGTCGATCGGGTCTCGCCGCGCATCGGCGACGTCCATGCGGTGTCGCATGGTGGCAGTCCCGGTGCTGCGATCAGCATTCACGTCTACGGCGCCAACATTGGAGCGATCCGCCGCCATACGTTCGATCCGGCAACCGGGACGGTGAAGGAGTTTGTCTCCGGATACGACAACGCGTAGCCGAGCGGGAAGGCGCTTGCGGCCATGGGGTAACGCGAATCGATCGACCGCGAATATGCGTGACTGTCTGATCGGTCTCCCGCAAGAGCGACCGCATGCACCCGGCGTCCAATGCGCGGCAGCGCACGGCGCTGCCCCTTTTTCGCCGATGCGGCCCGGCGGCCCATGCGGGCGCACAGCCCCGGCCCGAATCGATGCACGCGCCGCGACAACGTGTATCGTTGTCGGTCTGCTTTACATATCGTAATCGGATATTTCTCGCGTCGCGCGATGATTCAATAGGTTATGGCCTTGGCACGAAAACTGCTCCGATATTCGGCTGGATACTTGGTTTGTCCCTCGCCACGCGGCGGCCAAGCGCGACCGACAGGCACCAGGGGATACAACGGGAGCCGATGGAGATTCTGGGCAAAGCGAGCGATGCGCATCGAACCCGATGCCTGGAAATTCCTTTCTGCCCCTCGCGGTCGAACATGACCGAAATCATTCGGTCACTTCTCGCCCTTCGCCATACTGTTGCGCGTCGTCGAGCGACCGGTGACCGACTCGAGTCGCGGCCGCTGCGTGCTCGTACATTGCAGTTCGGGTATCGAAAGGATCTCGCAATGAGAATTCTCGTCGCATTGGCTGCGTTGATCGCCTCCGCGTCGCTCCAGGCCGATCCGCTCTACGTTTCCTACGACAACTTCAATTATTCGGGGACGGTCACGCGCTACGCGACGCTGGCGGATGCGCAGGCGGGTACCAATGCGATCAGCACGACCCTCATTGCGACTGCGTCGAACGAGACGCGCCAGACGCTGCCCAATGCGCGCGACGGGAATCTCTACGTCGCGTCGTCGTCGCCCGGATATGATCCGACGAACACCGCCTACTTTTCGACTGCCTGGTATTACACGACGTTTCCGCTGAACGGCAATGGCTGGGGTAACCCCAACAACTCTGATACCGGCTTCGTTCAGTACTACGATCAGAGCGCGGCGCCGGTCGTCACTGGCGGGTGGTCGAACGGCAACACGCGCTTCAATCTGGGTATCAGCGGCGGAAACGGCGGTATCTATGCGCGCCTCTGGACAGCGCCGGAGATCGGCGGACCGGCGGGCGACACGGCGGGTGTTTTCGATTCCTTCCATCTCGCCCTTACGGCGGATTTCGCAAGCGCCGCGGCGTTCAATGCGACCACCGGCTGGTACGACACCGGCGCCGAGCCGACGTCGCTGTCGGGCAACGCGTCCGGAATATTCGACAACCAGTCGACGACGAATGCGTCGCTCAACGGCTTCTACGCATTCGACTTTTCGTTCGCGCCCGGAAGCTGGGCGGCAACCAATGGGGCGACGTGGAGCGACGGCACAAACAGCTATTCTCCATCGTCGTTCTTTGCGGCGCCCGTGCCCGAGCCTGCCAGCCTTGCACTCGTCGCGCTGGGGCTGGGCGCGCTTGCTCTCGCGATGCGCTGGCGCGCAGGCTGACGGCGGCTCGCGCCGGCGCGAGCCGCGTTGCCGGCACCGCGGATCAGGGCCGCCTGGAGTCACCCTCCGCAGGCGCGGGGGCCGTACGCCGGCGCCGAACGCGGGGGTGATATAGTCGGCGGTCCCGCCCGGAACGGCCCCCGATGCCCCGACGCAAGACCATCGCACCTCCCGTGGCCGTCGTCACCGGCGCAGCGCGCGGGATCGGCCTCGCCGTCGCCGAGCGCTTCCTCGCCGAAGGCCATCGCGCGGCTCTCCTCGACATCGATCGCCGGACGCTCGGCGCCACCGCGAAGCGCCTGACCGTCGAGCACGCGGACGATCCCTCGCGCGTGCTCGCGCTCCACTGCGACGTGTCGGATCCGGCGCAGGTAGCCCGCGCCGTCCGTGAGGTCGCCAGGCGATTCGGCCGCATCGACGCGCTCGTCAACAACGCGGGCATCGCGGTGTTCAAGCCGGTGCTCGAGACATCGTTCGCCGAGTGGCAACGGGTGCTCGCGGTGAATCTCGGAGGCGCATTCATCTGCACGCAGGCGTGCGCTCCGGTCATGATGAATAGCGGCGGCGGCGCAGTGGTGAACATCGCGTCGATCTCCGGGCTGCGGGCGAGCACGCTTCGCGTCGCTTACGGCACCAGCAAGGCGGCGATCATCCACCTCACCAAACAGCACGCCGCCGAGCTCGGTACTGTCGGCATCCGCGTCAACTGCGTGGCGCCAGGACCCGTCGATACGGCGATGTCGAAGCTCGTGCACTCAGTCGCGATCCGCCAGGATTACTACGACACCATCCCGCTCAACCGTTACGGGACTCCGGAGGAGATCGCGGCTGCCGTGTATTTCCTCTGCAGCGGCGAGGCGGGTTACATCAACGGCCAGACGCTCGCTGCGGATGGCGGATTCGAGGCGCTCGGCGTGGGCCTGCCGACGCTGCGCAG
>JAFEDF010000159.1 GCA_018241785.1 Pseudomonadota bacterium | reverse complement strand
TTCGGCTTCCAGCGCTTCGGCGATTTCGCCTGGGCGGCGGGCGACATGCGCTGCCGCGGCTTCCTCCTCGGCGGCACCGCGGGGAGGACGACGCTGAACGGCGAGGGGCTGCAGCACGAGGACGGGCACAGCCACGTCCTCGCCGCCAACATCCCCAATTGCATCCCGTACGATCCTACGTTCGCCTACGAGGTGGTCGTCATCATCCGCGAAGGCATCCGGCGGATGATGGAGGAGCAGCACGACGCCTACTACTACCTCACGCTGATGAACGAGAACTACCATCACCCGGCGATGCCGAAGGGGGCCGAGGAGGGGATCGTCAAGGGGCTCTACCTGCTCCGCGAAGGTGCGCGCGGCAAGGGGCCGCGTGTGCAGCTCATGGGCTCGGGGACGATCCTGCGCGAGGTGATCGCCGCCGCCGAGCTCCTGCGCGACGACTGGAAGGTCGCCGCCGACGTGTGGAGCGCAACGAGCTTCACCGTGCTCGCGCGCGACGGCCGCAGCGTCGAGCGCCACAACCTGCTGCATCCGGCGTCCGCACCGCGCACGAGCCATGTCGCAGGCTCGCTCGACGGCCACGCCGGGCCGGTGATCGCGGCGACCGATTACGTGCGCGCGTTTCCCGAGCAGATCCGACCGCACGTCGGCCGCCGCTACGTGACCCTCGGCACCGACGGCTTCGGCCGCAGCGACTACCGCGCGAAACTGCGCGAGTTCTTCGAGGTGGACCGCCGCTACGTCACGGTCGCCGCGCTGAAGGCGCTCGCCGACGAAGGCGCGGTCAAGCCGGCGGTGGTGGCCGAAGCGATCGCGAAATATGCTCTCGACACCGAGCGTCCGGATCCCTGGACCGTTTGACGCCGGGCAGACGCTGGAGGAGCCATGGAGGTAAGAGTCCCCGATATCGGCGATTTCAAGGACGTGCCGGTGATCGAAGTGCTGGTGAAGCCCGGCGACACCGTCACGGCGGAGGATCCGCTGGTGACGCTCGAATCCGACAAGGCGACCATGGACGTGCCCGCGCCTGCCGCCGGGACCGTCGCCTCGGTTCGGATCAAGGCCGGGGACAGGGTGAGCGAGGGAAGCGTGATCCTCGTGCTCGATGCCGCGACGCCCGCCGCAGCGGCCCCGAAGGCCCCGGTCTCGGCGCCTCCGGCTCCGGCGCACGGGCCGGCCGGCGTCGTCGACGTCAAGGTGCCGGACATCGGCGACTTCAAGGACGTCCCGGTGATCGAGGTGCTGGTGAAGCCCGGCGACACCGTTGCGGCCGAGGACCCGCTGGTGACGCTCGAATCCGACAAGGCGACGATGGACGTGCCCGCCCCGTTCTCCGGCGAGGTGCGCGAGGTTCGCGTCAAGGCCGGCGACAAAGTGAGCGAGGGTACGGTGATCGTGACGCTCGCCGCCGAGAGCGCGGCACACGCCGCGCCCGCGAGCCCCGCGGCCGCGGTTCCAGCCGCCGCAGCGCCGGCGGCGAGCCCGGCTCCGGCGCCCGCGGTGCCGCCGCG
>JAFEDF010000158.1 GCA_018241785.1 Pseudomonadota bacterium | reverse complement strand
TGAGGTTCCGCGGCGGGCTCCTGATGAGCGCGCGGCTCGGCGAGTGCAACGAAAGCACCGGTTACGTGCTCCGTCGCGATCCCGACCGGCGGCCGGGATGGCTGAAGCGGCTCCTCCGCCGCGGACCGAAGTCCTACAGTTTCCGGCTCCACGAGCGCGACGAAGCCGGTGCGCGAATTCTCTCCGAGATGCACGATCGCGGGATCAACCTCGTCGCCAACGCGCTCGCGCAGTCGACCGAGCACGTGCTCAACTTCTTCCTCGTCCTGCGCGTCGAGCTCGCCTTCTACATCGGCTGCGTCAATCTCGCCGATCGGCTCGACGCATTGCGCGTCACGAGGTGCTTCCCGCAGCCTCGACCCTGCCCGTCGCAATCCGGGCAGCTTCGCTTCGAGGGCCTTCGCGATCCATGCCTCGCACTGACGCTGGGCCGCGATGTCGTCGGCAACGACGTCGACGCCGACGGCAGGCAGCTTGTGATCGTCACCGGCGCCAACCAGGGCGGCAAGTCGAGCTTCCTGCGCAGCGTGGGCGTCGCACAGCTCATGATGCAGGCGGGCATGTACGTGGCGG
This sequence comes from Pseudomonadota bacterium, assembly GCA_018241785.1. GTDB lineage: Bacteria > Pseudomonadota > Gammaproteobacteria > Burkholderiales > Casimicrobiaceae > VBCG01. The sequence goes on along the minus strand of JAFEDF010000158.1, from coordinate 1,434 downwards.
CCGGGTCGTTCGAGGCGGAGCTTCGGACGGGGGTCTTCACCCACTACAAGCGCGAGGAGGACGCGACGCTGTCCGGCGGCAAGCTCGACGAGGAGCTCGCCCGGGTAGACGTGATCGCGGCAGCGGTGCGGCCGGGTGCGATGGTGCTTTTCAACGAGTCGTTCGCATCGACCAACGAGCGCGAGGGATCCGAGATCGCGCGCCAGGTCGTCCGCGGCCTGCTCGAATTCGGCGTGCGCGTCGTCTGCGTGACGCACCTCTACGACTTCGCGCATGATGTGTTCGCGCAGCAGCGCGACGACACCCTGTTCCTGCGCGCGAATCGCGAGCCCGATGGCACGCGGACCTTCAGGCTGGTCGAGGCCGAGCCGCTCGCGACCTCCTACGGCGAGGACCTGTATCGCGAGGTCTTCGGCGAGGTGCGGTGACTTCCGGCCGCGCGCGCGCATGCGCTAGGATAGGAGCCTTATGGTCCACGCAAGGTGACGCAGATGGCTCACGCGATCCGCATCCACGCCCAGGGCGGCGTCGAAGTACTGCGCTACGAGGAAGTGAAGGTCGGCGACCCCGGCCCCGGTGAGGCGCGCGTTCGCCACACGGCGATCGGCGTCAACTTTCTCGATACCTATCATCGCAGCGGCCACTACCCGCTGACGATGCCTTCGGGCATCGGGACCGAGGCGGCGGGTGTGGTGGAGGCCGTCGGCGACGGGGTCGACTGGGTGCGTCCCGGCGATCGCGTCGCCTACTGCACCAGCAGCATCGGTGCCTACAGCACCGAGCGCGTGATGGCGGCGGACAAGCTGGTGGCGCTCCCCGAGGGCGTCGACGACCGGACGGCTGCCGCGCTGATGCTGAAGGGCTTGACCGTGCAGTACCTGTTCCGCCAGACGTTCGTCCTGCGCGGCGGCGAGACGGTCCTCTTCCACGCCGCCGCAGGCGGCGTCGGCCTGATCGCGTGCCAGTGGGCGCGGGCGCTCGGCGTCACGCTCGTCGGCACCGTCGGCTCGGACGCGAAGGCCGCGCTCGCGCGTGAGAACGGCTGCGCGCATGCGATCGTCTACACCCGCGAAGATTTCCGCGAGAGCGTGCGCGAGATCACCGGCGGACGCGGCGTGCCGGTCGTCTACGACTCGATCGGCAAGGACACGTGGGAACGCTCGCTCGACTGCCTCGCGCCGCGCGGGATGCTCGTGTATTTCGGCGCGTCGTCGGGGCCGATCCCGCCGTTCGACCTCGGCCTCCTCGCGCGCAAGGGCTCGCTCTACGTCACGCGTCCGACGCTCTTCACGTACGCGGCATCGCGGAGCGCACTGACGACGATGGCGGGCGAGCTCTTCGCGATGGTGCGTGCCGGGAAGATCCGCGCAGACGTCCGTCAGACCTGGCCGCTCGCCGCGGCAGCCGACGCGCACCGCGCGCTCGAATCGAGAC
>JAFEDF010000157.1 GCA_018241785.1 Pseudomonadota bacterium | reverse complement strand
CTGCAATGGCGAAGCGGCGTAAGCTTCTCGGCAGCGAATGCACGATCACCTCGACTGCCGCCCGCGTGCTTCCCGGATCCCCCATCGACGATGACGGCGACGCTCGAGCGATCCTGACGCTCGACGCGCTGCGCACGCTCGAGCGCCGTCATGCCGCGCTGCCGCTGATGGAGCGCGCCGGACTCGCCGCCGCGGGCGTGGCGCTCGCAATGACCGGACGCGCGCCCGCGCACGTGGTCGTGCTCGCCGGACCCGGCAACAACGGCGGTGACGCGTGCGTCGTTGCGCGACACCTGCACGAGGGCGGCCGGACCGTCGAGGTGCTCGGGCGCCCGGCAGCGGCGGGGCTTGCCGCCGAGGCGGCTCGCGCCTGGGCCGCCATGCGTGCGGCAGGCGTGCGCGAGGTCGACCGCCTCCCCGCCGGGCCGCCGGCACTCATCGTCGATGGATTGTTCGGGATCGGCCTCGCGCGACCGATCGCCGACCCGTGGGCGCGGTGGATCGAGTGGGCCAACGACAGCGGCGCGCCGATCCTCGCGCTCGACGTTCCGAGCGGCCTCGACGCGGCGACCGGAGCCGCGCGTGCACCGACGATCGACGCAACGCACACGGCGACCTTCATCGCGTTGAAGCCCGGGCTTCTCACCTGTGACGGGCCCGATCACTGCGGCGCGATCTCGGTGCACGGACTCGGCCTCGACGATGTCGCGGCAGCGCGCGCCGGAATCCGCCTGACCTGGCCCGCGCTTGCGGCTGACCTGCCGGAAGTGCTCGCGCGGCGCCGGCGCGCGACGCACAAGGGAACGTTCGGCACCGTCGTTGTCGCCGGGGGCGCCGAGGGCATGGTCGGCGCCGCGTTCCTCGCGGCGCGCTCGGCGCTCGCGCTCGGCGCAGGGCGCGTCGTGGTCGAATTGATGGCGCGAGACGGGCCCCGCTTCGACCCGGTGACCCCCGAGCTGATGGTGAGCGAAGTGCCGGTCGACGACGCGCAGGCGCAGGTCATCGGCCCCGGACTCGGGCGAAGCGCGCATGCGGCGGCGGTGCTCGCGTCGGCCATCGCGCGCGACGTCCCGCTCGTGCTCGATGCCGATGCCCTCAACCTGGTTGCCGAAGCTGCGAGCGGAGACGGACCCGGCATGGCCGACGCGAGCCTCGCTGCGGCGATCGCGCGCCGACGTGCCGCAACCGTCCTCACGCCGCACCCCGCCGAAGCGGCGCGTCTCCTCGGCTGCGACACGGCGAGCGTTCAGGCCGATCGCGTCGCGGCCGCCGCGACCCTCGCCCGGCGATTCCAGGCGACGGCGATCCTGAAAGGCGCGGGGACCATCGTCGCGTATCCGGGCGGCGGCTTCGACGTCAACGCCACCGGCAATCCCGCCCTCTCCACCGCCGGGTCGGGCGACGTCCTGTCGGGAATGCTCGGCGCGCTGCTCGCCCAGCGCGTCGGCGCGCCCGAGGCCGCGCGCATCGCGGTGTGCCTGCATGGCGCAGCAGCCGACGCGCTGGTTGCCGGCGGCATCGGACCTGTCGGCGTGCGCGCGTCCGAAGTGATCGAGAAGGCGCGCGCGCTCGTCAACGCCGCATCGCGGCGCACCTT
>JAFEDF010000156.1 GCA_018241785.1 Pseudomonadota bacterium | reverse complement strand
GTGTCGACGTCGATGTGCTCCTTCATCGTGCGCACGGTGCGCGGATTGGCGCAGAGCTTGATCACCGGCAGGATCGGGTTGCCGATCACGTTGCCCTGCCCGGTCGGGAAGAAGTGGACGACGAACCCCGCCGCCGCGCACAGCGTCACCATCTCGGCCGCTGCCGACGAGCTGTCCATGAACCACAGCCCGGGGTGGGTCGGCATCTCGGCCTTGTCGAGCACCCCGTCGACCGTGCACTTCCTGCCGATCTTCTGGATGTTGCCGAGCGCCTTCTCCTCGATCGTCGTGAGGCCGCCGGCGATGTTGCCCTTGGTCGGCTGCGAATCCGACAGGTCGGAGGTCTTGTGCCGCTCGACCACCTCCTGGTAGCGGTCGAACACGCGCATGAAGTCCGCGCGCACCTTGTCGTCGCGGCAGCGTGCGGCAACGATCTGCTCGCCGCCGGTGATTTCGGTCGTCTCGCCGAACACCAGCGTGCACCCCGCCGCGTAGAGCTTGTCGAAGGCATTGCCGACGGTCGGGTTGGAGCCGCAGCCCGAGGTCGTGTCCGACTCCCCGCACTTGGTCGACACCCACAGCTCAGCCAGCCGGCATTCGCTTCGGACCTGCTCGCTCGCCCACTGCACGTACTCCTTGGCGGCCTTCGACGCCCGCATGATGGTGTCGTGGTCGCCATGGAGCTCGATGCCGAAGCCCGTGACCGGCTTGCCGGTCGCGGCGATGCCGTCGACCACCTTCTTCGTCCACTGCTCCTCGATGCCGATCACCACCACCGCGGCGACGTTGGGGTTGCTGCCGGTACCGATCAGCGTGCGGAAGTGAAGCTCGAGGTCGGCGCCGAACTGCAGCCGGCCGTACGGGTGCGGGATCGCCAGCGCCCCCTTGACGTTGTTCGCGACCGCCTCGCAGGCGGCGTTGGACAGATCGTCGACGGGGAGGATGACGACGTGGTTGCGTACGCCGACGCGGCCGTTCTGGCGCCGGTAACCCTGGAAAACGTTCTGCATGGTGGTTCGACCTCGATCAGATGGCAGGGACCGCGCGCGTCACCAGCGCTTGGTCTTGATGTTGTGGACGTGGGCGTGCTCGCCCTTCCTGATCGGCGCCACCACCTTGCCGATGTCGACGCCGTACTTGATGACGGTGTCGCCGACCGCCATGTCCTTCAGCGCAACCTTGTGGCCGATCGGAATGTCCTGCCGGCACTCGAGCGCGATCGTGCGGTCCTCGTCGAG
>JAFEDF010000155.1 GCA_018241785.1 Pseudomonadota bacterium | reverse complement strand
GAGCTTCCCTAGACGATTGCCTGCACATGACCGAAGCCGAGCTCGCGGCGCAGGGTCGCGCAGATCTCGCCGTGCGTACACGCGTTTTCAGCGGCCTCGACGACCCCTGCGAAGACGTTCGCGCGCGGATTGCCGGCGGCGCGCGCGAGGGCGTCGAGCGCGCGCGCGACCGCCGAAGCGGAGCGCGCCGCCTTCCACGCCGCGAAGGCATCGAGATGCGCGCGCATTCGCTGCGGATCGGGCTTGTCGAGCGCGGGCCGCGCGCCGGCGCCCTCGTCGACGCGGTAGCGGTTGACGCCGACCACCGTCTGCTCGCCACGCTCGATCCTCTCCTGGAAGCGGCGCGCAGAGTCGCCGATCATCGTCTGCACGAGACCCGACTCCACCGCGCGGTACATGCCGCCCGCGTTCTCGACGACGGCAAGGCACTCGAGGATGCGCGCCTCCATCTCGTCGGTCAGTCTCTCGACGTAGTAGCTGCCTCCGAGCGGATCGATGACGTCGGTGAGGTGCGCCTCCTCGCGCAGGATGTTCTGCGTGGCGACCGCGATCCTCGCGCCGGCCTCGGTCGGGCACGAAAGCACCTCGTCCCAGGCGTCGGTGTGCAGCGACTGAAGGCCGCCGAAGATCCCCGCCATCGCCTGCACGGTGACGCGCGCGATGTTGTTCTGCGGCTGCGCGCGCGTGAGGTCGACGCCCGAGGTCTGCGCGTGGAACTTGAAGCGCGCGCTGCGCGCATCCTTCGTACGGTAGCGCTCGTGCACGAGCCGGCCCCAGATGCGCCGTCCTGCGCGCAGCTTCGCCACTTCCTCGAAGAACGACAGCGAGACGTCGAAGAAGAACGTGAAGCCGGGCAGGAACTCGTCGGGGTCGAGCCCGCGCGCGACGCAGTCGTCGGCGTTCTGCAGCGCCGTCGCGAGCGTGAAGGCCATCGCCTCGGCGGGCGTCGCACCCGCCTGCTGCATGTGCTGGCCGACCACCGACATCGGATTCCAGTTCGGCACGAAGCGCCGGCAGAAGTCGATGTGATCGCCGAGGATCCGTCGCGCACCTGCGAGCGCGATGCGGAAGAACATGTGGTTGGCGACGTAGTGGCTGAGGTAGTCGCTCTGGTTCGACGTGCCGCGCACGCGGTCCCAGCCGACGCCGCGCCGCTTCGCGACGGTGAGCAGGAAGGCGAGGAGCGTGAACGGCGACGGGTCGTTCATCGCGCAGGACATGCGGCCGATGTCGATGCCCGCGAGGCAGGTGTCGAGATGGTCGGCGGTGTTCACGACGACCCCGCAGGTGCCGAGGAGCTCGGCGTCGACCTCGTCCATGTCGTAGCCGCGGAAGACCGAATTGCACGGAATCAGCGACACTGCGCTCGCCCCGCGTTCGACGAGGTCGATGAGGCGGGCGTTGTAGTCGGACGGGGTGCCGAGCCCGATCAGCTGGCGCTGGGTCCACGTGCGTCCGCGATGCATCGTCGCGTAGATGCCGCGCGTCCACGGCGCTTCGCCAGGGTAGCCGACGTCGCCGTCGTAGCGGCTGCCGTCCCAGTCGGCCGGCGTGTAGAGGGGCTTGATCGCGATGCCCGAGCGGTTCTCGCATTCGCGCTCGGCGCCGAGCTGCGCCCGGTATGCGCGTTGCCAGCGCGCGAGGCCTTCGGGCTGCTGATGGCCGGACTCGGAAGCGGTGACCTCGGAGGGAACCGCGGGCGCGGCCTCGGCGGCAACCTCGGCGGGGGACGCGGGCTTGTTCACGAGAGGTCCTCCTACGCGGCTTCGCGCTCGGCGCGAAGCGCGGGCACGGCCGCACGAATGAAATCGGCGATCCCGGCAAGTGGCGTGCCCGGGTGGAACACGCGGGCGACCCCGGCGTCGAGCAGCATCGCCTCGTCGTCGTCGGGAACGATGCCGCCGACGATCACCGCGACGCCGACCACGCCCGCTTCAGCGAGCGCCCGCATCAGCTTCGGCACGATCAGGTGGTCGGTCGCGAGCGACGAGATGCCGATCACGTCGACGTCCTCCTCGATCGCGAGCTTCACGACGCTGGCGATGCCCTGCCATGGCGGCGTGTAGATGACCTCCATGCCGGCATCGCGAAGGAACGCCGCGACGATGCGGCTTCCGCGATCGTGGCCATCGAGCCCGATCTTGGTCACGAGGACCCTGGGGATCGTGTTCACGAAGCAGCGCGCCGGATCGGGCGCCCGGGGCCTCCGGCGCGGCCGGTGTCCTGAGGGGGCGGCACGCCATGCCTGAGCAGCGCGACGAACTCGCAAGCGATCGCGCGCGCGTCGTCGCGCCCGGCGCGATACCACGTCTGCGACCAGTTGAGCGCACCGAGGAGCAGCAGCCGCAGGCTGCGCCGGTCGGTGCCGCGGCGAAGCGGCAGCGCGGCGACGAGGCCGACGAAGATCTCCTCGTAGCGATCGCGGAGCGCGACGAGCGATGGTGCCACCGCCGGAACGTCGGCCGGGCGCACGCGGATCACCACCTGCGCGTAATCGCTGTCCTCGAGCAGCGCCTCGAGGTGCGCGATGCACGCCGCCTCGAGCCGGCGCCACGCGCCGCTCTCGCCCGCGATCGCGGTGACGACCCGTTCGGAGATCCTGCGCACGCCTTCCTCGTACACGGCAGCGAGGAGATCCTCCTTCGCAGCGAAGTGGTAGTAGAGCGACCCCGGGAGCATGTCGACCGCCTGCACGATCTCGCGCACCGAAGTGCCGTGAAAGCCCTGCGCGCCGAAGAGCCGCGCCGCCTCGTCGAGCAGCCGCGGCAGCCGGTTGTGCGAGCGTGGACTGCGATGGCCGGACGTT
>JAFEDF010000154.1 GCA_018241785.1 Pseudomonadota bacterium | reverse complement strand
GGCGATACCGCGGTGCGCGAGTTCGACCGCGAATGCCGAGGGAGCGGGGTACCGTGACGGGCTCGAACACCGGCTGCGTTCCGCAGCCGAACTCGCGCGTCACGGTACTCCGCTCCCTCGGCCTCCACGGTCGGTGTAGAGCGCGCCTGAGCATCGCCGCCGCTCCCCGACGCGGCCGATCGCTGAAACAGGGTCCGTTCCCGTTTCGCACAGCTTCCCTAGCGGAATGGTTCGGGGAGCAGGCCGAGGTCCATCGCCATCCGATACATCTCGGCCATCCGGTCGACCCCCAACTTGTCCATCAGCCGCGCTTTGTGCACTTCGACGGTGCGCGGGCTGATCGCAAGATCGACGGCGATCTCGCGGTTGTGCCTGCCGCGCACGATGTGGTCGAAGATCTCGCGCTCGCGCGGCGTCAGCCGCCCAAGTCGCCACAGAAACGCCTCGCGGCGCTCGGCGTTGGCGCGCGCCTCAGCCGCCGCTGCCAGCGCAGCCTCGATGGTGCGCACGATCAGCGCTTCGTCGGCCGGCTTCTCGAGAAAGTCGAACGCGCCTGCCTTGAGGCTCGCGCGCGCGCTCGCCGCGTCGCCGTGGGCAGTGAGCACGATGATCGGCATCGTGATGCCCTGCCTGGCCATGCGCTCCTGCGCGGCGAGACCGTCCATCCCCGGCATGCGCAGGTCGAGCAGCACGCAGCCCGCCGCGTGCGTCTCGACGCCTTCGAGGAAGGCCTCGCCGGTCTCGAAGCATCGCGTCGCGTAACCGCGCAGCCCGAGCAGGAGTGAAAGCGAGTCGCGCACCGCCGCATCGTCGTCGACGATGTAGACGGTCGCGTCGCGTGCAGGCTTGGTCATGTGGCCACCGGAAGCGTGAAAGTGAAGCTGGCACCGCGGTCGCGCTGCTCATGCCACAGGCGCCCGCCATGTCCCTCGACGATCGAGCGGCTGATCGCGAGGCCGAGGCCCATGCCTTCGGGCTTGCTCGTCGCGAACGGCTCGAACAGGTCGGCCGTGCCGGGCATCGAGACCCCTGGACCGTTGTCGGTCACGCTGATGCGCACGTAACCCTGCCCGTCCGCTGCGGCGGAGACGTCGAGCCTGCGGTTGGTCGGCGGGGTGGTCTCGAGGGCGTCCATGGCGTTCGAAACGAGATTATGAAGCACGATCTCGATCTGCGCGGAAGAGGCCGAAATCCGCGGCAGACCCGGCGGCCACGAGGTCGTCACGTGCACGCGCGCGTGATCGAGGCGCTCGCGCGCGCTTTCGAGCACCGCCCCGATCACCCGCCCAGCCTCGAGCGGCTCGCGCCGGCTCGAGCCGGCGCCGAAGAACTCGCGCAGATTGCGCACGACCTCGGCGGCGCGCGTCACCTCGCGCATCACCTTCTCCATCGTCGCGCGCAGCGCTTCCTGGGCGCCACCCTGGTCGGAGAGCATCAGCTGGCAGGCACGCACGTAGCTTCCAATGGCCGCCAGCGGCTGGTTGAGCTCGTGCGCGAGCGCCGACGCCATCGCGCTCGCGCCGGCGAAGCGCAGGCCGCGCTCGAGCTCGGCTTCACGCTCGCGCAGGCGGCGCTCGACCTGCCTCCGCTCGCTCACCGCAAGGCCCAGGATGAGCCCGGTCAGGGCGACGGTCAGCAGAAGCATCTGGAACTCGAGCGCCGTACCCGGTGCAAACCCGGCGACGTCCATCCCGACCATCATGCCGACCTGGATCAGCGTGGTCGCAATCACCGTCCCCTCGATGCCGCGGCGCATCGCGATCCAGACGAGCGGCAGGAAGATCGAATAGAAGAGCTTCAGCTCCTCGGCCCACCCCGAGGCGAAAACGACCCAGACGATCGCGCCGATCACCGCGACCTGCGCCACCGCCTCGAACGGCCGCCGCGCGAACTGCGGCCGAGGGCGGCGGCTCGCGACGAGCAGCAGCGGCGTCGTCACGACGATTCCGATCAGATCTCCGATCCAGTAGGTCAATGCGTTGAACGCATACGTTGCGCCGGGAAGCTCTCCGGTCACCACGTACCAGCCGACGTAGGCGATCGCCATCGCGCCGCTGCCGACGATCGCGACGCCGATGAACACGACGCCGTCGCGCAGCGACGTGAAATCGGGGTTGAAACGCAGCCGGCGCACGAGGACCGCCGCCGTTCCCGTGTAGACCACCGCCGGCAAGGCAGCGGCCACCAGCATCACCGGAAGGCCCCCGTGCGGACCGCGCAGCATGAATTCGGTCAGCAGCGCCGCGACGAACAGCCACGGAGCATTGCGCGTTCCCGTCCGCAGCAGCAGCGCGAGGCTCAGCCCGGGCGGCGGATTCCACGGCGTGATCGCGAGTGCGGCAACGGCGGGAAAGACGTTGGTCGCGTGGTCGAGCGCGACGTACGCGGCGAGGTATGCCGCGATCAGCAAGGCTTCGCGAGCGCCAGCTCGCGACACGTCAGCCCGGCTTGCCGTCGAGACGCGGCCGCGTGAGCACCGGCCAGTACCGCACCGCGTAGACCGCGTAGGCGGCCGACCACAGGCATCCCGACACGACGATCGCCTCGACGTAGATCGCGGGAACGAGCAGCGGGACGAATACGCGCGTCAGTGCCGCCGCGCCGACCAGCAGATATGCCGTCGCCTCGAAGCGGTCGGCGACGAGCGGGCGCCCGCTATGGCCGCGTGCCGTGCGCGTCATCATGCCGATCGTCAGCATGCCGATCGCCCCGGCGGTGAGCGCGTGGGTCGCGATCGGCAGCGGGATCCAGCCCGCTTCCGCGACGGCGCGCATCGCCATGTAGACGGGGATCCACAGGTAGCCCGCGTGGAGCACCCAGACGAGGGGCGCACGCAGCGTCTGCCACGGGCGCCAGAGCAGCACGCGCAGGCCCAGCACGACGGCGCCTGCGGCAAGGACCGCGATGTGCAGCACGGCCGGCGACGGAACCAGATCGACGATCAATAGCGCGACCGCGCACGCCGGCGCAAGCCGCTCGATGGCCGGATGGCGCTGCGGCGTCGAGCCGCGCACACCGTTGGTGGTGAACATCGGGATGACGCGTCCGCCCATCACCGTCATGACGATCAGCACGACGTCGAGCGCCCCCTGGATCGCGTAGCGCTCGTCCGCGCCGGCGACGCCAAGATGCGCGAGCTGGAAGACGAGGTCGAGCGCCGCGATGCCGACGAGCAGCAGCGGAAAGAAGTAGTTGCGGCGATTGCGGCTCTGCACGAGCGGAATCGCGATCGCGATGGCGACGGCGAGCGGGAACGCGACGTCGACGATCGCTGCAGCAACGCGCAGCGGCGTCAGCGCGAGCACCCGCGCAGCAATCCAGATCGCCACCAGCAAGGCGAGGGGGCCGCCGGTTGCAGTCGCGCGCCCGGTCCAGTTGCGTACCGCCGTCAGCAGGAAGCCCGAGATGACGGCGAGCGCGAAACCGAACAGCATCTCGTGGGCGTGCCCCAGCGGGCCCGCGATGTAGGCGCCCGCAAGCCAGCCGGCGTACTCGGCAACCCACAGCGGAATCGCGAGCGCCGCGAAGATGCTCGCGACGAGGTAGAACGGACGGAACCCGAGGCGCCAGAGCGCCCACGGCTCCGGTGCGGCCCGCAGTCCGGCCGCTGCATTCAAGTCGATTGGTCGCGCCATGGACGTCAGTGAATTCATCGTCGGCGAGCTCTGCTCGCTGACCACGATCGATATTGTATCGCCCGCGGTGTCGCGGACAGCCGGGCGATTCGTCGAGCAGGCGGCCGAATGGGCGCTACGCGCCTCCCGGCGACGAGTGCCACAGCGTCACCGCAGACAGCGCGAACCATTTCGATCGCTGCTTCACCAGCCGAAACCGGGGAACGGGGACTGATAGCTCGAGACCTGGCCGGCGTCGGTGAAGAACACCGAGCCGCGCCCGGCACCCGGATAGTTGTAGTACCAGACGAGCCTTCCGTCGATGTGAAAGGTCGACGAAGGCGACCCGAGCAACGCGCTGACGGCCGGCTTGCCCATCCCGGCTACGACCTGGTTCCAGCTCGCCTTCAGCATCGCTTCAGGACTGACATAGTCCGGCGTCGCGCCCGGGCGGGCTGCCGCGATCGGCGCAGCGGGGGCCGCCGACGGATGCGCCTCCTGGGCAGTCCCCGCCAGATCCCGCGCGGCTGCCGGCGCCGGTCGGATGACGGATGGCGCGGACGTGGCCGCGGGCGCGGGCGTCCGCGCGGCCGTTCGTGCCTCGAGCACGCTCACTCGTCGCTGCAGGTCGCGCACCAGCTCCGTCAGGACCTTGATGTCGTCCTTCAGCGTCGCATCGTCCGACGCGGCGGCCCGCGCGGCCGGAGCCCCTGCGGCGAGCAGGGCGATTGCCAGAAGTGCGGTTCGCGCGTTCACGCTCGCAACCTGCACGAGATATCGGCTATCGCGACGCAGCGTACGCCGCCGCCGCCCGAATCTGCTCGTGCGTCATGCTGTGCGCGACGTTGTCCATGATCGGGGCGTTGGCGCGCGTCCCGGACTGGAACCCTTCGAGCTGGGCGATCAGGTATTCGGCATGCTGCCCGCCGAGGCGCGGGAATGCACCCTTGCCCTGCGCGTCGCTGCCGTGACACGCTGCACAGGCGGGCACTCCGTTCGCTTCGACGCCTTGGTTGTAGATCTTCGCCCCTTCGGCGATCAGTGCCCGGTCGCCGGACTCTCCGGGCGCGGGCTTCTGCGCAGCGTAATAGTCGGCGAGACTCTTGATCGTCGCATCGGATAGCTGCGAAGCCATGCCCCACATGTAGGCGCGGGCATTCGGATCGCCGCGTTCGTGGGCACGAAATGCGTTGAGCTGCAGGACGATGTAGCCTGCCTGCTGCCCGGCGAGATTGGGGAATACGGGCGAGATACTGTGGCCCTGGGGCCCGTGGCACGCCGAGCACACGCCGGTGGCGAGCTCGGGTACGCCGTGCTCCGCCTGCTGGGCGGGCACATCGCGCGTGGCGACCACCAGAAGAACAGCGGTCGCAATGGCAATCAGCCGTTTCATCGTCGTCGGTCCGGTAGTCCATCCCATCGATCGACCGTCCTCAGCGTCTGGCAGTGGCGGCATACCCAACCGGTGACTCAGTAGTTGAACCAGAACAGGAGATACGTGGTGTCGTTGTCCGACGCATTTCTTCCGCTTCCGTCGTAGTTCGAGCTGCCGCCGTTGAACTTGCTGTACTTGGTGTATTGCAGCGCCAGCTTGGTGTTCTCGTAGGGGAGCCAGTCGAGCTCTCCTGTCCACCCGCTGCTGTTCGGGCTCCCGTCCGCAAAGCCGACCACCGGAACGCCCGCCGGGTAGAGCAACGCGTCCGACGACCCGGTCGTCTCGAAATATCCGAGCGCCGCGCCGTATCTGCGCTGGTACAGATAGCTTGCACCGATGCGAAACGTCTTCAGGCGATCGGAAGCGTTGGTCGACGCGCCCGCACCGTAGGTTGCATCGAGGCTCTGCTTCTCGTCGATGTAGGTCGCGGTGACCGACATGATGTGGTCGTCGCCGATGTACTGGTACTGGCTGTCGAGCGCCCAGTCGCTGTACTTGTTGGCCGGGCCGGAAAGGGCGATGCCGCCGCCGGGATAGAGCTTCGCCACGACGCCGTAGGCCCCGATCTCCCACGAGTGGCGGCCCCACTGGTGCTCGTAGGCGATCCGCCAGTAGGGCGCGACTCCGTTCACGACGTTGGTGCTGGTGCTGTCGATCTGAGCTGCTGCCGGGGCCGAGCGATACCCCCCGAGCTCGGCGTAGACGGAGTCGTACAGGTAGGCGTAGGCGGTCAGTCCTGCGACGCCCGCGCCGACGAGACCGCCGTCGATCATCGTGGCGGCGCCTGGGGTCGGCGCAACCGAGCTGCGCTGGTCGAAAGGCACCTGCCAGGCCGGCGTTGAATTCCACGGGTCCTGGACGGTCGGGTTGTTGTTGAGGCTGAGCCCCAGCAGGAGGTTCTCATTGATCGCCTTGGCAAAGCGAATGTCGGTGTTGTCCCAACCGAACTCTCCGTCGGTGCCGTCGTAGGTCATCTGCACGAACGCGCCGAGGTTCGGTGCGATTCGTCCGGCGTAGAAGAGGCTTGCCTGTTGCGGAAACAACACCTGGCCGTTCTTCGCGAACGATTTCGGGAGCACGGAGTCCGGCAGCGCCGTCTTCGTGCCGGTGTAGGAGGTCTGGAACATGAACGACAGCGGCGGCAACTGATTCAACAGCAAGGTCTCCTGCTTGGTGGGGCTGATGCCGCTCACCTGGGGGAGATTGTCGATCGTATAGCCGTTCAGCTTGAAACGCCGTCCGTAGGGCGTGAGCTCGGGAAATGCCGTGTGACAGGCTTCGCACGCGAGTCCCGTCTGCCGCGCGTAGCTCGGCACCGCGTCGGCGCTTCGGGCGGGTAGCAAGGCGGCGAGAGCGACGAAGAGTGCCCCGAGGAAGGTCGTCGCGTATCCGTTGCCCGCAAGCAGCCTACCCCGAGGTGGGGATGCCGGGGAGCACTCACCCGAAGGGCACCTCGCACGATTCCTCATCATCTCCCAGCTCCTGGCGTTGGCGGCGGATCGCTGAGCCCGCCGCGAGAGCGATGCGAATCAGCTAAGCGTCCGGCATACGTGGATCTCGTATGAAACGATAGGGGGACGGCGAACGCACGTTTTGAGATAAATCAACAGTCGGCCAACGCGGATGGGCCGGCGCATCGCGCGGTGGTCGCGGCCGGGAATGCCAAGTGCGCGCTTCTGCGGGTTTGCCGGAACCGCGATCGTCGAGCGCGGCTACGCCGCGGCCATCGCGCCAACCGCGCGATAGCCTGCCGCACCGATGGGAATCGCCGGCCGCAGCCGGCGACGGGTCAGGGCGTGAGTTGCACGCGAACTTCGCCCGCGGGATGCGTGGCGCTGTGCACGTTGAAGTAGAGGTCGCCTGCCTTCAGCGCCTTCATCTGCTCGGCATTGAGCTTCGCCCCGGGCGGCGCGACGAACGTGTCGCCTTCCATCTTGAACGGCACGATCACCTTGCCGTTCTTGCCCGCCGGCGCTTCGTGGATGTGTGCCATCGTCGGCGTGAATCCGCTGACGGTGACCTTGCCGCTGACGGCTCCGTCGTCGCCGATGGTGATCGTGCCCTGCGCCGATCCGCTCGTTTCGACCGGAGGCACTTCCTGGGCTCCTGAAAGCTTGAGATGGAATTCCTCGGCGAGCGCCGCGCCCGACAACGCGACGCCGAGGGCAAAGACGAGCGAGGCGACGGGCACGGCGATCGCCCTCGACGATCTGTGAATGACGTTCATGCAAAGCTCCCGTGGTTGAAGTGAAGCCGACAGCTTCGGCCGCGTGACCGGTGAACCAGCGCCACCGATCGCGCCCCGATACAATCCCGCGTGCCACGCCCGGGTGGTGAAACCGGTAGACACAGGGGACTTAAAATCCCCGGACCGCGAG
>JAFEDF010000153.1 GCA_018241785.1 Pseudomonadota bacterium | reverse complement strand
CGGCGCGGCCGGCTTCTGAAGCGCGGTCCGTTGCAGCCTTGCGGTGCTTCGCTGAGCACCCCGGCTCGCATCAGGGCGCGGCGAGTAGCGTGAGCGCGAGGGCCGCAAGCGCCGCCGTCTCGGCGCGCAGCACGCGTGCGCCGAGGTGGGCGATGCGTGCGCCGCAGGCCACCGCGGCGGCGATTTCGGCGGCAGTGAATCCTCCCTCGGGTCCGACGATGACGACGCCGGCGGGCGCCGCTGCGTGAGCCGCTGCAAGGCCCTCGGAGGCGGACCGGTCGACGAGCACCGGCATGGCGCCCGGAGCGAACCCGGCAGCGATCCAGTCGGTCCAGCGGATCGGTTCGTCGAGCGCCGGGATGCGATTGCGGCCGCATTGCTCGCAGGCGGCGACGACGATCTGCCGCCAGTGCAGGTGCCGGCGCGCGAGGCGCGCGCGGTCGATCGCCTGGCTGCGCTCGGCGAGCACGGGCACGATGCGCGCCGCGCCGAGCTCGACGGCCTTGCGCACGATGAGATCCATCGCGTCGGCGGCGATCACCGCCTGCACGAGCGCCACCGCGCGCGCACTCTCGCGCTCGACGGCGTCGTGCCGCTGCGGTACGACGACGACCTCGTGTCGCGAGATCGAGGCGATCGTCGAAGGCCACTCTCCGCCGTCCCCCGTGAAGAGGATCAGCGGCTCGCCCCGCCTGATCCTCAGCACCTGCGCGACATGGCGTGCCGCCGCGCCGGGAAGCACGAACGGCGTGCCGGCGACCGGCGGCGCCGCGGCGTCGCCGACGTAGACGCGCGGTGTCACGCCGCGGCGCGCGCTGGCCCGGCGAAGCGCACGAGCGCGTCGAGGACGCGGTCGGGCTCTTCGGTCATCAGCGCGTGGCCGGCTCCCGGAAGCGTCACCACCTGCGGACGGGGGAGCGCATCGATCAGCGAGCGTGCGTTGCGTGGGGGCGCCATCACGTCGCGCGTGCCCTGGACGACGAGGCTCTCGCAGCGCACCGCGGCCGCGGCGGCGAGGCCATCGGCATAGCGGTGGCACGCGAAGAGGTCGGTCGCGAGCACCCCCGGCGCCGAGCGCTCCATCAGCCGCATCGAGTTGCCGAGCATCCACATCCCCGGCACGCGGTTGCCGCCGAGTTGCGCGGCCGGCCCGAACGACCATCCGTTGATGAGCTCGAACGCGAGGTGATCGCCGTCTGCGGCGGCGGCGAGAAGGTCGTCCGCCACGGTCATCGGCACCGCCGGGGCGAGGAGCGCGATCTTCGCCACGCGCCCGGCGTGACGCCCCGCACATTCGAGCACGGCGAGCGAGCCGAGTGAATGGCCGACGAAGACCGCGCGTGCGACGCGTGCCGCGTCGAGCACGGTGATGAGCCAGTCGGCGATCGCCGCGACGCTCGCGAGCGCAGGGCCCTCCGACCGGCCATGCGCCGGAAGGTCGAGCGCGATCGCGTTCCAGCCGTGCCATGCGAAGTAGCGCGACTGCAGCGCGAATACGCCGTGGTCGTTCGCCGCGCCGTGCACGAACACGATCGTGGGCAGCGCCGCGTTGGCAGCGCGCGTACCGGTGTACGCGTACACGCCGCGCCCGGCAACCTCGAGCCGCATCACGTCCCCCCGGTCACCGCGCGACGCATCAGGTCTTTCCGGCCGCGTAGAGCGCGCGGCTCAGATCCTCGATGAGATCGGACGGGTCCTCGAGGCCAACCGAAAGGCGGATCGTCCCCTCGGTGACGCCGGCGCGCGCGAGGTCGTCGGCGCTCATGCGAAAGTGCGTCGTCGACGCCGGATGGATGACGAGCGACTTCGCGTCGCCGACGTTGGCGAGGTGCGAGAAGAGGCGCAGCGCCTCGATGAACCTGCGCCCCTGCTCGCGGGTGCCGTCGAGGTCGAAGCTGAACACGGCTCCGCAGCCGCGCGGAAGGAGCCGCTGCGCGAGGGCGTGATCGGGGTGCCCGGGCAGTTCGGGGTATCCGACGGCCGCGACCATCGGGTGGTCCTTCAGGAATGCGACGATCGCGCGCGTGTTCTCGACGTGGCGCGCCATGCGCACCGGCAGCGTCTCGATGCCCTGCAGGATCTGGAAGGCGGTCGTCGGCGCCATGCACGCGCCGAAGTCGCGGATGCCTTCGCGCCGCGCGCGAAGCAGGAACGCCGCCGTCGACGACTCCTCGGAGAACACCATGCCGTGGAAGCCTGCATAGGGTCCGGTGAGACCGGGAAAGCGCTCGCGTGCGCCGTCGGCGCTCCAGTCGAACGCGCCCGAGTCGACGAGCAACCCGCCGATCACCACGCCGTGACCCGACAGGAACTTGGTCGCCGAGTGGTAGACGAGGTCGGCGCCGTGCTCGAACGGGCGGACGAGCCACGGCGTCGTGAAGGTCGAGTCGACGAGGAGCGGCAGCCGGTGCTCGTGCGCCAGCGCGGAGACCTTCGGGATGTCGAGCACTTCGAGGCGCGGATTGCCGAGTGTTTCACCGAACAGCAGGCGCGTCTCGGGACGGATCGCCGCGCGCCATGCGTCGAGATCGCGCGGATCGACGAACGTCGTCGTGATGCCGAACCGCGGCAGCGTGTAGTCGAGCAGGTTGTGCGACCCGCCGTAGAGCGAGCGCGACGCGACGATGTGCGAGCCCGCCGAGAGCAGCGTGACGATGGCGAGGTGGAGCGCCGCCTGCCCGCTCGCCGTCGCGATCGCGCCGATGCCGCCTTCGAGTGCAGCGATGCGCTCCTCGAGCACCGCGCAGGTCGGGTTCGCGATCCGCGAATAGACGTAGCCTGCGCGCTCCATGTTGAAGAGCGCCGCGGCGTGGTCGGTGTCAGGGAAGACGAACGACGACGTCTGGTAGATCGGCGTCGCACGCGCACCGGTGACCGGGTCGGGCCGGGCACCCGCGTGCAGCGACAGGGTGTCGAACTGGTGCGTCCTGGGCTTCGTCATCGCCGTCGCTTCGGCATCGAGATCCGGCGGCGATCATACGCCATCACCGGCGGCGTCGAAGCTTGCGGATCGGCGTATGCTTGCCGGGTGCGATGAATCGCGTGCTCACCATCGGCCACTCGACGCGGCCGCTCGCCGGGTTCCTCGCGCTGCTCGCACGTGAGCGGGCGACGCTCCTCCTCGACGTGCGCACGGTGCCGCGCTCGCGCCACAATCCGCAGTTCAATCGCGACACGCTTCCGGCGGTCCTCTCGGGCGCGGGCATCGGCTACCGCCACCTGCCCGAGCTCGGCGGCCTGCGGCACGCGCGCAAGGACTCGCCCAACGGCGGATGGCACAACGCGTCGTTTCGCGGCTATGCCGACTACATGCAGACCCCGGGGTTCGCCGCGGCGATCGGCGAGGTCGTCGCGCTCGCCGCGCTCGAGCGTTGCGTGCTGATGTGCGCCGAGGCCGTGCCGTGGCGCTGCCATCGCTCGCTCATCGCCGACGCGCTCGTGGTGCGCGGGATCGAGGTCGACGACATCGTCGGCGAGCACGCCGCCACCGCACACCGGCTCACTCCCTTCGCGCGCGTCGATGGAACGGCGATCACCTATCCCCCGGTGCCGGCGCCTCCGCACCCGGCTGCGGACTGACTTCGCCGCCGAATGCCTGCGGCATGCGCGCATCGGGATAGAGCCCCGCGAGCACGCCGAGCGCGAGGGTGGCGAGCTCGCGCCGCCACGCGTCTGCGCCAGCATCCGCCTGTCCCGCCGAGCCGCGCAGCATGGCGAGCGCGCGCACCCCGCCACGGCGCGCGATCGCCTCCATCACCACGTTGCGCCAGAACGCAGGGTGCTCGCCTTCGGTCCACTCGCCGCGCCCGCGCCCGTAGTGGGCGACCGCGAGATAGCGCAGGATCGCCGCCGGAACGAGGTTCGCGATGAATTCGTCGCTCCACCGCAACGTCGTGCCGACCGTACCCCGCACGAGGTTCACGCCGCGAGCGATCCCCGCGCCGCCGACGGCCCCGGCGACGCCGCCGGCGACGAGGCCCGCGCCGAACGTGAGCCCGCCCGATGCGAGATCGGCGACCAGCCCGGACAGTGCGCCCGAGACGAAGCCTCCGACGATGGCCGCCTTCTTCTCGTCCACCGGCGCGCGGGTGACGACTTGCGCGGCGAGGCGTGCCGTGACGACCGCGGCCGCACGGCCTTCGAGCCGGTGGATCGCGATCAGCTCGTCCGTACTTGCTCGAATGGCGGCATCGAGCCGCGCGGCGAGCGCCTCGATCGCGGTGCCGCGCGTCTTCCCGCCGCCCTTGAGGGGCAGCCCGACCGCACGCCCGACGTCGCGCAGCGAATCGGCGAGGCTCGCCTCGGCAACCGGCTCCTGGTCCGCGGCGGCACGGACGATCGGCGCAGCAAGCGCTGCCATCGACGCGTCGAACTGCGCCTTGCGCCGCGCCTCCCAGGCTGCCGCAAGGCGCGCAAACGCGTGACGCTTGCCTTGCGGAAGCACCGGCGCCACGGTGTCGAGAAGCGCGGCTTCCTGGATCCAGCAGCGCGCGAACGCGTCGAGCGCGATGACGTCGCGAAGGATCGCGCGCGTTCCGAGCGCGTCACGCCAAACCGCGACATCGGCGGCTTCGTCCGCAGCGGGCCGCGGCGGCCCGGTCTGGTTCAGCAGCGCGATCACCGGCTTGCCGATCCATTCGAGGATTCGCATCTCCGGCTCGAGATAGCCGGCGTCCTGCGGCTTCTCCGCCGCGTTGACGAGATAGAGCACGACGTCGGCTTCGTCGCGGACGTTCTTCACCGCCTGCTGGGTCGACCAGAAGGGCCGGTCGCACACGCGATCCCAGGCCGACGCGACGAGCGAGCGAAGCGGGTGCGCCGACGCGGCGAGCCGCCTCGCGAGGCGCGCGCTGTCACCGAAGCCGGGCGTGTCCCAAAGGAAGAGCTCGTCGCCGCCGGCCGTCTCGATCAGCGTGTGCCGATCGGCGGTCGACGTGACGTGCGCGGCGTCGCGAACCTCGCCGACGTCCTCGTCGAGGAGCGTTCGCGCAAGCGTCGTCTTCCCGGCGTTGGTGTGCGAGATGAGCGACAGCGAGATCGACTGCGCGTCGCTCACGATCGGTCGTGTCCCAGCGCGGCGGCAAGCGACGTCGCAGCGGCGTCGAGGTCGGGTGCCGCAAGGCGCACGAAGATCGGTGCGATCGCCACCGATTCGAAGGCGCTGCGCCACGCAGCCTCGCGCTCGGCGACCCTCTTCGCGTCGCCGCGGAAGCGCACGGCGAACTCGGAGGTGTCGACGACCACGACCGGCGCTGCGGCGCCGTCGCCGCGCCCGGCGAGTGCCGCGGCGAATGCAACGTGGTTCTCGATCTCGGGGGTGGCGCTCAGGTTGAAGAGCGCGATCGTGTCGCCAGGCGCATCGGCACCTGCCTCGCGCTGAGGATCGTCCCCGTAACCGGCGGGCTCCTCCCACGTGCAATCGATGGGAGTCTCGAGCGCCCTCGTCAGCGCCGCTTCGAGACCCGTCCGGCTGCGCGAGGGGACGTCGAAGCTGTACGGCGCAACGCGCACGTGGCTCGTGCCCGAGCGAAACGCGCGGGCGAGGCGGCGGAAGTACGGAGCATCGGCCGGGAGCGGGAAGCGCCTCGCGGCGCGAGAGGCACCGATCCACGCGAGCGCGGCGAGGACGAGCCTCGGCGCGATCACCACCGCGAGAAGCGTTCCCGCGTAGAGGTGGATCCAGCGCGCGGCGTTCTCCCCCGCACCCTGCGGCCCGATGCGCGCGAGCTCCGTCGCGCCGGGGACCGCGAGGCCGGTGACGAACGCGCCCGGCGCGAGTACGGCGTGCAGGAGCGCGGCCACCTGCGGCGCGTCGAGGAAGGTGCTCTGCCAGACCGCGAGGTACTCGAGAGCCAGGCCACGGACGTAGAGCGCAGCGATCGCGCCCGCCGCGACGGTCGCGGCACCGACGTGGAGCAGGCACGCTGCGCGCCGCTCGGCGATCGGCAGCGCAAGCCGCGTCCATTGCACGGCGAACGACGCGCAGGCCTCGGCGAGCGGCCCGGCGGGAACCTTCCGCCGCCATCCGCCGGCGACTGCGGCAGCCAGCGTCGCGATGCGCGTGCGAAGACGATGCGGCGGGCGGCGGAGCGGACGGATCCAGGAGCGTGCACGCACCCACGCAAGGAGCACGTAGACGGCGAGGTTCCACAGCAGGAGCGCGGCCAGCGGGGGCGCGAGCAGGTTGATCCGCTGCGAGGGGCCGATGCGCGCCGCGCCGACGCCGGCGACGAAGGCGGCGATGATCGACACCGTCGCCGCCACGCCCCAGTTGAGGCGAGCGTGCGCAAGCGCGTCGAGCACGGGGTTGCCGCGGTTGAGCTTCGCGAGCACGAGTGCCGCACGGCGCGCGATCCAGGCGTCGAGCGTCGCCGACTTGCCGAGCTCGCGCGCGGCCGCCTCGCCCGCCTCGACGCGCTCGGTGTCGCCAAGGAGCCCGCGCGCAGCATCGGCAGACTCGATGGCCTGGACCAGAACGACCGCGCGCGCTGATGCCTCATTCATCCGTGACCGTCTGCGGCGAGCTATGATGGACGCGGTCGAATGCTACCAAGGCGGCTCCCGGCAAGGCGATGAATCCCGAGCAACCGCGCCACGCGCCGGCCAGAGGGCGCGGGGCGACCTTCAATCCGGACAACCGCTACGGAAGGTTCAGCCGCGCGCGCCTCGCCGACGATGCTCCGCCGCCGGACGCGGATGTCGCCGCAGAAGGCGACGATGCAGCGCTCCCCGCCGTTCGCACGACGGTCACCGTGAGCCCCGCGCGGACGATCATCACGCGCAACGATTCGCCCGACATCCCGTTCACGCAGTCGGTCAACCCCTACCAGGGCTGCGAGCACGGGTGCATCTACTGCTACGCGAGGCCGTCGCACGCGTGGCTCGATCTGTCGCCCGGAATCGATTTCGAGACGAGGCTGTTCGCGAAGCCCGATGCCGCCCGGCTGCTGCGCGCGGAGCTCGCGCGGCCGGGATACCGCTGCGATCCGATCGCCCTCGGCGCCAACACCGATCCGTATCAGCCGATCGAACGCGACTGGCGGATCACCCGCTCGGTGCTCGAGGTGCTCGCGCAGTGCCGGCATCCGTTCACCATCGTCACCAAGTCGGCGCTCGTCGAGCGCGACATCGACCTGATCGCGCCGATGGCCGCGCAGCGGATGGCGCGCGTGTACGTGTCGGTGACGACGCTCGACCGCGAGCTCGCACGCAGGATGGAGCCGCGCGCGGCGTCGCCGCAGCGGCGGCTGCAGGCGATCGGCGCGCTCGCGCGCGCCGGCATCCCGGTCGGGGTCATGGTGGCGCCGGTCATCCCGCAACTCACCGACCGCGACCTCGAAGCGATCGTCGGGGCCGCGGCCGCCGCGGGCGCAACTTCCGCGGGCTGGGTGCTGCTGCGCCTGCCGCGCGAGGTGTCGCCGCTGTTCCGCGACTGGCTCGATGCACACTATCCGGCGCGTGCGGCGCACGTGATGAGCCTCGTTGCGCAGGCGCGTGGAGGCCGCGACAACGACCCCCGCTTCGGCTCGCGGATGCGCGGCGAGGGGCCCGTGGCCATGCTGCTCGCGCGGCGCTTCGAGCTCGCCTGCAGCCGGCACGGCCTCGCCCGCGGTCGCGGGCAGCACGGGCTCGACACGACCCGCTTCGCGCCCCCGCGCGCCGCGCGGTGCGAAACGGCGGCGCAGCAGGGCGATCTCTTCGAAGACGTGCCGATGCGCGAGGCGGGATGATCGGCCCGCGCGCGATCACGCCGGAGCGGCAGTGATACCGCCGCGAGTCGGGCGGGAGGAGGATTGGACGCGATGAGGTGGGGACGACATGCGGCATGCTGGGTGGCGGCGATCGTGTTCTTCGTGTTCGGCGCGATCTGGTACGGATTGTTCGAAGCGCCGTGGTCGGCCGCGATCGGCAGGAACTTCGATCAGATCGCCCGTGAGCAGGGCGGCCGGCCGCAGGCCTATGTGATCGGCTTCGTGTCGATCCTCGTCATGTGCTACGCGCTCGCGTGGCTGATCGAGCGCCTCGAAGCAGCGACGCTCGCGGGCGGCCTGAAGCTCGGCGCCGGCATCGCGTCGTGCTTCGTCGCGGCGTCGCTCGCGCTCAACTATGGGTTCGAGGCGAGGCCGGTGAGCCTCTGGCTGATCAACGCGGCGTACGCGGTGATCGGCCTCGGTGTCGCCGGCGCGATCATCGGCGGCTGGAAGCGGCCTGCGTGACCGAGGTGGGGTCAGACGCCGAGGTAGCGCTGCAGCAGTTCGGGCTGCTTCCTGATGACGCCGGCCGGCCCTTCGTGGACGACGTGGCCGTTGTTGATGATGTAGACGCGCTGCGCGAGCGTCAGCGTCGCCGCGATGTTCTGCTCGACGATCACGATCGTCTGCCCGGCGGCGGCGAGATCGTGGCACGCCTTCATCAGCGCCTGCACGATCACCGGCGCGAGACCCTCGAACGGCTCGTCGAGCAGGATGATCTTCGGGTCGCGGATCAGCGCACGGGCGATCGCGAGCATCTGCTGCTCGCCCCCTGACAGGTCGGTGCCGCTGCTGCGGCGGCGCTCCTTGAGGCGCGGGAACATCTCGTAGATGCGCTCGACCGGCCAGCGGCCCTTCGCGGTGAGCCCCGCGACGACGAGGTTCTCCTCGACGTTGAGGCTGCCGAAGATCCGGCGGTCCTCGTGCACGAGCTGCATGCCGGCGTTCGCGATCGCGTAGCTCTTCCTGCCGGCCATCTCGACCCCGTCGAGCTTCACCGACCCGGTCCGCGGCGTCACCACACCCATCAGGCTCTTCAGCGTCGTGCTCTTCCCGGCGCCGTTGCGTCCGAGGAGCGCGACCACCTCGTTCTTCTCGACGCGCAGGCCGACGTCGAAGAGGATGTGCGAATCCCCGTAGTAGCTGTTGAGCCCGCTGACCTCGAGAAGGCTCATTGGGCGAGCTCCTCGTGGACGCCTCCGAGGTACGCCTCCTGAACCTGCGCGTTGCTCTTGATCTCGTCGGGAGTGCCCTCGACGAGCACGCGGCCCTCCTGCAGGACGGTGACGCGCTCGGCGAGATTGAACAACGCATCCATGTCGTGATCGATGATGATCAGGGTTCTTCCCTCGGCGATCGACTTCAGGAGCTTCACCGTCTCGACGCGCTCGCTCGGACTCATTCCGGCGAGCGGCTCGTCGAGCAGCAGGAGCGACGGCGACGAAGCGAGCGCCAGCCCGACCTCGAGGCGGCGCTTCTCGCCGTAGGCGAGGTCGGAGACCGGCGTGTCACGGCGCCCGGTGAGGCTGACGAGCTCCAGCGTGTGCTCGACCGTCTCGCGGAGCCCGGGAATCGATCGCGGAGTGCGCAGGAGGTCGAGGCGGAACGTTCCGCGCAGCGCCGCGAGCGCAGCAATGGTGACGTTCTCGCCGACGGTGAGCCCGTCGAAGAGCTGGTTCACCTGGTAGCTCTTGGTGAGGCCGAGCTGGCAGACGTCGGTCACGCTCTTGCCGGTGATGTCGCGGCCTTCGAACATGATCGTGCCGGACGTCGGCGGCACTTCGCAGGTGAGCATCTTGAAGAACGTGCTCTTGCCGGCGCCGTTCGGCCCGATGATGCCGCGAAGCTCTCCGGCGTTGACGCTGAAGTCGATGTCCGAGTTGGCGATGACCCCGCCGTAGTGCTTCGAAAGCCCGGTCGCCTGCAGGATCGG